>NZ_JBIWPO010000023.1:0-128787 GCF_044768275.1 Streptomyces sp. NPDC101152 | reverse complement strand
AGCGGGGAGTCGTGGCGGTTCGCTCCGGCCAGGACTCTGCCGAGCGGGATTCCGTAACCATCTGTCATGCCCGAGCGTTTCAAGCCCTGTTTGCCGCGGTCGACCGGTGAGCGCCCGGCGACCTCGCCGCCGCCGGGGGCCTTGGTGATGGATCCGTCGATGGCGATCTGGTCGAGCACGAGCCCGACGATCCGGTCGTAGGCATCCAGCGCGATCTGCTTGAGCTGGGTGAAGATGCCGAGGGCGATCCACTCGTCGCGGCGGTTGCGGATGGTGGTCGCTGAGCACGTCGTGTCGGCGATTGCCTGGTAGGAGCAGCCGAACCGGAGCAGTTGCAGCAGCTTGTCGAAGACGATCCGGTCGCTGATGCGGCGGCGGTGGCAGCCCAGCGGATGGTCCGGATCGAAGACCGGGCGCTCGGGCAGGAGCGCCGCGAATTGGCCCCAGAGCGGATCGGTCAGCCATGATGGCAGGACGGGCACAGGTCTCCCCAGTGATCACAGAGCGTCGCAACTCCATGATCACGGAGGCCTGTGCCCGCCTTGCGGCTGGGGCTCCCCATACCGCCTATCTGCGCGAGCTCTAATTCACTCGCCCCGCCAGAGCTGTGCCTCCTACAGTGAGATCAGAAAGCAGCGCACCTCCCGGTGCGAAGACAGCGGCTACTTCTCTCTCAAAGAATCCGATGCCGCCGTCGACATGATCTCGGGAGGCGCAGCTCATGGTGGGTGCCCGGTGCGCAGGCAGCGGTTACTTCATTGGATCGGAATGCTGCGGGTTCGAGTCCCGTCACCGACCTCGGGTCGGTGTAGCTCAATCGGTAGAGCATCTGGAAAAGTCCGTCGCCGACCCCTGATCTCGGGCACCCACCTTCTGCTGCGCCCTCCCTACGAAAAAGGAATTCGGGGGAATTCACCATGGCGCGATTCAACACCAAGCGTGCGAAGGCGCAGCCCACCTCGCGCGTCACCTCCACCGGCCGAGTGCTCCGCACCTACGAGGGCGGCCGGGGCCGTGAGCGGGACGCACGCTCCGAACTCTTTCTGCTCGCCGTCGCCAACTTCGTGTCACAGCAGACCTTTTACGAGACCGGGACCGACCGCGACGACCGTTTCGCGCGGCTCGTACGGCAGCTCGCCGTCGAGGACCCGGCGTGGACGGCCGGCCTGCTCCGCTGGCTGCGCGGCGAGGGGAACCTCCGTACCGCCTCCCTCGTGGGCGCCGCCGAGTACGTGAAGGGCCGCCTCGACGCCGGCGCCACCGACGGCCCGGCCAACCGCCAGGTCATCGCCTCCGTACTGCAGCGCCCGGACGAGCCCGGCGAACTGCTCGCGTACTGGACGGCGACGTACGGCCGCAACGTCCCCCAGCCCGTCAAGCGCGGGATCGCCGACGCCGTACGGCGTCTCTACAGCGGCAAGTCGCTGCTGAAGTACGACACCGCGTCCAAGGGATACCGATTCGGCGATGTCCTCAACCTCGTGCACGCCGCGCCGCACGCCGACAGGCCGTGGCAGGGCGAGCTGTTCCGGTACGCCCTCGACCGCCGGCACCACCCGGACACGGCGGCACCGCCCGCCTCGGACGACGTCCTGACCGCGCACCGCGAGCTGATGGCGCTGCCGGTGGAGGAGCGCCGTGCGGTGGTGACCTCCGCGGGCGGTGCCGAGCGGCTCGCGGCGGCCGGGATCACCTGGGAGGCGCTGGCCGGCTGGCTCCAGGGGCCGATGGACAAGGCGGCCTGGGAGGCCGTGATCCCGTCCATGAGTGCGATGGCGCTCGTCCGAAACCTGAGGAATTTCGATCAGGCGGGTGTCTCGGACGAGGTCGCCGCCCAGGTGGCGGCCAAGATCAGCGACCCGGCCGAGGTCGCGCGCTCGCGGCAGTTCCCCTTCCGGTACCTCGCCGCGTACCAGCACGCGCCCTCGCTGCGCTGGTCGTACCCGCTGGAGCAGGCGCTCGGCCACTCGCTGGCCAACGTGCCCGCGCTGTCCGGCCGCACACTGATCCTGGTCGATCGTTCGGGTTCGATGTGGTCGCGTCTGTCGGACCGCTCGGAGCTGAACCGGGCGGACGCGGCGGCGATCTTCGGTACGGCGCTCGCGCTGCGGGCGGCCGAGGCGGATCTGGTCGAGTTCGGCACCACGAGCCGTCGGCTGTCCTTCCGCAAGGGGGAATCGGTGCTGAAGATCCTGGAGCGCTTCGGCGACCTGGGCGGCACCGACACCACCAGTGCGGTGCGCGCCCACTACCGGGGGCAGGACCGGGTGCTGATCGTCACCGACGAGCAGTACGCCTACAGCCGGCACGGCGACCCGACCGAGCAGGTCCCGGCGCACGTGCCGGTCTACACCTGGAACCTGGCCGGGTACCGAGCGGGCCACGGCCCGTCGGGCAAGGCGAACCGGCACACCTTCGGTGGCCTGAGCGACGCGGCCTTCCGCATGGTCCCGTTGCTTGAGACCGCCCAGGACGCGGACTGGCCCTGGGGCGCCTGAGCCGCGCGATCGTGGCCCGCACTTCTCCGGGGGTGCGGGCCACACCCTTGCCCGCGATGGCGACTGACATCTAACATTTTAGTCATGGAGGCCATGCGACCCGTCCAGCGCACCCTTCTCAGGGACCGCGCCTACGCATCCATCCGGGACGCCATCGTGGCCGGGGAGCTGGAGCCCGGTGCGGTGGTGCGGGATGCCGAGCTCGCCGAGCGGCTGGGGCTGTCGCGGGCGCCGGTGCGGGAGGCGTTCTCGCGGCTGGTGGACGAGGGGCTGCTGGAGAGCAAGCCGCAGAGCTACACACGGGTCACCCCGGTGGTCGCCGCCGATGTGCGGGACGCGGCCGCCGTGGTCGGGGCCATGCACGAGTTGGCGACCCGGGTCGCCGTGCCCCGCCTTTTCGCCGCCGACGTGCAGAGCATGCGCGCCGCCAACGAGCGGTTCGCGGCGGCCGTCGGCGCGGGAGACGTCGACGGGGCGCTGCGCGCCGACGACGCGCTGCACGACGTCCTCGTCCGCGTCGCGGGCAACCACGCCGCGGCAGCCACCATCGCCCGTTACACCCCGCTCATCCGCCGGCTGGAGCGCCACCGCTTCGGCGAGGGCGGCACCTGCCGCTCCGCGGGCCTGCACGAGCAGCTGATCGAGGCCTGCGCGGCCGGCGACGCGGACACGGCGGTACGCGTCACCGCGGAGATCTGGCGCGGTCTCGCCGACCTCGTCGAGCTGACCGACACCGGCCGCCCCGACGGTGACCTGACCGACGGCGACTGATCCAGCCTCCGGGAGGACCCATGTCCCTTTCCTCGTACGACCGTTACCCCCTCCTCTTCGGCCCCTCCCCGGTGCACCCGCTGGAGCGCCTCACCGCGCACCTCGGCGGTGCCTCCCTCTGGGCCAAGCGGGAGGACTGCAACTCCGGTGTCGCCTACGGCGGCAACAAGACCCGCAAGCTGGAGTACCTGGTCGCCGACGCGCTCGCCCAGGGCTGCGACACCCTGGTGTCGATCGGTGGCGTGCAGTCCAACCACACCCGCCAGGTCGCCGCCGTGGCCGCGCGTGCCGGGCTCCAGTGCGTCCTGATACAGGAGAGTTGGGTGGACTGGCCGGACTCCGTGTACGACAAGGTCGGCAACATCCTGCTCAGCCGCCTCGCCGGGGCCGACGTTCGGCTGGTGAAGGCCGGCTTCGGTATCGGGTTCAAGGAGAGCTGGGAGCAGGCACTCAGGGAGGTCGAGGAGACGGGCGGCAAGCCGTACGCCATCCCGGCCGGGGCTTCCGACCACCCGCTCGGCGGCCTCGGGTTCGCCGGGTGGGCGCACGAAGTCGCCGAGCAGGAGCGGGATCTGGGCGCCTTCTTCGACACCGTGGTCGTGTGCTCGGTGACCGGCTCGACCCAGGCCGGCATGGTCGCCGGGTTCGCCGCACTGGAGGAGGCCGGCGGACGGCGGCGCCGGGTGCTCGGCATCGACGCCTCGGCCAAGCCGGCCGCCACCGCGGAGCAGATCGTCAGGATCGCCCGGAACACCGGTCGACTCCTCGGAGTGCGGCGTGAGTTGACCGAGGCGGATGTCGAACTGGACGCGCGGTATCACGCCGGTACGTACGGCATCCCCGACGAGCCCACCCTGGAGGCGATGCGCCTCGCCGCCCGCACGGAGGGGATGATCACCGACCCCGTCTACGAGGGCAAGTCGATGGCGGGCATGATCGACCTGGTGTCACGGGGCGAGATCCCCCGGGACTCCACCGTCCTCTACGCCCACCTGGGCGGGCAGCCGGCACTGAACGCGTACAGCGCGCTGTTCTGAGTCCGATGCCTTCCCCGTCAGGCGGCAGAGTTCTCGGGCCGGTTGCCCCTGATCACGAACGACGTCACCAGCAGCGCGGTGAGGGCGATCAGCGCGCCCACGCCGAACGCGCGGGCCGAGCCCTCGGTGAGGATCGCGGCCGGGGTGCCGGACGCGTGGCGGGTCGCCGTGCCGAACACCGTGACCAGCACCGACAGTCCGAGGGTCCCGCCGAGCCACTGGAGGGTCTGCAGGAGGCCCGAGGCGGCGCCCGCCTCGTGGGGCTGGACGCGGGCGAGGATCGTCGCGTTCAGCGGCATCAGGCTGAGCCCGACGCCCATGCCCACCAGGAGGAGCGGGCCCAGCAGACCGGTCGCGTAGCCGTCGTCGGGCCGCAGCCGCCACAGCCACACCGAGGCGCCGACGAGCAGGGTCATGCCCGTGAGGATCAACGGCTTGGCGCCGAGGCGCGGGAGCAGCCGCGGTACCAGCCGCACGGTGGTGAACAGCACCACCGTCATCGGCAGGAAGGCGAACCCGGCGCGCAACGGGCTGAATTCGAGGACCCGTTGGCTGATCAGCGTGAGGAAGTAGAACGCGCCGAACATGCTCGCCGGAAGCAGCAGGACGCCGGCGTAGCCGCCCGCGCGGTTGCGGTCGGAGAACAGCCGGAGCGGCATGATCGGCTGGACGGCCCGGGACTCGACGAAGGTGAAGCCGGCCAGCAGAGCGGCGGCCGTCGTGAACGCGAGCAGCGCCAGGGTGTCGCTCCAGCCCTGTGTCGAGACCCGTATGAAGGCGTACACCAGCGAGGTCATGCCCGCGGTGCCGGTGAGGGCGCCCGCCGCGTCGAAGTGGCCCGCGTGGCGCGGGGTCTCGGTGACCAGGCGGGGGAGGGCGAGGGCGACGCCGATGCCGATCGGCACGTTGATCAGCAGGGACCAGCGCCAGGACGCCCAGGAGGTGAGCATGCCGCCGAGGACGAGACCGATGGAGGCGCCGATGCCGGCCATGGAGGTGTAGACGCCGAGGGCGTGGTGACGGCGCGGGCCGTCCGGGAAGTTGGTGGTGATCAGGGCGAGGGTGCTCGGTGCGATGAGCGCGGCGCCCACGCCCTGCGCCGCGCGGGCCGCGAGCAGCCAGCCGCTGTCGGTGGCGAGCCCGCCGAGCAGCGAGGACCCGGCGAAGAGCAGGGCGCCGACGGTGAGCGTGCGGCGGCGGCCGACGATGTCGCCGACGCGCCCGCCGAGCAGCAGCAGTCCGCCGAAGGCGAGGGTGTAGGCGTTGAGGACCCAGGACAGGCCGGTGCGGCTGAAGCCGAGGTCCTGCTGGATGTCCGGGAGCGCGACATTGACGACGGTGGAGTCCACGCCGACCATCAGATAGGCGGTCACGATCACGACGAGGACGGTGCCGAGCCTGGCAGTGTGCCGGGACGCGGGGGGTGCTTCGGTGGTCGTGGACGGGCTGGACATGGAGTTCTCCCGTTTCGAGGTCCCGGTGGGATGCGTGCGGGCAGCGCGAAGCAACGGAGTGTGGGCAGGTGGAAGGGCCCGCGAGATAACCGGGGACTGTCTCCGTTTAACTCTCGCTAAGATACGGAGAAGGTCCCCGGTTCGCAAGGAGTATCTGGATGGCGCAGGTCAGGCCCATGCGGGCGGACGCCCGGCGGAACTATGAGCGGCTGTTGAAGACCGCGGCGGAGGCCTTCGCCGAGCACGGGGAGAACGCGTCGCTCGACGACATCGCCAAGCGGGCGGGGGTGGGCTCCGGGACGCTGTACCGGCATTTCCCGACGCGGCAGACGCTGCTGGAGGCGGTGTACGTCGACGCCATCGAGGCGCTCGGCGACCGGGCCGACGAGATCGCGAAGGAACTGCCGCCGGGCGAGGCGCTTCAGGAGTGGCTCTACGAGGTGTGCGTCGGCACGATCGAGGTGCGGGGGCTGAAGGCGCTGCTGGGGTCGGCCGTCACGGACGGCAGCAACGCGACGCTCACCGCCTGCGCCACGCACATGAAGGGGGCGGCGGAGCGGCTGGTCGGGGCGGCTCAGCGGGAGGGGACGCTACGGGCGGACGTCGAGCCGATCGACGTGCTGCGGCTGGCCCACGGGGTGTCGTTGGCGGCGGAGCTGGCCAGCGGGGGGAGGGCGAGCATCCGCCAGTACCTGTCGTTGCTGACGGAAGGGTTGCGGACGTAGCTGTGCGGTGCTGTCGCTGGGCGGGGGTGGGCGCGTTGGCCGGCGCTGGCCGGGTGCCGCTGCGCCCACCTGTGCCGCCCTAGCGGCACGATTGCCCGCAGCTGCGCTGATCAGAGGGCTTGGGCTGCCGGTTTCACCATGTTGCGGACCGTGCGGGCCTTGACGAACTGGCCCATGGCTGTCATGTCCCATTCGCCGGAGTACTGGCGGATCAGCTTGGCCATCATCACGCCCGTCTGTGCCTCGGCGTTGGTGAGGTCGAAGCGGACGAGTTCCTCGCCGGTCCCGGCGTCCAGGAGGCGGCAGTACGCCTTGGCGACCTCGGTGAACTTCTGGCCGGAGAAGGAGTTGACCGTGAAGACCAGGCCGGTGACCTCCTGCGGGACACGGCCGAGGTCGACCACGATGACCTCGTCGTCGCCCGCGCCCTCCCCTGTGAGGTTGTCGCCGGAGTGCTTGATCGCGCCGTTGAGGATGGACAGCTTGCCGAAGTAGCAGCTGTCGATGTGGTTGCGTTGCGGGCCGTAGGCGATGACCGACGCGTCCAGGTCGATGTCGGAGCCGCGGTACGCCGGCTCCCAGCCGAGCCCCATCTTGACCTGCGTGAGCAGCGGGCGGCCGCCCTTGACCAGGGAGACGGTCTGGTTCTTCTGGAGGCTGACCCGGCCCTTGTCCAGGTTGATCTTCCCGGCACCGGGAGCCTGGGCCGCGGGCGCCGGAGGCGTCACCGGGGCCTGCATGGCCGGCTGGGGCGGGGCGACGGGTGCCGGGGCGGGCTCCTCGACCGTCACACCGAAGTCGGTCGCGATGCCCGCCAGCCCGTTGGCATACCCCTGGCCCACCGCCCGAGCCTTCCACTGGCCGTTGCGCAGATAGATCTCCACGATCACCAGCGCCGTCTCCGTGCCCAGCTGCGGAGGCGTGAAGGTCGCGAGGACGCCGTTGTCGTCCGTGCCGCGGATCGTGGCCGTCGGTTCGATGCCCTGGAAGGTCTGCCCGGCCGCGTCCGGACTCGCCGTGACCACGACCTTCTCGGTGCCGGGGGGCAGGGCGGCGGTGTCGACGGTGATCGCGTCGGGTGCCGCACCGCCGCCCGACCGGTAGGTCACGCCGGGGCCGTTCGGCTGGTTGTAGAAGATGAAGTCGTCGTCGGAGCGCACCTTGCCGTCGCCCGTGAGCAGCAGGCCCGATACGTCGAGCCGCACCGGGGCGGCGACGTCCACCGTCACACGGCTGACGGGGAGAGGGATGTTCGAGCCGGGGGTCATAGCTGTCATGCCGGGTCAACGAACGAGGTGGCTTTACCGTTCCCTTAAACTTCTACGGCACCACCACGATCTTCCGCCCCACCCCCGCCGCGAACTGCTCCAGCGCCTGCGGATAGCGCTCCAGCGGGATCCGGTCGCTGATGAAGACGTCCGGGTCGAGGACGCCGTTCGCGAACAGCTCGGCCGCGCGTTCGAAGCTGTGCAGGACCGCCATCGAGCCGGTGATGGTGATCTCCTGGTTGTAGATGCGGTACGGGTCGATCGTCACGCGGGTCGCGTAGTCGGCCACCCCGAACTGCAGGAACGTCCCCGCTTTGGACACGCGCCGCAGGCCGTCCTGGATGGCCGCCGCGTTGCCGGTCGCGTCGATCACGACGTCCCAGCCCTGCGGCCGGTCGAGCTCGTCGGCGTTCGGTGCCGAGGCCGAGACCCCCAGGCGGACGGCCGTCTCCAGACGGGCCGGGTTCAGGTCGACGACGTCCACGCTCGCCGCCCCGGTCCGCTTGGCCAGCTCCAGCATCATCAGGCCCATCGTCCCGGAGCCGTAGATCAGGACGTGGGCGCCCAGGCGGGAGGTGAGGACGTCGTAGCCGCGCACGGCGCAGGACAGGGGCTCCACCAGGGCCGCGTCCTGGGTGCGGACGTGCTCGGGCAGCTTCACGCAGTTGGCCACCGGGGCGACGGCGAACTGCGCCGCGCCGCCCGCCGTCGTCACGCCGATCGCGGCCCACCGCTCGCAGAGGTTGTTGTGGCCGTCACGGCAGTAGCGGCACTCGTGGCAGTACAGGGACGGGTCGACCGCCACCCGGTCGCCGACCGCGAGCTCCGTGACCTGGGTGCCGACCCCGACCACCTCGCCCGCGAACTCGTGCCCCGGCACGATCGGCAGCTTGGGCGCGAACTCGCCCTGGAGGATGTGCAGATCGGTGCCGCACAGACCGCACGCGGCGACCTCGACGACGACCTCGCGGGGGCCTGGCGTCGGGTCCGGGACCTCGGCGACGACGGCACGGCCCACGGACTCGATGACGGCGGCCTTCATTTGACGGCTCCCAGCGACAGGCCCTGGACCAGTTTGTCCTGGGCGGCGAACCCCGCGGCGAGCACCGGCAGGGAGATGACGAGCGACGCGGCGCACACCTTCGCCAGGAACAGGCCCTGGCTGGTGATGAAACCGGTCAGGAAGACGGGGGCGGTCTCGGCGACCACGCCCGTCAGGACACGCGCGAACAGCAGCTCGTTCCAGCTGAAGATGAAACAGATCAGGGCCGTGGCGGCGATGCCCGGCAGGGCGATCGGGGCCACCACGCGCGCGAGGACGGTCGGCAGCCGGGCGCCGTCGATCTGCGCCGCCTCGATCACCGCGACCGGCACCTCGGCCAGGAAGGACTGCATCATCCACACGGCGATCGGCAGGTTCATCGAGGTGTACAGGATGACCAGCAGCCAGATGTTGTCCAGCATGTGGGTGTTCTTGGCGAACAGGTAGATCGGCAGGAGCCCCGCGACCACCGGCAGCATCTTCGTGGACAGGAAGAAGAACAGGACGTCCGTCCACTTCTTCACCGGCCGGACCGACAGCGCGTACGCCGCCGGGAGCGCCAGCAGCAGCACCAGCACCGTCGACGCGACCGACGCCACGGCCGAGTTGATCAAGGCCGGCCAGGGGCTCGCCCCGCCGCCCGTGCCGAAGAACTCGCGGTAGCCGTCCAGGGTGAGGGCGGCCCCGAAGGACGGCGGGTTGGTGGCGGCGTCCGCCTCCGAGTGGAAGGACGTCAGGGCCATCCAGGCGATGGGCAGGAAGAACACGATCCCGAGCAGCCAGGCCACCAGGCCCAGTCCGGCGCCCTTGCGGCGCCCGCTGCGAAGTCGTACGGCGACGGTGCTCATCCTCGAGCCACCTCCTCGCGGAACAGGGACGACACCACGCGCAGGGCGAAGGTCGCGATGATGATGGAGCCGATGACCACCAGGACGCCCGCGGCCGAGGCGAGGCCGTTCTCGTGGGCCTGGTAGAAGCTCTGGTAGACGGTGTACGGCAGGTTGGCGGTGCCCAGGCCGCCGGACGTGATGGTGAAGACGGCGTCGAAGTTCTGGACGATGTAGATCGAACCGAGCAGGGCGCCGAGTTCGAGGTAGCGGCGCAGGTGCGGGAGCGTGAGGTGGCGGAAGATCTGCCAGTCGCTCGCGCCGTCCACCCGTGCTGCCTCGATCTGCTGGTGGTCGCGGCTCTGCAGGCCGGCCAGCAGGATCAGCATCATGAACGGCGTCCACTGCCACACCAGGGAGGCCTCGACCGCCAGCAGCGGGGTGTTGGAGATCCAGTCCGGCTGCGGGCCGCCCACGTAGTGCAACAGGCCGTTCAGCAGGCCGTATTCGGGGTTGTAGAGGACGTGCTTCCACAGCAGCGCGGCCGCGACGGGGACCACCAGGAAGGGCGCGATCAGGAGCGTGCGGACGACGCCCCGGCCCCTGAACCTCCGGTCGAGGAGCAGCGCCAGCGCGAGGCCCAGGACCAGGCTGGCCACGACCACGGCGACCGTCAGCAGGATCGTCGTCCACACCGAGTGGCGCAGGTCGGCGTCGCTGAGGACCTGCCGGTAGTTGTCGAGGCCGGTGAAGTGACGGGCCTTCGGGTAGAGGGCGTTCCAGTTGAAGAACGAGATCACCAGAGTGGCCACGAACGGCAGCTGGGTCACCACGATCATGAAGATCAGGGCGGGCAGCAGCGGGGCGCGGGTCGCCCAGGCCTTCAGGCGGCCCGAGGGAACGCCCTGGGTGCGTACGGGAGTTGCGGCTATCGGAGCCGTCGTCGTCGCGGTCATCGTCCCTCGTACTCCTTGGAGATCTTCTCGGCGAGCTTCTGGGACTTCCTCAGGGCCGAGCCGACGGATTGGCGTCCGGCGATGGCCGCGCTGATCTCCTGGGAGACCTTGGTGCCGAGATCGGTGAACTCGGGGATGCCGACGAACTGGATGCCGGGCGCGGGGCGCGGCTGCACCCCCGGGTCGTCGGGCCTGGCGCCTTCGATGGCTGCCTTGGTCATCTCCTGGAAGGAGGCGGCCGACTTGACGTACTCGGCGTTGGTGTAGGTCGAGGCGCGTTTGCCGGCCGGTACGTTGGGCCAGCCGCTGGTCTCGCCGACCAACTGCTCGTACTGCTTGCTGGACGCCCAGGAGACGAACTTCCAGGCGTTGTCCGGGTTGCGGGAGGCCTTCTGGATGCCCCAGGCCCACGTGTAGAGCCAGCCGGAGCTGCCGGTCTTCTCCACGGGGGCCGGCGCGTAGCCGAGCTTGCCCTTGACGGGGGAGCCGTTCGCCTCGAGGGAGCCGGCCGCGGAGGTGGCGTCGTACCACATGGCGACCTTGCCCTGGGTCATGTTGTTCAGGCACTCGGCGAAGCCGGACTGCGCGGCGCCGGACTCGCCGTGCCCCCGGACCAGGTCGACATAGAACTTCGTCGCCTTCTCGAAGGCGGGGGAGTCGAGCCGGGCCTTCCAGTCCTTGGTGAACCAGGTGCCGCCGAAGGTGTTCACGACCGTGGTCAGCGGCGCCATCAGCTCGCCCCAGCCGGGCAGTCCGCGCAGGCAGATGCCCCGCATGCCGGGCTGCGCGCCGTCGACCTGGGCGGCGAGGTCGGCGACCTGGGTCCAGGTCGGGTGCGCGGGCATGGTGAGGTGCTTCGCCGCGAACACGTCCTTGCGGTACATCAGGAAGGACGACTCGCCGTAGAAGGGCTGCCCGTAGAGCTTGCCGTCGTCGGCGGTCAGGGACTGCCGCATCGGCTTCAGCACGTCCTGCTCGTCGTACGCCGGGTCCCCCGCGACGTACGAGTTCATCTCGTGCAGCCAGCCGTTCTTGGCGTAGATGGGGATCTCGTAGTTGGAGAGCGTCGCCACGTCGTACTGGCCGGCCTGGTTGGCGAAGTCCTGGCTGATCTTGTCGCGGACGTCGTTCTCCGGCAGGACGGTGAAGTTCACCTTGATGCCGGTCCCCTTGGTGAAGTGGGCCTTGGTGAGTTTCTGCAGCTCCACCATCTGCGGGTTGTTGACCATCAGGACGTTGACGGAGTCGCCGCCGGAACCGGACCCGCCCGCCCCGGCCCAACAGCCGGAGAGCAGCGGGGCGAGCAGCGTCCCTGCGGCGGCCACCGCGAGCGTGGCTCGCGACGGCCGTCGTCGGCTCTGGGTGCGCATGGATCGCTCCTGGACGTAGTGGGGCATAACGGGCACAGTTCCGCGCGGAAAGCCCCTGTGGTGGTTGGTAGTTCGAAAGCAGGTCCCGGGGGTTCAGACCCGTACGACCTGTGGTCCCAGCAGTGAGTACCGGTGGGCCTCCGCGGACGGCAGCAGGGTGCTGGTGACGATCGCCTCCAGCGCGCCGATCTCCGCGAACCGGCAGAAGCTGACGGCGCCGAACTTGGTGTGCACGCCCGCGAACACGGTGCGCCGCGCGGCCCGGATCGCCTGTGCCTTCACCTCGCTGACGGCCGGGTCGGGGGTGGTCAGGCCGTGCTCGCGGGAGATGCCGTTGGCGCCGATGTAGGCGAGGTCGAGGACGAAACCGGCCAGCATCTTGGTCGTCCAGTGGTCGACGGTGGCCAGTGTGCCGGGCCGCACGCGGCCGCCGAGCAGCAGCACGGAGATGTTGTCGGCCTCGGCCAGGCTGCCCGCGACCGGCAGGGACGCGGTGACCACGGTCAGCGGCCGGTCCCTCGGCAAGGCCTCGGCGATGAGCTGCGGGGTGAAGCCCTCGTCGACGAAGACCGTCTCGGCGTCCCCGAGCAACTCGGCCGCGGCGGTGGCGATCCGGCGCTTCTCGGGGACGTGGCTGGTGGCACGGAAGGCGAGCGTGGTCTCGAAGCCGGCGCTCTCCACGGGGTAGGCGCCGCCGTGGGTGCGGCGGACGAGGCCGTGGTCCTCCAGGGCGCGGAGGTCTCGGCGTACGGTCTCCTTGGCCACGCCGAGTTGGGTGGCGAGGGTGTTGACGTCGACGACGCCGGTGGTGCGGGCGGCGCGCACGATTTCCCGCTGGCGTTCCTCCGCGGTTCTGGTCATTCGGTCACCCGCCCTGCGCTCGTGCTGCCCGTTCGGGCCGTCTGCAGGAAGTTGTACAGCGGGAGCGGGGTGGTGACCAGGCCTGTTACTGGAGGGATCGTGTCCGGGTATGCCCGTTCGGGCGGGGTGCGCCTTGGAGCTCGAAGGGTGGGGATGGTGTGCGGGTGTGAGTCCGTGGTGGCTGGTCGCGCCCCGCGGTGGAGCCGCAGATGTCACGGCCCGCGCCCCTGGAGGGTGGCGCTGGCGCGCCCACCCCAGGGGGCGCCTGTGCCCGAATGGGCGGCGGCCGGGCCCGTTCGGTGCCCGCCCGCCGCGAAAATCAGCCGGTCAGTACGGCCAGATCGGGGGGTCGTTGACGAAGTGGCCGCCCAGGTGGGCGTGGGTGATGTCGTCCGGGTCCAGGTCGCCCTGTTCGGCGATCAGTTTCTCGGCGTACGGTTCGGAGTCGTCCTGCGGTTCGTAGCCGAGGGCGCGTGCGGTCGACAGGTCCCACCACAGGCGGGCGTTGGCCGAGGAGCCGTAGACGACGGTGTGGCCCACGTTCTCGGCGGTCAGGGCCGCGTCGAAGAGCCGGGCGCCGTCGGCGGGGCTCATCCAGATCGAGAGCATGCGCACGCTGGTCGGTTCCGGGAAGCAGGAGCCGATGCGTACCGACACGGTCTCCAGGCCGTGCTTGTCCCAGTACAGCTGGGCGAGGTCCTCGCCGAAGGACTTGGAGAGGCCGTAGAAGGTGTCGGGGCGGCGCGGGGTGTCGATCGGGATGAGCTCGCTCGGATCAAGTGGTGCGTCGCCCTGGGGGCGCGGGGTGAAGCCGACGGCGTGGTTGGAGGAGGCGAAGACGATGCGTCCGACGCCCTCCTCGCGGGCGGCCTCGTACAGGTTGTACGTGCCCTCGATGTTCGCCTTGAGGATCTTCTCGAACGGGGCCTCCAGGGAGATGCCGGCGAGGTGGATGATCGCGTCGACGCCGCGCACGGCCTCCCGCAGGGCCTTCCGGTCGGCCAGATCCGCGGTGATCGCGTCCGGGTCGCCCTCGATCGGGCGCACGTCGAGGAGGCGCAGCTGGTAGCCGAAGGCGGGCAGCAGGTTGCGCATCAGGGTGCCGAGTCCGCCGGCGGCGCCGGTGAGCAGAACGGTGCGGGGGGCTGGCATCCTCGCTTCTCCTTCGGTCGACTGATCGCATACATGTACGGCATTCACATGCGTGGACACGCTGAGGATCTGGGCTTGCGCACGTCAAGTGTCCCATGGAGGCCGGAAATCTGCTCTGTGATGCGGGTTGGCGCGCTTGACCGGCCATGTTGGGGCACTTTAGCGTGGAGCTGTTCAGAAATGTAGACACCAATCATAAGCAGGTAACCGGGAGAGCCCGTGACGCCTGATCCCCTCGCCGCCCGGCTCGGCAACCCCAGCGGGCCGCTCTTCTTCCCCGTCACCGCCTTCGGGCCGGACGGCTCGGTCGACCTCGAGGTCTACCGCGACCATGTCCGCCGCGGGGTGGAGAACGGGGCCGCCGCGGTCTTCGCGTGCTGCGGCACCGGCGAGTTCCACGCGCTCACCCCCGAGGAGTTCGAGCAGTGCGTGCGGGCGGCCGTCGAGGCGGCCGGGGGGCGGGTGCCGGTCGTGGCCGGCGCCGGGTACGGCACCGCGCTCGCCGTGCGCTACGCGCGCGTGGCCGAGGCCGCCGGCGCGGACGGGCTGCTCGCCATGCCGCCGTACCTGGTGGTCGCCGGGCAGGAGGGGCTGCTGCGGCACTACCGGGAGGTGGCGGCCGCCACTGCCCTGCCCGTGATCGTCTACCAGCGCGACAACGCCGTGTTCACCCCGCGGACCGTGGTCACGCTCGCCCGCACGGACGGGATCATCGGCTTCAAGGACGGCGTCGGTGACCTCGACCTCATGCAGCGCATCGTCAGCGCCGTGCGCACCGAGGTCCCCGGCGGCTTCCTCTACTTCAACGGCCTGCCGACCGCCGAGCAGACCCAGCTCGCCTACCGTGCCATCGGCGTCCCGCTCTACTCCTCCGCCGTGTTCTGCTTCGCCCCAAAGATCGCGCTCGCCTTCTACGAGGCGCTCCGCACCGGCGACGACACCACCGCGCACCGCCTCCTGGACGGCTTCTACCGGCCGTTCGTCGAACTCCGGGCCCAGGGCCGCGGTTACGCCGTCGCGCTGGTGAAGGCGGCTGTACGGCTGCGCGGACTGGACGTGGGGGAGGTGCGCCCCCCGCTGCACGAGCCCACCGAGGACCACGTGAAGCAGCTCGCCGAGCTGATCGACCGTGGGTATGCGCTGCTGGAGGAAGGCAAGTGAAGGCGTCGACTTTCGTCTACCCCTGGGACGTCAACGGGGACCCGGAGGCCGCGGACCGCATCGCCGCGCTCGGCGTGGAACAGGTGACGCTGGCCGCCGCCTACCACTCCACGCGCGCGCTCACCCCGCGCCACCCGCGCCACCGCATCGTGACCGCCGAGCACGCTGCCGTGCTGTACCCGGCAGGCGACCGCTGGGAGGGCCGCGAGCTGCGCCCGTACCCGGCCGGCGACTGGGCGCCCGGTGACGCGTACGGCGAGGCGGCCAAAGCCCTCGCATCGGCCGGTCTGGAGGTGCACACCTGGGTCGTCCTCGCGCACAGCTCCCGTCTCGGCGCCGAGCACCCGGACACCTCCGTCGTCAACGCCTACGGCGACCGCTACCCCTGGGCCCCCTGCATCGCCCAGCCCGCCACGCGCGCGTACCTCGTCGACCTCGCCACCGAGGCGGCCGTCCGTCCCGGCGCGCGCGGCACCGAACTGGAGTCGCTGGGCTGGTACGGCCTGCAGCACCTGCACGCCCACGACAAGACCGGCGGGGTCGGCCTCGGCGACGCCGGCCACTACCTGATGGCGCTCTGCTTCTGCCCCACCTGCCGGGAGGGCTATGACGAACAGGGACTGGACGCCGACGAGTTGGCGGCCTCCGTACGGGACTGCCTGGAGCCGCTGTGGCGGGGGGCGCCCGACGGCGGGGGCTGGGCCGGCGTTGAGGGACTGCTCGGCGAGGCCACGGCGGCCGCCACGCGCGCGTGGCGCGACGCAACCGCCCGCACCCTCCAGGAGACGGCGGTCCGCGCGGTGCGCGAGGCGGCCCCCGACGGCTTCCAGGTGCTGCTGCACGCCGACCCGGTGACCTACCACGTCGGCGCCAACGCGGGTGTGGACCCCGAGCACATCCTGTCCGTCGCCGACGGAGTGGTCGTCCCGTGCGCGGGCGGCACAGGCCTGCTGACGCCGTTCGTCGAACAGGGCCGCGAGGGGGCCGTCATCGCCGCCAACCTCCCGGTGGTCGCCGGGATGGGCGGCAGCCCCGACACGCTGGGCGCCGACCTGGCGGAGGCACGAGACCGGGGAGCGACCGAAGTCCGGCTGTATCACGCCGGGTTGGCATCGGACGCCGACCTCGAGGCGGTGCGGTCGGCGCTCGCCGGGCGGTGATGGTGGCCGGTGCGGGCGCCGCCTGCCTCAGCGGCGGGGAATCTCCGGAGTGCGATGAGTTTCGCGGGGAAGGTCGGTCCACCTTTCAGGACCGGAAACCTGAGGAGCACCGCATGACTGACACGACCCTCGACCTCGGACCGCAGACGCGGGTGATCGCGCGGCTGGCGGAAGGCGTGCGCGAGGAGCAGCTGGCGGCACCGACGCCGTGCCCGGGCTGCGCGGTACGCAGCATGCTGGGCCATGTGCTCGGCCTGTCCGTCGCCTTCCGGGACGCCGCGCGCAAGGACCTGGGTGCCATGACCGACAGCGCGCCGGACGTGGCCGCCTCCGGGCTCGGTCCCGGCTGGCGCGCGGAGCTGCCGAAGGTCCTCGACGAACTCGCCGACGCCTGGCGCGACCCGGCCGCCTGGACCGGCATGACCCGCGCGGGTGGCGTGGACCTGCCCGGCGCGGTGGCCGCCGCCGTCGCCGTCGACGAGCTGGTGATCCACGGCTGGGACCTGGCCCGTGCCACGGGACAGCCGTACGAGCCGGACCCGGCCGCACTACGGGTCTCCCACGACTTCCTGTACGCGGCCGCCGAGGACCCGAGCCGGGGCGGCGGCATCTTCGGGCCCGTCGTGCCCGTGCCGGACGAGGCGCCGCTGCTCGACCGGGCGGTGGGGCTGAGCGGACGCGATCCCGGCTGGAGGCCGTAGCCGCTGGTACCGGACTTCCTTTGTCGGAAGCATTGACGAACCCGGCGCCTCCTCCTACCTTCAACCGCGTCGTACTTCGTACGTCATATATGAGACGCGATACATGAGAGGCGCGCATGACCTTGGTGCCCACGCCGATCCCCTCCCGCACGCAGTACGTGCTGGAGGAGATCAAACGTCGCATCCTCACCGGGTGGCTGACGCCCGGTCAGGCCCTGGTGGAGACCGAGCTCGCCGCGCAGTTCGGGGTGTCCAAGACCCCGGTGCGGGAGGCGCTCAAGACCCTGGCCGGGACCGGACTGGTCGTGATGAGCCAGTACAAGGGCGTCACGGTGCGCATGGTGGACGCGGACATGGCGCGCGAGGTCTACGACGTGCGGTTGCTGCTCGAACCCGAGGCACTCAGGCGAACCGTCAGCAGGCGCGCCTCCCTCGACGCGGCCCGCGAGGCGCTGACGCGCGCCGAAGGCGCCGAGGACACCGCCGAACGCTCTCTCGCCAACCGGGAGTTCCACCGCGCCCTGTACCTGCCCTGCGGCAACCCGCTGCTCGGCCGGATGCTCGACGAACTCCGCGACCAGGCCGCCCTCGTCTCCGCGGTGGCCTGGGCCGCCTCGCCCTCCTGGGAGCGGGAGGCCGGCGAGCACCGGGAGATCCTGCGACTGGCCTCGGAGGGTGACGCGGACGGTGCCGCGCGCGCCCTGCACGACCACATCGCGTCGTTCGTCGAGCGAGCGTACCCCCGGGCAGCGGCAGAGGAAGGGCAGGCATGAGCAGCGTGACGTTCGAGGCCGGGCGATCGGCGCTGGCCGACGTGGTGGCGATCCCGGTGACCCCGTTCGCCGAGGACGGCTCCGTCGACCAGGAAGCCCACCGGGCGTTGCTGCGCCGGCTGCTGGAGGGCGGGGTGCGCATCCTCACCCCGAACGGCAACACCGGCGAGTTCTACGCCCTCACCCCCGAAGAGCGCCGTCTCGTCACGGAGTTGACCGTCGAGGAGGCCGGTGACCGCGCCACGATCCTCGTCGGTGTCGGCCATGACGTGCCCACCGCCGTCGCCTCCGCCCGCCACGCCCGTGAGCTCGGCGCCCAGATGGTCATGGTCCACCAGCCCGTCCACCCCTACGTCTCACAGGCCGGCTGGGTCGACTACCACCGGGCCATCGCCGAGGCCGTCCCCGAGCTGGGCGTCGTCCCCTACATCCGCAACGGCCAGCTGTCCGGCTTCCGCCTCGGCGAACTCGGCCACGCCTGCCCGAACGTCATCGGCGTCAAGTACGCCGTCCCCGACGCGGCCAGGTTCGCCGCCTTCGCGCGGGACGCGGGGCTCGACCGGTTCGTGTGGGTGGCGGGGCTCGCGGAGCCGTACGCACCCTCCTACTTCTCGGCGGGCGCCACCGGCTTCACCTCCGGACTGGTGAACGTCGCCCCGTCCGTCTCGCTGAACATGCTGGAAGCACTTCGATCCGGCGACTATCCCGCCGCGATGAAGGTCTGGGAGCAGATCCGCCGCTTCGAGGAACTGCGCGCCGCGAACGGTTCCGCGAACAACGTCACCGTCGTCAAGGAGGCCCTGGCCTCCCTCGGGCTGTGCCGCCGGGACGTCCGCCCGCCGAGCCGGACGCTCCCGGAGGACGAACGCGCCGAGGTCGCCGCCATCGCCGCGGGGTGGTCCGTATGAGCGACAGAGCGCGACTGAGTCCGGAGGAACTGCGCAGCCACCAGTGGTACGGCACCGAAGGCCAGTTGCGCACCTGGTCGCACAACGCCCGGATGCGCCAGCTCGGTTACGAGGCCGAGGAGTACCGGGGCCGCCCGGTGATCGCCGTCCTGAACACCTGGTCCGACATCAACCCCTGCCACGTCCATCTGCGGGAGCGCGCCGAGGCGGTCAAGCGGGGAGTGTGGCAGGCCGGCGGCTTCCCGCTGGAGTTCCCGGTCGCCACGCTGTCGGAGACGTACCAGAAGCCGACCCCGATGCTCTACCGCAACCTGCTCGCGATGGAGACGGAGGAGCTGCTGCGGTCGTACCCGATCGACGCGGCGGTGCTGCTCGGCGGCTGCGACAAGTCGACGCCCGCCCTGCTCATGGGCGCGGCCTCGGCCGACGTGCCGTCCCTCTTCGTGCCCGCGGGGCCCATGCTGCCCGGGCACTGGCGCGGGGAGATCCTCGGCTCCGGCACCGACATGTGGAAGTACTGGGACGAGCACCGCGCCGGCAACCTGACCGACTGCGAACTGCGCGAACTGCAGGGCGGGTTGGCGCGCTCCCCGGGCCACTGCATGACCATGGGGACCGCCTCCACGATGACCGCGGCGGCGGAGGTCCTCGGCATGACGCTGCCGGGCGCCTCCTCCGTCCCGGCCGTCGACTCGGGGCACGAGCGGATGGCGGCCGCCTCCGGGCGCCGTGCCGTGGAGCTGGCCTGGACGGCGCTGAAGCCGTCGGAGATCCTCACCCGCGAGGCCTTCGAGGACGCCGTCACCACGGTGCTCGGGCTCGGCGGCTCCACCAACGCCGTCATCCACCTCATCGCGATGGCCGGGCGCTGCCAAGTCCCGCTCACCCTGGACGACTTCGACCGCATCGCCCGGACCGTGCCGGTGCTCGCCGACGTCCGCCCCGGAGGACGGACGTACCTCATGGAGGACTTCTACTTCGCCGGCGGTCTGCCCGCCTTCCTCTCCCGGATCACCGACCTGCTGCACCTCGACCGGCCGACGGTCAACGGGACCTTGGGGAAGCAGATCGGGGGCGCGGTCGTCCACAACGACGACGTCATCCGTACCCGCGAGAACCCGGTCGCCGCCGAGGGCGGGGTCGCGGTGTTGCGCGGCAACCTCTGCCCGGACGGCGCCGTCATCAAGCACATCGCCGCCGAGCCGCACCTGCTCAGGCACACCGGTCCCGCGGTCGTCTTCGACGACTACAGGACCATGCAACGCACCATCGACGACCCGGAGTTGAACATCACCGCCGACAGCGTGCTGGTGCTGCGCAACGCCGGACCCAAGGGCGGCCCGGGCATGCCCGAGTACGGCATGCTGCCCCTCCCCGACCACCTGCTCAAGCAGGGCGTGCGGGACATGGTCCGGATCTCCGACGCCCGGATGAGCGGCACGAGCTACGGCGCGTGCGTACTGCACGTCGCACCGGAGTCGTACGTCGGCGGACCGCTGGCCCTGGTCCGCACCGGCGACTCCATCACCCTCGACGTCGAGGCACGCACCCTCCAACTCAATGTGACGGACGAGGAGTTGGAACGCCGACGGGCGGAGTGGACGCCACCGCCCACCCGCTACGAACGCGGCTACGGCGCCCTCTACAACGACCAGATCACCCAGGCGGACACCGGCTGCGACTTCAGGTTCCTGTCCAGCCCGGGCAAGGTCCAAGATCCCTACGCCGGTTGACGAGTCCCAGCGACGCGCGTAGAAACCTGTCATGCATAAGTCACTGCGTTTCGTGGCCGTCGCCGCCACCTGTGCCGTCGCCGGCGCCGCCCTCTACGGCGCCGGCGCGGCCACCGCCGGACAGTCCACCGCGAACTCCACCCATGAGCCGTACAACATCGGGCTCCTGGTGAAGGACATCGACACCTACTACGGCACCACAGTGGACGCGGGCGGCGTGTACCAGGCGTCCCCGACCAGCCCGTACGCCAAGGACCTCGCGCGCATCGACGCCGCCGCCCGCAAGTACATCGACCAGGCGGCCCGCAAGGCGCACCACCGGGGCGAGAAGCCGGCGGTCATGTTCGACATCGATGACACGCTGCTGCTCAGCCTCGACTACGAGAAGCGCTACAACTACACGTACAACGGCACCACCTGGGCCGACTACGTGAACAAGGCGGACCGTCCTGGCGTCTTCGGCAGTGCCGAGCTCGTCCAGTACGCGGCCAAGAAGGGCGTCGAGGTCTTCTACAACTCCGGCCTGAGCGAGGCGCAGCGCACCGCAGCGGTCGAGAACCTGAAGAAGATCGGCGCCGATGTGAACCTCGACGCCGACCACGTGTTCCTCAAGGACAAGGCCAACCCGCCGGCCTACCTGAGCTCCTGCGCCACCCCGGGCACCTGGACCTGCACGACCGTCCAGTACAAGTCCGCGACACGCAAGCACATCGAGGACGACCTCGGCTACGAGATCGTCGCCAACTTCGGCGACCAGTACTCGGACCTGGACGGCGGTTACGCCGACCGTGGGTACAAGCTGCCGAACCCGACGTACTTCGTGAGCTAGGGCCGCTGTATCAGCCGCTCACGGGCCGGATCGACTGCAGGGTGGGCACGACCGGTTCGATCGTGCCGTCGGCCGCGAACCGGAGGCGGTCGACGGTGGTTTCGCGGTGCGTGCCGTCGCCGCCGGGCCTGCCGGGTCCGTTGAGGGCGAACCGGTGGTATGCGACATACCACTGATCGGTGCCCGGCACGTTCACCACCGAGTGGTGCCCGGTGCCGAGGATCCCGTACTCGGGGCGCTTGGACAGGATCGTCCCCCGCTCGGTCTACGGGCCGAGCGGGGACGGTCCCGTCGCGTAGGCGACGTGGTAGTCCTCGCTGCGGGTGTCGTCCTCGGACCACATGAGGTAGTACGTGCCGTTCCGCTTGATCACGAAGGAACCCTCACGGAACTTGTCCGGGGTGATGTCCTTGATCTTCGCGGGGTCGTACGAGGTCATGTCCGGGTTCAGCGGCACGACGTACGCGTGCCCGTTGCCCCAGTACAGGTACGGCGTCCCGTCGTCGTCCGTGAACACGGCCGGGTCGATCATCTGGCCGCTCAGCTGCCCCTTCGCCACCAGGGGCTTGCCCAGCGCGTCCCGGAACGGGCCGGCCGGCGAGGCGGCCACCGCGACCCCGATCTGCTGTTCGGCGCAGAAGTAGAAGTAGTACCGGCCGTCGCGCTCGGCGATCGTGGGCGCCCAGGCGTGGTCGTCCGCCCAGGAGACGTCCCGCTCCAGGTCGAGAACGACCCCGTGGTCCTCCCAGTGGACGAGGTCGGGCGAGGAGTACGCCCTGAAGCTCCGGCTGCCCCAACCCGGGGTGCCGTCGGTCGTGGGGTGGATCCAGTACCGGCCGTCCAGGTGGTGCACGTCCGGATCGGCGGTCAGGCCGGGCAGGACCGGGCTGCCGGTGGGGACGGCCTCGACGGTCCAGGTGCGGCTCGTCCCGTCGGCGGCCGTGACGGTGTACGTCTGCGGGGTGCGGAAGTCGCGCCGGGTACCGGACGCCGGCGCCGAGGTCGCGCCCTTGCCCACCGTCAACTCCGGGGCGAGGCGGGCGAGATCGGCGTCGGGCTCCATCGGCAGGACGACCTTCGAGGTGGCCTCGGTGACGACGGCGTACCCCCTCTGGTCCGTCACCGTCGCGTCCACGACCGAGGTGGGGGTGGTGGGGTAGGCGGACAGTAGCCGGTCGTACTCCTCCCGCGTCACCGGAAGTACCGAGCCGTGCCGGGGACTCGGGGGGAGCTGGTGGTTCTCGCACATGGTCCATGCGCCGGAGTCGAGATCGGTGGTCTCGAAGGGGACGTAGCCGCGGTCGCCGTACTCGTCGATGAACAGGTACCACCGCTCGCCGGTGTTGGACCGGAAGACCGTCGGCCCCTCGCCGTGGTCGAGCCGGCCGCTGCCGACGCCGTCGGCGACGAACGCGTACTCGGTCGACGTCAGGTTCCTCGACTTCTCGACGGTGATGAACTTCGAGCCGGGAGAGCCGGAGGACGGGTCGCGTTCGTCCTTGGTGTAGCGGTAGTAGGTGTCCTGGTGCCTGATCACCGTCGAGTCGATGACCGAGTGGCCGGGGTCCGCCCAGACCCGGGCCGTGCTGAAGGTGCGGAAATCCCTGGTCGTGGCGTACATCATGCGGTTGTACGTGTCCCCGGTGTGGTCCTGATCGTCGTCGGCGTACAGCTTGGAGGCCCAGAACACGACGTACTCACCCAGCGACTCGTCCCAACAGGCCTCCGGCGCCCAGGCGTTGCCCGCGTTGTCCGGGGCCACCCGCACCAGCCGCTGGTCGGTCCAGTGGACCAGGTCGGTGGACTCCCAGACCATGATCGACCTGCTGCCGTGCCGCTGGACCTCGTCCCAACTGCCGCTGCTGTCGCCGTACATGCGCAGGTCGCTGGCGATCAGATAGAACCTGTCCCCCTGCGGGGAGCGGATCACGAACGGGTCGCGCAGTCCCTTCTCGCCGACGGTCGAGGTGAGGACCGGCCTGCCCTCGTTCAGTTCGCGCCAGTGCAGGGGGTCGTCACCGCGGCTGAGGGCGTAGCGGATCTGTTCGCCGTCGGCGGTGCCCTCACCGGTGAAGTAGGCGAAGAGGTAGCCGGCGTACGTGGGCTGGTTCACGGGCAGTCCTGTCGGAATGTGATTGTTTCTGTTGAGTGTGTTGTGCCTCCATGTAAGCGAACGCCCCGCCGGTCGTCACCGGCGGGGCGCTCCTTCGCCGACGAGGGGGGCTCAGTCGGCGGCTGCTGACCGAGGGGGGCTCAGGTCAGCAGGTCCACGCAGTCGAACGACGTGCCGGCGCTGAGATAGGCGCCGTCACCCGAGCCGCTCACCACGTTGATCTTGAGGACGTTGTACTGGTTCACGTCCGTCTTCCACACACTGGAAGGGACGTTGAAAGTGAAGGTGTGGTTGTTTCCGCGGTACGAACCCGTGGTGAGGGAGCGTGTGGTGGGCTGTGCGGGGGATGCGGGAACGGCCGAGACCCAGTCGTTCACGGTGACCCGGGGCCGGCCGCCGGAGAACGCGTCCGTCACCCCGATCCGCAGCGTGTGCGCGGCCGCGGCCTGGGCCCTGGTCAGCTTGAAGTAGACCAGGACGCCGTCGTTGACGTCCTTCCACAGGTAAGCGGGGAAGGACGCGGCCTCGCTCCCGCCGCCGATCGTGACGTTGCCGGTCCACTTGGCCGCCCGGGCGTCGGACGGATGGGCGTACGTCATCAGCTTGGCGTTCTTGAACTCGCCGGGCGTGCCGTCCCAGTCGCCGAGCCGCCACACGGTGGCCGCGGTGGACGGGTCGCCGGTGACGGCCAGGGTGTGCAGGGACGTCGTTTCGCCGGCGCTGACCTTCACCGTCTGTGTGTGGACGGCGAGTTCGTTCTTGTAGACGGTCAGCGTGTAGGTCCCCGGGAGCATGCCCGGGCAGGTGAAGGCGCCGGTGCCGGCCGTCGCCCTCGCCCAGTACTGGGCGTCCCTGTTGGCGAAGCCCACGGTGTAGGCGTACTTGGGGTCCATGCCCTTGAGGCCGACTCCCGCCACCTGGCCGCGTCCCACCCTGCCGACCCAGCCGGTGATGCCGAGGCCGTCCACCCAGGAGGTGTCGAGCCGGTCGTGGGCGAGGGCCGCCGAGGGCGCGCCGCCGTCCGTGAAGGCGATGACGTACGGGCCCTGGAGGCCGAAACGTTCCGCCTCGGTCTGGGCCTCGTTGTAGTGCAGGATCTCGTACAGGCCCGCGCCGCCCTCGTTCGAGTGGCGCAGCAGGGAGCGGTAGAACGGGCCGCCGGAGGCCTTCTCGTGGTTGGAGCGGACAAGCCACAGGCCGACCGAGCCCGTCGTGAAGCCGACCTGGTCGTAGTCGATGGTCCGCTTGCCCGAGTAGTGCTTGGAGTGGGTGGTGCCGTCCGGGGCCCGCCACACGTCACCGGCCTCGATGATCGTGTCCTTCGTCGAGTCCCAGGCGTCCGAGCCGGTGTTGGGGAACATGCCGGACTTGACGCGGACGATGTAGCGGGTCGCGGTGAAGGAGGCGTCCGCCTTGTTCGTCCACAGGTAGACGTTGTTCTGGCCGCTGCGGGCCGCGTACCACTGGGTGACGGGCCCGTGCACGACCTTGATCAGGATTGTCGCCCCGGACTGCCGGACGCTGACGGTGGAGGCACCGAGACCCGACTCGACGTGCGAGTGCTTGCCGCCGTACCCCTCGTACTCCTTGCCCCGGTAGACGAGGGAGGTGAGGTCGCCGGTCGACTTGGAGACCTTGAAGACCAGGAAGGCCCCGGTGTCGACGACATAGTTCGCGCCGTCGTCGCGGTAGCCGAAGGTCGCGGCGGACGCGGACGCGGTCCCGAGGAGACCGGTGCCGCCAGCGACGGCGGCGCCGGTGGCGGCCACGCCGATCGCGGAGGCCCCGAGCACTCTTCTGCGGGTGAGGTGCTTCTTGTGCGCGCTCAAGGGTCGAGTTCCCGTCGTACTTGAATTTTCACTCAGGTGGGTGGAGGGAGCATTGCGCCCCCTGGTTGCCACCGCGGAGCGAAAAGGTTGCCGCCCGCTTCGGAAGCACTAGGACGTGTGAGCTGTGAAGCCGCCGCCCACCGCGCGTTGCCAGCCGTCCGCCGTCGCCGTGATCGTGTAGGAGTCGTCCTTGGCGTCCCGTCCGCCGCGCTGGTGGTTGTACTGCCCGGCGAACAGCCACTCGCCCTTGGGGACGGTTCGGCCCGCCTTCAGCACCCACGTGTAGACCAGGAAGCCGTCCTGCTCGCCCACCGTGAGGGTGAAGTCCTGCTCCGGCAGTGTGCGCCAGGCGCCGGTCGAGGTCACCCCGCCGGTCTGCGCGACCTTCAACCGGACCGTCAGTGCGGTGAGTTCCCGGGCCGCCTTGATCGTGATGTCGCTCTGCGCCCAGTAGTCGTTGCTGTGCGGATCCACCGACCCGTCCGACCCCAGCGGGCCGTCGCTCTCGCCGCCAGCCGACGGCGGTACGGAGGCGGAGGGCGGCGCGGTGGACGGGGCGCCGCTCGGCCCGTGCGACCCGGACGCCCGGCTCGGATCCGGGTGCACCGGGGGTAGGGTCGCCCGGCTCGTCGCGTCCGGTGAGGGCGCGGGGGTCGGCGATACCTCGACCGTCTGCTGCGGCGCCTTGTGGTCCTTGACCGCGGACGCCACCGCGTACCCGCCGACCGCGAGCATGCCGGCGACCGCGGCCGTGGCGCCCACCACCCGGGCCCAGCCCCACAACGGCGGGCGCGTGGCCCGGTGGTCGCGACGCTCCTTGCGGGTCATGCCCTGCTCGACGCGGGCCAGGATGCGGGCCCGGTCCGGCTCGTGCGCCCCGGCCGCCTCGTGCAGCCGGGCGCGCAGCTCGTCGTGCACGTCCTGCTGCCTCATCGGTCCGTTCCTCCGGTCTCGTCACCGCGTGCCATCGCCGCGTGCACCTTCTGGGGAGCGTCCTGGGAACCGAGGATCCGCTGCAGCTCGGCCATCCCCTTGGACGTCTGGGACTTAACCGTACCGACGGAAACACCCAGCGCGAGCGCGGTGTCCTTCTCCGAGAGGTCGAAGGCGTGGCGCAGCACCACGCACGCCCGCTTGCGGAACGGCAGCCTGCGCAGGGCCTCCTGCACGTCGACCACGCCCGCCACGTCCGGGTCCTCGGTCCTCTCCGCGCGCTGCGACCAGAACAGCGAGATCCGGCGGCGCTCGCGTACGGCGCTGCGGATCCGGGTGCGGGCCAGGTTGGCGACGACTCCACGGGCGTACGCGACCGGATGGTCGGCGGCGCGCACCCGGTCCCACCGGTGCCACAGGGCGAGCAGCGCGTCCGCCGCCAGATCGTCGGCGGCGTCCGCCTCGCCGGTCAGCAGATGGGCGAGCCGGGACAGTTCGGCGTAGTGCCGCTCGAAGAAGGCATGGAACTCCATGGAGGCCGCGTCGTCGACGACAGTGCCCACGGGCACCCTTCCTGTGCGTGTCATGTGGATGACATGTGACCATCCGGGGCGTACCCGGGCGAGATCGCGAAGCGTAGCAGTGATCGTTGACCTGGTTTCGTACGGGACTTCGAACATGGTGTGACGGGCCAATCGATTCCGTAACGCGAAAGGAACCTGAAACAGGTGCGGTGTGGGAACAATCCAGCCAGCATCCGCACACGATCAATCAGCCGACGAGGAGCACCCGCCATGTCCGACACGAAGAAGGCGGCCGACCGGTCAAGTGCCGCGCCGTCAGGGGCGAACGGCGTCGACCGGTTCTTCCGGATCTCCGAGCGGGGATCCACCTTCGGCCGGGAGATACGCGGCGGTTTCGCCACGTTCTTCACGATGGCCTACATCCTCGTCCTGAACCCCATCATCCTGGGCAGCGCGAAGGACAAGTTCGGGCACCAGCTCGACACCGGTCAACTCGTCACCGCCACCGCGCTGGTGGCCTGTGTGATGACGGTCGTCATGGGCGTCGGCGGCAACCTTCCGCTCGCCATCGCCGCCGGTCTCGGCCTCAACGCCGTCGTCGCCTTCCAGCTCGCCCCGCTGATGAGCTGGCCCGACGCGATGGGCCTGGTCGTCCTCGAGGGCATCCTGATCTGCGTGCTGGTCGTCACCGGGCTCCGCAAGGCGATCATGGACGCCATCCCGCAGCAGCTCAAGCAGGCCATCGGCGTCGGCATCGGGCTGTTCATCGCGTTCATCGGCTTCGTCGACGCGGGGTTCGTCAGCCGCATCCCGGACGCGGCGCAGACCACGGTGCCGGTGCAACTGGGCGCGGTCGGCCGGCTGACGGGGTGGCCGGTGCTGGTGTTCTGCCTCGGCGTCCTGCTCACCATCGCGCTGCTCGCGCGCAGGGTGAAGGGCGCGATCCTGATCAGCATCGTGACCATGACGATCGTCGCGATCATCATCGACTCGGTGGCCGACATCAAGAGCTGGGGCCTGACGACCCCGCACGTGCCCGACAAGATCGTCGCCACGCCCGACTTCGGACTCATCGGCCACTTCAGCCTGTTCGGCGGGTTCGCGAAGGCCGGTGTCCTCACCGCCGTACTCCTGGTGTTCACGCTGATCCTGTCCGACTTCTTCGACGCCATGGGCACGATCGTCGGCATCAGCGCGGAGGCGGGACTGCTCGACGAGAACGGTCAGGTGCCCGGGATCGGACGGGTGCTGTTCATCGACGGCGCGGCGGCGGTCGCCGGCGGGCTCGGCTCGGCGTCCTCCAACACCGCGTACATCGAGTCGGCGGCGGGCGTGGGCGAGGGGGCGCGGACCGGGTTCGCGAACCTGATCACGGGCGGCCTCTTCGGGCTCGCGCTGTTTTTGACCCCGCTGCTGACGATCGTGCCGCTGCAGGCCGCGGCGCCCGCGCTGATCGCCGTGGGCTTCCTGATGATGACCCACGTCAAGCACATCGACTGGGACCGGTACGAGATCGCCATCCCGGCGTTCCTGACGATCGCCGCGATGCCGTTCACGTACTCCATCACGGACGGCATCGGGGCGGGCTTCGTCGCCTACGTGCTGATCAAGTCGGTGCTGGGGAAGGCGCGGGAGGTGCACTGGTTGCTGTGGGGGGTGACGGTGCTGTTCGTGGTGTACTTCGCCATCGACCCCGTGGAGCAGATTCTCGGGGTCAAGTGAGGGGCGCTGCGCGGCCTGTGCGGGTTCGTTGTGGCTGGTCGCGCCCGCGCGGCGGAGCCGCAAATCGGCACAGCCCCGCGCCCCTAAGGGGCGCCACAGTTGACGGCGTCTTCTAGTTGAGGGCCGCCTGCATCATCGCCTTCGCCACCGGGGCCGCCAGGCCGTTGCCGCTGACCTCCGAGCGGGCCGCGTCGGACTGTTCGACCACCACCGCCACGGCGATCTGCTTGCCGCCCGCCTTGGCGTAGGAGGTGAACCAGGCGTACGGGGTCTGGCTGTTGTTCTCGCCGTGCTGGGCGGTGCCGGTCTTGCCGCCCACCGTCACGCCGGGTATCCGCGCGTTCGTGCCGGTGCCCTGGTCCACCACCGTCTGCATGGCGGACTGGAGTTGTGCGGCGGTGGAGGAACTGACGATCCGCTTCGCGCTCGTGCTGTCGTCGTAGTTCTTCAGGATGTCGCCGCCGCTGTCGGTGATCTGCGCGACCATGTGCGGCGAGACCAGCTTGCCGCCGTCGGCTATGGCGGCGGACACCATCGCCATCTGCAGCGGCGTCGCGGTGACGTCGTACTGGCCGATGCCCGTCAGGGCCGTGGAGGACTTGTCCATGTGCGACGGGTAGACGCTGGTGTACGCCCGCACCGGGACGTCCTGCTGCGTGTCGTTGAAGCCGAACTTCTCGGCTGTCGCCCGCACCTTGTCCTGGCCCAGGTCGACGGCCATCTTCGCGAAGACGTTGTTGCAGGAGTACTCCAGCGCGGTCCGGATCGAGGCGTCGGCGCAGGGCGCGTTCGGGTTCTCGTTGGACAGGTCGTGGGTGGTACCCGGCAGCCGGTACGGGTCCGGGCTGTCGGTCTTCTGGTCCACCGACGCGTACAGGCCGTTCTCCAGCGCGGCCGCCGCCACGACCAGCTTGAACGTCGAGCCCGGGGGCAGCGGCTGGCGCAGCGCGCGGTTGGTGAGCGGCTTGGCCGGGTCCGCGTTCAGCTTCGACCAGGCCGCGGCGGCGGTGTTGGCGTCGGTCAGCGACGTCGGGTCGTACGACGGCGTGGAGACGACCGCCAGGATCCGGCCGGTCGACGGGTCGATCGCGACCGCCGCGCCCTTCTTGTCGCCGAGCGCGTCGTACGCAGCCTTCTGCACCTTCGGGTCGATCGTCGTGACCACGTCACCCGGCTCGGCCCGTTGACCCGTGACCGTGTCCATCACGGTCTTCAACCGGCTGTCCGTGCCGTTGAGGAGCTTCTGGTAGAGGCCCTCCAACTGCGTCGGCGCATAGCTCTGCGAGGCGTAGCCGGTCACCGCCGCGTACAGCGGACCCTGCTTGTACGTCCGCTTGTACGCGAGGTCGCCGCTGGTCGTGCGCGTGGAACCGGTGACCGGGCTCCCGGCCACGATGATGTTCCCGAGCGGCTCCGCGTACGTCCGGATCGCGTTGCGCCGGTTGGCCTTGTCCTCCGCGAGGGCCGTGCCGTCGAAGAACTGCACCCAGGTCGCCCGGATCAGCAGAGCGAACACCAGGAGCAGCACGAAGACGGAGGTCCGCCTGATCGTCCTGTTCATCCCGATCAAGAAGACGAACGGGACGAGTGCGGTGTTCCCGCCCACCCGGATTCTCATCGGGCGCACAGGAACCGCCGGGCGCGGACCTCAGTCCTGGAGCGTCATCACGACCTCGTCGATCTCCTCGCCCCGCGCGTTCGCGAACCCGCTCGCCCACGCCGTGAGCCGGAAGCCGCACTTCTCCAGGACCCGCCGCGAGGCGGCGTTGTCCGCGGCGGCACGGGCGTACAGGGGCCGTTCGGAGACCTCGGCCAGCAGCCCCCGGAGTGCCGCCGTGGCCACCCCGCGCCCCCAGTACGCCCGGTCGATCCAGTACGTGACCTCACGTTCGCCCGGCTCCCCGTACACCGCCGCGCTGCCCACCACGTCACCGTCGACCAGGACCGTGCGCGGCAGGTCCTCGGAGGCCCGGATTCGTTTCCAGTGGGCGTCGAAGGCGTCCCGGTCGGCGGGATCCTTCGGTGTGAAGGCCGCCATGTGCAGGGCCTCGGGGTCGTTCATCTGCCGGAAGAAAACCGCCAGATCGCTGTCATGTACTTCCCGGAGCACGACATCCATGGGGCCCGAGCCTATGGGTCAGAGCCTGCGCGTCGCCAGGGTCAGCCGGTCCCGCGCGTCGAACAGGGCGTCCTTCACCATCTGTTCGTGGGCGGGGGTGAGCCGGGCCACCGGCACCGAGCAGCTGATCGCGTCGCGGGCCGGAGTGCGGTACGGGATCGCCACGCCGAAGCAGCGCAGCCCCAGGGTGTTCTCCTCGCGGTCGACCGCGAAGCCCTGCTCCCGCACCTGGTGCAGCTCCTCGATCAGCTTCTCCCGGTCGGTGATCGTGTTCTCGGTCAGCGCCGGCAGCGTCTCCGGGAGCATCTTGCGCACCTGCTCGTCGCTGTACGTGCTCAGCAGCGCCTTGCCGAGGGAGGTCGAGTGGGCGGGCAGCCGGCGGCCCACCCGTGTGAAGGGGCGCAGATAGTGCTGGGACTGGCGGGTGGCCAGGTAGACGACGTTGGTGCCGTCCAGACGCGCCAAGTGGATGGTCTCCGTGGTGTCGTCCGAGAGGCGGTCCAGGGTCGGCCGGGCCGCCGCGACCACCTCGTCACCGTCGATGTAGGAGGTGCCGACCAGCAGGGCCCGTACGCCGATGCCGTACCGTGTGCCGGTCGCGTCGGTCTCCACCCAGCCCAGCTCCACCAGGGTGCGCAGCAGCATGTAGAGGCTGGACTTGGGATACCCGACGGCCTCCTGGACCGACGCGAGGGAGTGCATGCCGGGGCGACCGGCGAAGTACTCGAGCAATTCAACGGTCCGCACCGCGGACTTGACCTGCGCCCCGCCGCCTGTCTCGGCTGCCGACATCGCCCTTGACCCCTTCGTTCGACGAGACACCGAAGATATAGTCTCCAACAGCAGATTCATCACCAGAGACAGCGTTCAGCATATCGAACGCCGCTGGTGAATGACCCGGAAACTGCGGTATTACAGCGCAAGACATACGTTGGAGGGACCCGCGGTGGCAGCAGCACCAGTCTGGAGTGTCGACCCCCGAACCGGGAAGCAGCGTGAACAGGTTGCGGTGGAGGCCACAGCCCAGGAGGTCGACGCCACCGTCCGGGCGGCCCACGCGGCCCGCGCGTCGCTGGCCGACCGGGCCGTCCGCGCGGCCTTCCTGCGCACCGCCGCGGAGCAGCTCGAGGCGGCCAAGGACGGGCTCGTGGAGACCGCCGACGCGGAGACCGCGCTCGGCCCGGTCCGGCTCACCGGCGAGCTCGCCCGAACCTGCTTCCAGCTGCGGGCCTTCGCGGACATCGTCGACGAGGGTGCCTTCCTCGACGTGATCATCAACCACCCCGACGACACCGCGACCCCGCCGATCCCGGACCTGCGCCGCTACAAGGTGCCCCTGGGCGTCGTCGCCGTCTACTCGGCCTCCAACTTCCCCTTCGCCTTCTCGGTCGCCGGCGGCGACACCGCGAGCGCGCTGGCCGCGGGCTGCCCGGTCGTCGTCAAGGCGCACCCCGACCACCCGGCCCTGTCCGAGCTGGTCGCCAAGGTGCTGCGCCGGGCCGCCGCCGCGCACGGCGTCCCCGAGGGCGCCGTCGGCCTGGTGCACGGCTTCGAGGCGGGCGTCGAGCTGGTCAAGCACCCGCTGGTCGCCGCGGCCGGCTTCACCGGTTCGGTACGGGGCGGTCGCGCCCTCTTCGACGCGGCGGCGGCCCGTCCGACGCCGATCCCCTTCCACGGCGAGCTGGGATCGCTCAACCCGGTCGTCGTCACCGAGGCCGCCGCGGCGGAGCGGGCGGAGGCCATCGGCGCCGGCCTCGCCGGCTCGATGACCCTCGGTGTCGGCCAGTTCTGTGTGAAGCCTGGCCTGGTGCTGGCGCCGAACGGCGCGGCCGGCGACCAGTTGCTCAAGTCGCTGACGGACGCGGTGAGCAACACCGACGCGGGCGTGCTCCTCGACCACCGGATGCGGGACAACTTCCTCGCCGGCGTGGCCGAGCGGGCTCAGCTGCCGGACGTGGAGTCGCCGGTGACCCCGGGCGCGGGCGGCGAGCACACGGTGAGCGCGGGCTTCCTGACGGTGTCGGCGGACAAGCTGGCCGAGGAGGGTGCCTACGACCTGCTCCTGGAGGAGTGCTTCGGCCCGGTCACGGTCGTGGCCCGCTACGGGGACGAGGCCGAGGTGCGGGCCGTGCTGTCCCGGCTGCCCGGCAACCTGACGGCGACCGTCCACCTCTCGAGCGAGGAGGCGGCCGGCGCGGGGCGGGGCGCGGAGCTGCTGGCCGAGCTCACGCCGCTCGCCGGACGCGTGCTGGTGAACGGCTGGCCGACGGGCGTCGCCGTCGCCCCGGCCCAGCACCACGGCGGCCCGTACCCGGCGACCACTTCGACGTCGACGTCGGTCGGCGGCACGGCGATCGAGCGGTGGATGCGGCCGGTCGTGTACCAGGGCGCCCCCGAGGCGCTGCTGCCGCCCGAGCTGCGGGACGACAACCCGCTCGGCCTTCCGCGCCGGTTGGACGGCCGCCTCGAACGCTGAGCGCCCCCGCCTGACACAATCGCCCGATGGACGTCGAACTTCCCGAACTCCCCTTCGCCCTGCGCACATACGGCCCCGAGGGCAACTGGTCCTACGAGGACGGTGTGCTCACGGGGTGGGCCGGGCCCCGGCAGGACCGTTTCGTGCCGCCCACCGGGGAGGCGCTGGAGCCCGCCTCCGACGCGCCCCGGCTGCTCGGCTGGCCCGAGGGGGACTTCCAGCTGATCGCCCGGGTCACCGTCGGGTTCGCCGGCGCGTTCGACGCGGGAGTGCTCTACGTCCATGTCGGCGAGCGGGCCTGGGCCAAGCTCTGCCTGGAGTACTCCCCGGACGTGCCCACCGTCTGCACGGTGGTCACCCGGGGACACTCCGACGACGCCAACTCCTTCACCGTGGAGGGCAGTTCGGTGTGGCTGCGGGTGAGCCGCACCGGCCGCGCCTTCGCCTTCCACGCCTCCCGCGACGGCCGGCGCTGGACCTTCATACGCCTGTTCACCCTGGGCAGCGAGAAGGAGACGGACGCGGCCCAGGTCGGCTTCATGACCCAGTCGCCGATGGGGGAGGGGTGCGTGGTGACGTACGACCACATCGAGTTCCGCGACAACTGGCCGGCGGACCTGAGGGACGGCAGCTGAAGCCGGCCGGGTCGGCGCGGCGGGAACCACGGTCGCGGGGAGGCTCGTCCTCCGCTGCGTGACCAGAACACACCGCACCGTGGACGCCCTGGTGATCAGAACCGCCCTGCCGGCGGAGGCGGGGGCCGTCGCCGACCTGCACCTGCGCGCCCGCTCGACGTACTACCCGGACGGCGTCCCCGAGGACGGCACGGACTGGTCCGCCGCGTGGCGCAGCGCCATCGAGCGGCCGGACGGACAGGTGCTGTGCGCCGTCGAGCACGGCAGGATCGTCGGCATCGCCTCCTTCCGCACCCCTGAGGGCGCCCCGTCGGGAACGGTCAAGCTCTTCCAGTTCCATGTCGCCCCCGACCACTGGCGCTCCGGCATCGGTACGGCCCTGCACGCGGCCTGCGTGGAGCAGTGGCGGGCCGACGGCCGGCGCACCGCCGTCCTCGACGTGCACGTCGGCAACGAGCGCGCCCAGGCCTTCTACGCCCGCCGGGGCTGGGTCCCGGACCCGGAGAACCCGCCGGCCGAGGGCGACCACCACCTGTTCCTCAGATATGCGGTGACCGGGGAATGATCCCGACTGCTTGAACGTTCACCCATCAGCCGGAGGGAGCCTCCGTACCCGTACGAGCTGGAGAGCCGAGAACATGAAGGTCGAGATCTGGTCGGACATCGCCTGTCCCTGGTGCTACGTGGGCAAGGCCCGCTTCGAGAAGGCGCTGGAGGCCTTCCCGCACCGTGACCAGGTCGAGGTCGTGCACCGCTCCTTCGAACTGGACCCGGGCCGCGCCAAGGGCGACGTGCAGAGCGTGATCTCCATGCTCACCAAGAAGTACGGCATGAGCGCGGCGCAGGCCGAGGCCGGCGAGGACAACCTCGGCGCGCAGGCCGCCTCCGCGGGCCTGGAGTACCGCACCCGCGGCCGCGACCACGGCAGCACCTTCGACATGCACCGCCTGCTCCACTTCGCCAAGACTCGGGGCAGGCAGGACGAGCTGATCCAGATCCTGTACAAGGCCAACTTCGCCGAGGAGCGCTCCCTCTTCACGGAGGGTGACGAGCGGCTGGTGGAGCTGGCGGTCGAGGCGGGCCTCGACGCCGAGGACGCCCGCAAGGTCCTCGCCGACCCCACCGCCTACGCCGACGACGTCCGCGCCGACGAGGCCGAGGCCGCCCAGCTCGGCGCGAACGGCGTGCCCTTCTTCGTCCTCGACCGCAAGTACGGCGTCTCCGGCGCCCAGCCCGCCGAGGTCTTCGCCCAGGCCCTCACCCAGGCCTGGGGCGAGCGCTCACCCCTCCAGCTGGTCGACCAGGGTGACGCCGACGCCTGCGGCCCCGACGGCTGCGCCGTACCGCAGCGGTAGAACCGCAGGTCGGGGCGGATTCATAAGGATCGCTTAGGGGAACCACGTAGAAGTCCGCAATGGACCAGGACTTCTCGCGGCCCCACAGTGGTGACATGGAGACCTTCGAGAGCCTCGTCCGAACCGAGTTCGCCCCGAAGAACACCTATCTGAACACCGCGAGCACCGGGCTGGTTCCGGCCCGCACGGTGGCCGCCATGCGGACCGCCGTGCAGGCGGCGGCCGAAGGGGCGCCGACCGACATGTTCGCGGACGTCGAGGCGAGCCGCGCCAGTTTCGCGCGGCTCGTCGGCGTCCCCGAGCGCCGCGTGGCGGCCGGCGCCTCCGTCGCCGTCTACAGCGGCCTGATCGCGGCGTCCCTCCCCGAGGGCGCCGAAGTCCTCACCGCCGAGGGCGACTTCAGCTCGGTCGTGAACCCCTTCCACGTCCGCCCCGACCTCAAGGTCCGCGCCGTACCGCTGGAACGCGTCGCCGAGTCCGTGCGGCCCGGCACCGCCCTGGTGGCGGTCAGCGCCGCCCAGTCCGCCGACGGACGGATCGCCGACCTGCCCGCGATCCGGGAAGCGGCACGCGCCCACGGGGCCCGCACCTACGTCGACGCCTCCCAGGCCGCCGGCTGGCTCGACTTCGACGCGGACGCCTACGACTACTCGGCCGCCGTCGCCTTCAAGTGGCTCGTCAGCCCGCGCGGCGTGGCCTTCCTCGTCGTCCCCGAGGACCTCGGCGGGCTGACCCCGCTGTTCGCCGGCTGGGTGGCGGGGGAAAGTCCCTGGGACGCGTGCTACGGCCCCATCGACGAACTCGCCCACTCGGCCAGGCGGTTCGACGAGAGCCCCGCCCTCTTCTCCTACGTCGGCGCCCGCCGCTCCCTCGAACTCCTCGAGGAACTCGGCGTGGGGGCCGTCCGCGCCCACGACCTCGCCCTCGCCGACCGCTTCCGCGCGGGCCTCGCGCGCCTCGGCCACGTGCCGGTGGCGGCCCCCGGCTCGGCGATCGTCTCCGTGCCCCGACTGGGCGGCCGTCAGCCGGAGTTGAGCAGGGCGGGCGTCGAGGTGTCCGACCGCGCCGGCCATCTGCGCGCCGCCTTCCACCTCTACAACACCCCGGCGGACGTCGACCGCCTGCTGGACGTCCTGTCCGGCTGACGGAGCGCCCGGCGCCGTGTCTCCGACACGCCGACGGCCCGGCTCCCCGTGAGGAGCCGGGCCGCGTGTCCCACGGCGGGTCAGCGCACCGGCGTGAAGTCCCGTGCGCCGATGAACTCCGGGCGCCGCACGGGCGCCGCGAACGGTTCGACCGCCGTGTTCTCCACGCTGTTGAACACGATGAACACGTTGCTGCGCGGAAACGGCGTGATGTTGTCGCCGGAGCCGTGCATGCAGTTGCAGTCGAACCAGGTCGCCGAACCGGCCTTGCCCGTGAAGAGCTTGATGCCGTACTCGCTCGCCATCTTGGTCAGCGCCTCGTCGGAGGGCGTGCCGGCGTCCTGCATCTGCAGCGACTTCTTGTAGTTGTCCTCGGGCGTGGCGCCGGCGCAGCCGAGGAACGTCCGGTGCGAGCCCGGCATGATCATCAGCCCGCCGTTGGTGTCGTAGTTCTCGGTCAGCGCGATCGAGACGGACACCGTGCGCATGTTGGGCAGGCCGTCCTCGGCGTGCCAGGTCTCGAAGTCCGAGTGCCAGTAGAAGCCGCTGGCCCCGAAACCGGGCTTGACGTTGATCCGCGACTGGTGGACGTAGACGTCCGAGCCGAGGATCTGCCGGGCCCGCCCCACGACCCGCTCGTCGCGCACCAGCTTGGCGAACACCTCGCTGATCCGGTGCACCTCGAAGACCGAGCGGATCTCCTTGGACTTCGGCTCGACGATGGAGCGCTCGTCCGCGCGGATCGCCGGGTCGGTGGTCAGCCGCTCCAACTCACGCTGGTACTCGGCGACTTCGTCCGGTCCGATCAGCTGGTCGATGGCGAGGAAGCCGTCCCGCTCGAACGACTGCAGGTCGAGGGACGAGATCGGGCCCGGGGTGTCCGGGGAGCCCCAGACGACCGGGTCCTGGCGGGGGACGGACACCTCGGCGGGGCCGCGGCTGGGGTAGAGATCGGTGACGGTGGTCATGTGGTTCTCACACCTCCTCGGGTTCGGTGAGCAGGGGGTAGACGCCGTTCTCGTCGTGGTCCTCGCGGCCGGTCACCGGCGGGTTGAAGACGCAGATGCAGTGGAAGTCCTCGTTGACCTTGAGCGTGTGCCGCTCGTGGCCGTTGAGGAGGTACATCGTGCCGGGCGTGATGTGGTACGTCTGCCCGGTCTCGCGGTCGGTCAGCTCGGCGTCGCCCTGGGTACAGACGACGGCCTCGATGTGGTTCGCGTACCACATGTGCGTCTCGGTGCCCGCGTACAGGATCGTCTCGTGCACCGAGAATCCGACCCTCTCCTTGGCCAGGACGATGCGTTTGCTCTCCCAGGTGCCGGACGCGGATTTCACATGCCGGTCGGTGCCTTCGATCTCCTTGAACGAACGGACGATCACTGTGCTGCACTTCTCCTTTTCTCGGTGGGTTCTCAGTGGGTCTCGCGGACGGCCCGGGCGAGGACGCTGAGCCCTTCGTCGAGCTCGTCGGCGGTGACGGTGAGCGCCGGGAGGAGCTTGACGACCTCGCTCTCCGGACCCGAGGTCTCGATCAGCAGCCCCAGGTCGAAGGCGCGCCGGGCGACCCGGCTCGCACGCTCCTTGTCGTGGAACTCCATGCCCCACACCAGCCCGCGGCCGCGGTACTCCTTGACGTCGGCGCGGTTCTCCTCGGCGACGGCGGCGAGCGCCTGCTCGACCTGCTCGCCGCGCGCCCGGGTCTGCTTCTCCATCGCCGACCCGTCCGCCCAGTACGTCTCCAGGGCGGCGGTGGCCGTGACGAAGGCGGGATTGTTGCCACGGAAGGTGCCGTTGTGCTCGCCCGGCTCCCAGATGTCCAGCTCGGGCTTGAACAGGCACAGCGACATGGGCAGTCCGTAGCCGCTGATCGACTTGGACACGGTGACGATGTCCGGCGTGATGCCGGCCTCCTCGAACGAGAAGAAGGCGCCGGTACGGCCGCAGCCCATCTGGATGTCGTCGACGATCAGCAGCATGTCCTGCCGCTCGCACAGCTCGGCCAGCGCCCGCAGCCACTCGGCCCGCGCGACGTTGATGCCGCCCTCGCCCTGCACGGTCTCGACGATCACGGCGGCGGGCTTGTTCAGCCCGGAGCCCTGGTCCTCCAGGAGCCGCTCGAACCACAGGAAGTCTGGGACCGTCCCCTCGAAGTAGTTGTCGAACGGCATGGGTGTGCCGTGCACCAGCGGAATCCCGGCGCCCGCCCGCTTGAAGGCGTTGCCGGTGACCGCCAGCGACCCGAGCGACATCCCGTGGAAGGCGTTGGTGAAGGACACGATCGCCTCGCGTCCCTTGACCTTGCGGGCCAGCTTGAGCGCCGACTCCACGGCGTTGGTGCCCGTCGGCCCCGGGAACATGACCTTGTACGGCAGGTCGCGCGGGCGCAGCACCAGGTCCTGGAAGGTCTGCAGGAAGGTGCGCTTGGCGGTGGTCGACATGTCGAGCCCGTGCGTGACGCCGTCCCGCTCCAGGTAGTCGATCAACGCCCGTTTCAGGACCGGGTTGTTGTGGCCGTAGTTCAGTGAGCCGGCCCCGGCGAAGAAGTCCAGGTACTCGTGGCCGTCCTCGTCGTACATGCGGCTGCCGTGCGCACGGTCGAAGACGGTGGGCCAGCCGCGGCAGTAGCTGCGCACCTCGGACTCGAGGGTCTCGAAGACGCTGAGGTCGGGCTGGGTGATGGTCACGACGAATCGCTCCTCGTTGCGTGGGGGGAGTGCGTGGGGTCGTCAGTGGGGGAGTGGTGAGGGGGCTTCGGAGGGGATCAGCGGGGGGTCAGAGGGAGAGGGGGCCGATGCGGTACAGCACCTCGGGGTCGTGCGGCCCGTCGGGGAACAGGTCGGTGGCGAACAGCACCTCGCGCTCCACCTCGGCGCCGTGCCGCTCGGCGAACGAGGTGAACAGCCGCTCGGAGGCGGTGTTGCCGGGCGTGATGGTGGTCTCGACGGCGGTGATCCGGTGGGCGGCGGAGGCCCGCGCGACCAGCCCGTCCAGCAGTGCGGCCGCGAGCCCGCGGCCCCGGTGGGCGCCGTCCACCGCCACCTGCCACACCAGCAGGGTGCGCGAGCGGTCCGGCCGCACGTACCCGGTGACGAACCCGACCGGCTCGCCGCTCGCGTCCCGCGCCACGGCCGAGGTCGACGCGAAGTCGCGGCACCACAGCAGGTAGCTGTACGACGAGTTCAGGTCGAGCGTCTTCGAGTCCCGCGCGATCCGCCACAGCGCGGCGCCGTCCGCCGGTGAGGGGCGGTCTATTTGCAGTTCTGCTGGGTCTGCTTGTGCGGCAGTCATGCATAGGGAACTTACCGAGCAGAATTTAAAAATGCATGGCTGGTCGGGGTTACGTATGGGCGCGGTATGTGTTATCGCGCGAGCGCGAGGCGTAGAGCCCTGCGAGGGAAAAATCGCCCGGTTTGCTCGGTAAATACCGTGCAAACCGGGCGTGATGTGTAACGCGTCACAGCCGTGTAACCCTCACGAGATCTGCCCGAATCACCCCCGTCGGCGTTCGCGAAATCTTTGCGTTTACTGCGATGAAAAGCGGGCAGGAGAATACGGGAAGCTACCCCGTGAAGAGACCTGAAAGAATACCGCTGAATAGTGCGGAATTCAGGCCCCGGTAACCCCGTCGATACGCTCGCGCAGGATATCCGCGTGCCCGTTGTGCCGCGCGTACTCCTCGATCAGGTGGATGAGCACCCAGCGCAGAGTGACCTCGGCACCGGCCACCGGCCCGTCGACGATCCGCCCCCGGTACTCCAGCGACCGCCCGGCGCACAGCTCACGCCCCCGGGCGATCTCCCGGCGCCACCGGTCCAGCGCCTCGTCGAGACCCCGGCCGGGCTCGAGCCCGTACCCGCTCTCGTTCCGCTCCCCGTACACCGGCGGCACGTCCAGCCCGCCCACCACCCTCTGGAACCAGTTCCGTTCCACCTCGGCGAGGTGCTGCACCAGCCCGAGCAGGGTCAGCTCCGACGGCTCGGCGGCCGCTCTGCGTACCTGCGCGTCGTCCAGCCCCCTGCACTTCAGCTCCAGGGTGGCCCGGTGGAAGTCCAGCCAGCTTTCGAGCACGGCCCGCTCGTCACCGGTGAGGTGGGGGACGGGACGGCCGTCGGGAAGGGTGTGAGGAGTGTCGGTGGTCATGGGGCGAGCATGGCACGAGCCTCTGACACCGCAGCCATGCCCGGCCCGCCGACGGCGACTACCGCCAGGTGGTCTCCACGGCCCGCCGCGCCCCCTCCAGGTCCACGGCCTGGCCCTGCTCCGCCAGCGCGGCCCCCAGCGCCGCCAGGCTCGCCTGCACCGCGCTGACCGTCGCATCCGTCCCGTAGTGGTTGACCCGGATCATCTCCGCGGACAGCGCACCCCCGCCCGCCGCCAGCGGCAGCGTCGGGTCGCCCTCCAGCGCCCGCGCCACCAACTCCGAGGCGACGAGCCCCGCCGGCACCCGCAAGGTCGTCGCGACCGGCGCCGCGTCCCGCGCCTCGTACACAAACGGCTCGAGGCCGCCCCCGAGCGCGAGCGCCCCGGCACGCGTCGCGGCCGCCGCGGACGCGTGCCGGGCCGTCACGGCCGCGAGCCCCACCTTCTCGATCCGTTCCAGACACGCTTCGAGCGCCAGCATCTCCAACTGCGCCGGAGCGTGCGGCAGCGCCTTGCGGCCCCCGTCGAGCCACCGCTGCTTCCAGTCCAGCAGCGAGAGGTACGACCGCCGGGGCGCCCCCGGATTCGCCGCCATCCGTGCCCACGCGCGCTCGCTCACCGACACCGCGGACACACCGGCAGGCCCGCCCATCGCCTTCTGCGCCCCGATCACGCACAGGTCCACACCCCACGCGTCCGGCAGCACCGGCTCGGCCCCGACGGAGGCCACCGCGTCCAGGTAGAAGAGCGCACCCCGCTCCTGTACGACGTCCCCGATCTCCGCGACCGGGTTGGTGTTGCCGGTCGCCGCCTCCGCGTGGACCAGGGACACGAAGTCGATCTCCGGACGCTCGGCGAAGGCCTCCCGGATCTGCTCGGCGGTCACCGCCGTGTGGAAGGGCACCTCAAGGTCGACCACCGTCGCCCCGCAGTCCCGCAGCCAGTTCCCGAAGGTCTGCCCGTACGGCCCGGTGACCACGTTCAGGGCGGTCGTCCCCGGGCCGGCCGTCCCCCGGATCGCCCCCTCCAGCGGCAGCAGCGCCTCGCCCTGCATGATCACCACGTCCTGCCGCGTGTCCAGCAAACGGGCGACCCGGTCCTGGATCTCGGCGAAGCGGGCGGCGCTCAGCGGGGCCAGGTCCAGGAACGGGTGGGTCACGGCGGTGCCTTCTTCTCGGTCATGGGGTAGAGGTGACGAGAGTAACCGGCACCCCCCACCCCACCCCGGCCGGCGACTTGACCCCGCACCACAGGAGGTTCCCGTGCACACCGTCCCCGGCCGCCGATCCCGTGCCCCACGCCGTGTCCTGGCCGCCACCACCGCGACGGCCGGGCTGCTGCTCGTGGCCGCCTGCACCTCCACCGGCAACGGCGGCAGCGGCGGCAAGACCGCCGCCGGCGGCGTCCAACTGGTCAAGGCCGGACAGCTCACCACCTGCACCCACCTGCCGTACCCGCCCTTCCAGTCGGAGATCAACGGCACGGTGCAGGGCTTCGACGTGTCGATGATCGACCTCGTCGCCAAGGACCTCGGCGTCAAGCAGCAGATCCTCGACACGCCGTTCGAGAACTTCAAGACCGGAGCATTCCTCAACTCCGGCGAGTGCGACCTGGCCGCGGCCGGCATGACCATCACCGCCGAGCGCAAGAAGAACGTCGACTTCTCCGACCCGTACTTCGACGCCACCCAGGCCCTCCTCGTCGACAAGAGCAGCGGCGTCACCTCCCTCGCCGACGCGAAGGCCAAGAAGGTCAAGCTCGGCGCCCAGGCGCAGACCACCGGTGAGGACTACGCGAAGAAGCAGGGCTTCGACCCGGTCTCCTTCGAGTCCTCCGACGCCGTCCTCAACGGGCTGCGCACCGGTCAGGTCAAGGCCGTCATCATCGACTACCCGGTGGTCCAGGGCTGGCTCAAGGACAAGGCGAACGCGAACGCCTTCAAGCTCGCCGCCAACATCAACACCGGTGAGCAGTACGGCTTCACGGTCAAGAAGGGCAACACCAAGCTCCTCGCCGCCATCAACAAGGCGATCAAGGACGCGAAGGCCGACGGCACGTACAAGAAGCTGTACGAGAAGTGGATCGGCCCCTACGACCAGTCCGCCGCGTCCCCGTCGGCCTCATGACCGCCACGGACGTCCGGCTCCAGCCGAGGAAGAACGGCATGACCAGGCGCCAGAAGCGGCGTCTGTCGCGCGGGGCGCAGTACGTGGTCTTCGTCGCCGCCGTGATCGCGTTCGCGGTCGGGGCCGACTGGGGGCGGCTCAGAAACCAGTTCGCGCAGGGCAGCATCGCCCGGCAGATGTTCCCGGACGTCATCACCATGGCGCTGAAGAACACCGTGCTGTACACGCTGTCCGGGTTCGTCGTCGGACTGGCCCTCGGCATGGTCATCGCGCTGATGCGGCTGTCGTCCGTGGGCCCCTACCGCTGGCTGGCCGGCGTCTACATCGAGATCTTCCGCGGCCTGCCCGCCCTGCTGATCTTCATCTTCATCGGCGTCGCCGTCCCGCTCGCCTTCCCCGGCACGGAGATCGTCGGCGGCACCTACGGCAAGGTGGCCCTCGCGCTCGGCCTGGTCGCCGCCGCGTACATGGCCGAGACGATCCGCGCGGGCATCCAGGCGGTGCCCAAGGGCCAGATGGAGGCGGCCCGCTCACTGGGCTTCTCCCCGGCCCGCGCGATGGTCTCCATCATCATCCCGCAGGCCTTCCGGATCATCCTCCCGCCGCTGACCAACGAACTCGTCCTGCTCTTCAAGGACTCCTCGCTGGTCCTCTTCCTCGGCGTCACCCTGGAGGAGCGCGAACTGTCCAAGTACGGGCGGGACCTGGCCAGTACGACCGCCAACTCCACGCCGATCCTCGTCGCCGGCCTGTGCTACCTGCTGGTGACCATCCCGCTCGGCTTCGTCGTGCGCCGCATGGAGGCCAAGGCCCAGGAGGCCGTCAAATGAGCCAGCAGCCTGCCGCGACGGGCCCGGAGATCGAAGTGCGGGGCCTGCACAAGTCGTTCGGCGACAACGAGGTGCTGCGGGGCATCGACCTGGAGATCGGCCGTGGCGAGGTCGTGTGTGTGATCGGCCCCTCCGGCTCCGGCAAGTCGACGCTGCTGCGGTGCGTGAACCTCCTCGAGGAGCCGACGAAGGGCCAGGTGTTCGTCGGCGGCACGGAGCTGACGGACCCGGACGTCGACATCGACGCCGTCCGCCGCCGTATCGGCATGGTCTTCCAGCAGTTCAACCTCTTCCCGCACCTCACGGTCACCGAGAACCTCACCCTGCCGCAGCGCCGGGTGCTGCGCCGGGACAAGGCGACGGCGGCGCAGGTGGCGGGCGAGAACCTGCAGCGGGTGGGCCTCGCCGAGAAGGCGGACGCCTACCCCGCCTCGCTCTCCGGCGGCCAGCAGCAGCGTGTCGCCATCGCCCGCTCGCTCTCCATGGGCCCCGAGGTGATGCTCTTCGACGAGCCCACCTCCGCCCTGGACCCGGAGCTGGTCGGGGACGTCCTCGCGGTCATGCGGATGCTCGCCCAGGAGGGCATGACCATGATGGTCGTCACCCACGAGATGACCTTCGCGCGGGAGGTCGCCGACCGGGTGGTCTTCATGGACGGCGGTGTGATCGTCGAGGACGGCAGCCCCGACCAGGTCATCGCCAACCCCACCCACGACCGCACCCGCCACTTCCTCTCCCGCCTCCTCGACCCGGCCATGGCCCAGGTAGAGGAGGAGACCTCGGACCAGCTCGGGGGAGGCACTTAGGCTGGGCCCATGAGCGAGCAAGCGGTGCTGCACGTGAAGGGCAGGGTCCTCGTCGGCCCCGAGGACGTCCGCGACGAACTGTGGGTGGTCGGCGGCCGGATCTCCTACGACCGTCCCGCCGGCGCGCGTGAGGTGCGGACCGTCGACGGCTGGGCCCTGCCCGGCCTCGTCGACGCCCACTGCCACGTCGGCCTCGGTCCGCACGGCCCCGTCGACCAGGACGTCGCCGAGAAGCAGGCGCTGACCGACCGGGAGGCCGGCACCCTCCTCATCCGCGACGCCGGATCGCCCTCGGACACCCGCTGGGTCGACGACCGCGCGGACCTGCCGAAGATCATCCGGGCCGGCCGGCACATCGCCCGCACCCGCCGCTACATGCGCGGCTACGCCTGGGAGATCGAGCCCGAGGACCTGACCGAGTACGTCGCCCGGGAGGCCCGCCGCGGTGACGGCTGGGTCAAGCTGGTCGGCGACTGGATCGACCGCGATCTCGGCGACCTCGCCCCCAGCTGGCCGCGCGACGCGGTGGAAGCGGCGATCACCGAGGCCCACCGTCTCGGCGCCCGCGTCACGGCGCACTGCTTCGCCGAGAACTCCCTGCGCGACCTCGTCGAGGCCGGCATCGACTGCATCGAGCACGCTACGGGCCTGTCCGACGACCTGATCCCGCTGTTCGCCGAGCGCGGGGTGGCGATCGTCCCGACCCTCGTCAACATCGCGACCTTCCCGCAACTCGCGGCCGGCGGGGAGGAAAAGTTCCCCCGATGGTCGGCCCACATGCAGCGCCTGTACGAGCGCCGCCACGAGACCGTCCGAGGCGCCTACGACGCCGGGATCCCGGTCTACGTCGGCACCGACGCCGGGGGCTCCCTCGTGCACGGCCTGGTCGCCGAGGAGGTCGCCGAGCTGGTCACCGCCGGCATTCCGTCCGTCGAGGCGCTCTCCGCGACGACCTGGGCCGCGCGGAAGTGGCTCGGCCGACCGGGCCTGGAGGAGGGCGCACCGGCCGACCTCGTCGTCTACGACGGGGACCCCCGAGCCGACGTACGGGTACTGGCGGCACCGCGGCGGATCGTGCTGAACGGCGCGATCGTCGGCTAGCGTCCCCGCGGAAGGCGGTGCGGCGCACCGCGCTCGCCGCAACCTTGGACGGCGTGGACGGCGGAAGGCCGTTCAGCGTCCTGGACGCCGAGGCGGAGCCCCCTGGGCAGGGCAGAAGGGGCAGCAGCCAACCCCGCCTCGCCGCGCAGCGAGCGTCACCGCCGGGCGAGGGCCACCGCCCGATCCAACGCCCGCACAAACCGGTTCACCGTCCCCCGGTCCCGCACCGCCACCCGCAACCACTCCTCCCCCAGCCCCGGAAACGTGTCCCCCCGCCGCACCGCGAACCCCAACTCCCGCAAATGCCGCCGCACAACAGCCGCCCGGGGCACGTGCACCAGCACGAAGGGCCCCTCGGCGGGCTCGACGACCCGCAGCCCGCCGGGGCCGAACTCACCCAGCCCCGCGACCAGATGAGCCCGGTCCGAGGCAACCCGGTGCGCCGCGTGCGCCGCCTCCGCGAGCGCCCGAGGCCCGACACACACCTCCGCCGCAGCCAACGCCGGCGTGGACACCGGCCACAACGGCTGCGCACGTTCCAACTCGGCGATCGTCTCGGCCGCAGCGAGGACGTACCCGATGCGCAACCCCGCGAGCCCCCACGTCTTGGTCAGACTCCGCAGCACGACAAGACCGGGCACGTCGGTCCGCCCGGCCAGCGCCTCCCGCTCACCCGGCACGGCGTCCATGAAGGCCTCGTCGACCACCAGGGTCCGCCCAGGCCGGGCGAGCCCGGCGACAGACGCGGCCGGATGCAGGACGGACGTCGGATTGGTCGGATTCCCGATCACCACCAGATCCGCGTCCTCCGGAACCATCCCCGGATCGAGCCGGAAGCCGTCCTCCTCCCGCAGCAGCACCCGCTCCACCCGGTGCCCGGCATCCCGCAGCGCCGCCTCCGGCTCGGTGAACTGCGGGTGTACGACCACCGCCTGACGCACCTTCAGGGCACGGGCGAGCAGCACGAACGCCTCCGCCGCCCCGGCCGTCAGCAGCACCCGCTCCGCCGGCAGCCCGTGCCGCGCGGCGACCGCCGCCCGGGCCGCCCGCCCGTCCGGGTACGCGGCCAGGGCCCCCAGCGACCCGGCGATGTGCTCGCGCAGCCAGACCGGGGGCGTGCCGGCGCGCACGTTGACCGCGAGGTCCACCAACTCCGCGCCGTCGTCCCGCACCTCGGCGTCCCCGTGGTGCCGCAGATCGTGCTCAGTGCGCATGCGCGTGTCCGCCGTGGTGGTGTCCATGGTGATGCCCGTGATGGTGGTGACCGTCGTCGTCCGGGTGGAAGTGCGGCTGCTGCGGCAACCCCACCTTGTCCTCGAACCCGGGCAGCGCGATCCGGTACACGCACGAGTCGCAGTTCATCCGCAGATCGCCCTTCACCGCCTCCTCGTACCGCTCCATCACCAGGTCCAGCAGCTCCGGCTCCGGTCCGATGACCTCGGCCGACCGCACCTCGACCTCCGGGTGCGCGGCCGCCCACTCCTTCGTCTGCTGCTTCACCCGGTCCGGCAGGATGCCGGTGAACAGGAAGTACGGCAGGACGACGATCCGCCGCGCCCCCAGCTTCCGGCACCGGTCGAGCCCGCTCGGCACGTCCGGCGCCGCGAGCGACACGAACGCCGTCTCCACGCCCGCGTACCCGCGACCCTCCCACAGCAGCCGTGCCGCCTTGTGCACCTCGGCGTTGGCGTCCGGGTCCGTCGACCCGCGTCCGACCAGCAGCACGGTCACGTCGGCCCGGGCCTCGGGGCCGTGCCCGGAGGTGCCCAGCGCCTCGTCCAGCCGCCGTTCCAGGACCGACAGCAGCGCGGGGTGCGGGCCCAGCGGGCGGCCGTAGGCGTACGAGATCCCGGGGTGCCGTTCCTTCTCGCGGGACAGCGCGGCCGGGATGTCGCCCTTCGCGTGCCCGGCGGACACCAGCATCAGCGGGACGGCGGCGAACCGCCGTACGCCCCGCTCCACCAGCTCGGTCACCGCGTCGCCCAGCGGCGGCGGTGACAGCTCGATGAAGCCGCCCGCGACGGGCAGTTCGGGGTGACGGCGGCCGAGCTCCCGTACGAAGTCGCGGAACGCCTCGGCTCCGGCATCGTCCCGGGTGCCATGACCGGCGATGAGCAGGGCGGGCGCAGGGGTGGTCACGATGTCTCCTCGGACGGTGAAAGGGGGTGGTACAGCAGGGCGTTGAGCGCGGCGGAGGCGACCGCCGAACCGCCCTTCTCGGACACGTTGCTCACGGCGGGCAGTCCGCTCTCGCGCAGCGCGGCCTTCGACTCGACCGCGCCGACGAAGCCGACGGGCAGACCGATGACGAGCACCGGGTGCGCGTCCAGGGTCAGCAGCTCCTCCAGTGCGGTGGGAGCGTTGCCGATCACCCAGAGGGCGCCCGGCCCGACCTGTTCGTAGGCGAGCCGGATCGCGTGCGCCGAGCGGGTCAGCCCGTCGGCCGCCTTGGCGTCCCGCAGCCGGCAGACGGTCTCGCGCCGGGTGATCCCGGCGGCCACCATCTCGACGTCGACCACGACCGGCGCCCCGGCGTGCAGCGCCGCGTGCGCCGCCGCCAACTCGCCCTCGTCCATGACGAGATCGCTCGCGTAGTCGAGGTCGGCGGCGGAGTGGATGACCCGCTCCACCACGGCCCGGGTCAGCGGCGGGAAGTGCGAGGTGTCCAGGCGGGCGCGCAGCCGGCGGTAGGACTCCTCCTCGATCGGGTGAACGACACGGTTCACCGGCCCCGCGACGGAGTGACTCATGACGTGGCCTCCTGCCAGCGGTAGCCGCGCGGCGTCACCATGCGCCCCGCGATCTCACGGGTCGCCGTGTTGCCCACGGTCACGACCGTCATCATGTCGACCGTCGCCGGGTCCAGCGCGTCCAGCGTCGTCAGCCGGCTGGACTCGTCGGGCCGTGACGCGTTGCGGACGACACCGACGGGCGTCGTCGGCTCCCGGTGCTCGGCCAGGATCGCCAGCGCCTTCGGCAGCTGCCAGTCGCGGCCCCGGGAGCGGGGGTTGTAGAAGGTGACGACGAGATCCGCCTCGGCGGCCGCCCGCACCCGGCGCTCGATGACCTCCCACGGTGTGTGCAGGTCGGACAGGCTGATGGACACGTGGTCGTGCCCGAGCGGAGCCCCGAGGACCGCCCCGGCCGCGAGCGCCGCCGTGACACCCGGTACGCCGATCACGTCGATGTCGTCGGACGCCTCGGCCAGCGCGGGCGAGGCCATCGCGTACACACCGGCGTCCCCGCTGCCGATCAGCGCGACCGCCTGTCCCTTGCGCGCCTCGGCGACAGCCGTCCGGGCCCGCTCCTCCTCGGCCCCGAGCCCGGACTCCAGGATCCGGGTACCGGGGCGCAGCAGATCGCGGATCTGGTCGACGTACTGGTCGAGTCCGACGAGCACGGAAGCGCGCCGCAGCTCGGCACGCGCGCGCGGGGTGAGCAGGTCGCGGGCGCCGGGACCGAGCCCGACCACCGCGAGCCGGCCGCGCGCGGGACGCCGTACGACGGCGCAGGTCGCCATCGCGGCGTGCCCCTCCGCACGCGCCGACTTCCGCTTGGGGACGAGGAGTTCACCGCCGCCCACGAGTGCGGCGGCCTCGGCGACGGAAGGGGTGCCGACGGCCGCGAGGGGCGCGTCGGAGGGGTTGGGGACCTCCACCGCCGCCAGCTCCTCGGCGGAGTGGGTCACGAGCGGCACACCGAGCCGTTCGGCCGCCGCCACGATGCCGGGTTCCTCCGCCTTGGCGTCGACGGTGGCGAGTTCGGCGAGGGACCGCACGGACAGCCCCGCGTCCCGCAACGCGTGCTGGACCAGCTCCAGCACCTCCTCGACGGGCGCGCCCTTGGAGGCGCCGACGCCGACGACGAGGGACGGCGGGCGCAACAGCACCTCGTTGTCGGCCGCTTGACCGGCGCGATCGGTGACGCGGATGACACAGGCCCCCTCGGAGGCCACCGGCAGCGGCGGCAGCGGCCAGCTCACCTCGGCCCGCAGGGCGACGGGCTCACCGTCGAGGAGCGCCCGCGAGACGGCCGCGACCGCGCCCTCCACCGGCAACCCGAGTGTGTCGAGCCCCGCGACCCCGGTGGCGTCCGTCGCCGTCGTCACCACGGGCTCGGCGCCCAGCAACCCACCGACCTCCACGGCGAGTTCGTTCGCCCCGCCCCCGTGCCCGCCCACCAGGGACACGGCGAACCGCCCACCCTCGTCGACGCACACCACACCCGGGTCGGTCGCCTTGTCGCCCAGCAGCGGCGCGACGAGCCGCACCACCGCCCCCGTGGCCAGAAAGCACACGAGCTGCTCGCACTCCGCGAACGCGGCCCGCACGGCATCCCCGACGGGACCCTCGTACACGCGCGTACGGTCCGGCCAGGCGGCGGCCAGCCGGTCGCGCGCAGCCGCCCCCGCCGCGGTGGCGGAAATGAGGCCGATCACTGAGCAACTCCTTCACGAGAGACGGGAGTTCTGACTCCCCACAGCAGAAAAACGGGATTGGTCGCCGCCAGCCGGGTCACGTCACCGGGCAGCGGCGCGAGGCGCGAGGACTGCAACAGCACGCCGTCGCAGTCGAACCCGGCACCGGTGAGGGCCTCGCGGGCCGCCGGCACGCGGTCCAGCGCGGCCATCGCGACGACGACCGTCCGCCGGGCGCGGCGTGCGCAGGCGGTGACCACGGCGGGCAGCTCGCGCCCGCCGCCACCGACGAACACGGCGTCGGGATCGTCCAGTTCGGCCAGCGCGTCCGGCGCCGAGCCGTGCACGACCCGGACGTCCACGCCGTGCGCGGCGGCGTTGGCGCGGATCCGTTCGACGCCGTCCGGGGTCTTCTCGACCGCGGTGACGGCGGCCCCGAACCGCGCGCACTCGACGGCCACCGAACCGGAGCCCGCGCCGACGTCCCAGACGTGCTCGCCGAGCCGGGGCCCGAGTCGGGCCAGCGCGAGGGCCCGTACCTCGAACTTGGTGATCATCGAGTCGCGGTGCGCGAACTCGGCCTCCTCCAGCGCCCAGCGCGCGGGGCCGGGATCCGCCCCGGCGAGTGTGCGCACCCCGCCGAGCGCCCGCGTCTCGTCGAGACACAGCACGACACTGACGTCCGAGCCCCAGTCCCGGCCGGCGGCCTCGGCGGGCGTGACCCGCTCGACGCGTTCCTCGGCGGAACCGAGCGCCGAGGCGACGAGGAGGATGCGGGCGTCCGGCCCGAGAGCGGCCCCGAGTTCGGCGGGCCCGCTGCCCGGCCCCGTCAGCACCGCCACCTTCGGATGCGCCCGGCACGCGTTGACCGCCGTACGCAGGTCCCGCCCGTGCGCGCTGACCACCACGGCGTCGTCCCACGGCAGCCCGGCCCGCGCGAAGGCGGCGGCGACGGACGAAACCTCCGGCCGCACCTCCAGCCGCTCCGGCCCGAACCGCTCGGCCAGGGCCCGCACGATCCCGAAGAACCCGGGGTCGCCGGAGGCCAGCACCACCACCCGGCCGTCCTTGTCCAGGTGCCGTTCGACGACGTCCAGCGCGGGTGCCAGCGGCCCGAGGACGACCTGGTCGGCGTCCGGAGGCACCGGCGCGGCGGACAGATGCCGCCGGCCGCCCACGACCAGCCGGGCCCCGTCCAGCACGTCGGCGGGAAGCGGTGCCCCCGTGCCCGTACCGACCACCGTGATCAGGCCGCTCACGTACTCGCCCCGCGCTCGCGCAGCGCCCGACGGGCCTCGGGGTCGGCCTTGCGGTAGCCGTGGAAGTGGCCGGGGTGGTAGAGGTGCGAGCGGGTGCCCTCGGCGGACAGGGCCGGGCCGACCAGGAAGAGGGTGTGCTTCCAGAGCCTGTGCTCCTTCACCGTCTCCTCCAGCGTGCCGATCGTGCAGGTCACCAGCAGCTCCTCCGGCCAGGTCGCCTGGTAGGCGACCACGACCGGCGTGGAGGTCGGGTAGCCGCCCTCCAGCAGCTCCCGCACCAGCTGCCCGCTGCGGGCCGCCGACAGGAAGATCGCCATGGTCGTGCCGTGCCGGGCGAACTCGCGGACCTCCTCGCCGGGCGGCATCGGCGTCTTGCCGCCGCCGAGCCGGGTGAGGACGACGGACTGCGCGACCTCGGGGATGGTCAGCTCGCGTCCGGCGAGCGCGGCGACGGCGGAGAACGCCGATACGCCGGGCACGACCTCCGTCGCGATGCCGACCCGCGCGCACCGGTCGAGCTGTTCCTGCGTACCGCCCCACAGGGCCGGGTCGCCGGAGTGGATCCGGGCGACCCGCAGCCCCTCGGCGTGCGCCCGCTCGTAGACGGCGACGACGTCCTCCAGGGACATGGTCGCCGAGTCGAGGATCTCCGCGTCCTCGCGCGCGTGCTCGAGGACCTCCGCCTGGACCAGGCTCGCGGCCCAGATCACGACGTCGGCCTCGGCGATGGCGCGCGCGGCACGGAACGTCAGCAGGTCGGCGGCGCCGGGGCCGGCACCGACGAAGGTCACCTTGCCGGTGGGGGCATCGGCCATGGAAATCGGGTCCTCTCTGTACAAAAAGTGTCACGGGTGCTGCTGCCGAGGCCGCAGGATGTGCGCGAGGGGCCATTGATCGGATAACAAGTCCCCATGGCGGTCTTCGTCGCGCTCGGCGCGTTCCTGATGACGCTGGCCGGCGGCTGGACGGCACAGCGCGTGACCGACCGTCGCCACCTGGTCCTTGGCCTGGCCGGTGGACTGATGCTCGGCGTGGTCGGCCTCGACCTGCTGCCGGAAGCGCTGAAGGCGGCCGGCGACGAGGTCTTCGGCGTACCGGCGGCCCTCCTGCTCTTCGTGGCGGGCTTCCTCCTCGCCCACCTCGTGGAGCGCACGCTCGCCGCCCGCCAGGCCTCCCACGGCGGAGAGGAGCACTCCCACCGAGCCCCCGAGGTGGGGCTGGCGGCGGCTGCGGCGATGGTCGGTCACAGCGCGATGGACGGCGTGGCGATCGGCGCGGCCTTCCAGGTCGGCGGCGGTATGGGGGTGGCGGTCGCCCTGGCGGTGGTCGCCCACGACTTCGCGGACGGCTTCAACACCTACACGATCACCAGTCTGTACGGGAACGCCCGCCGCAAAGCCCTGATCATGCTGTTCGCGGACGCGGCGGCCCCCGTGGCGGGCGCCGCCTCGACGGCGTTCGTCACCATCCCGGAGGCCGTGCTCGGCGGCTACCTGGGCCTCTTCGGCGGTGTGCTGCTCTATCTGGCCGCCGCCGAGATCCTCCCCGAGGCCCACCACGAGCACCCGGCCCGCTCGACCCTGCTGTGCACGGTCGCGGGCGCGCTGTTCATCTGGCTGGTGGTGGGCCTGGCCGCCTGAGCCGGCCGCTGCGCCGGCGGTCACAACTTGCCGCCCCGCCCGCCCTCGCGCCGCGCGGGCGCGATGAGCGTGGACAGATACGGCAGCGGGCCGCCGTCCAGCTCGGCGGCGGACCGGATCGACTCGCTCTCCAGCCCGAGTGCCGCGCCCCACACCGCGCCCTCGAGCCGCCCGGTCTCCCGCAGCGCCTCGGCGACCTCGGCGGCGTGCCGGCCGAACTTGTAGGCGACGACTGTGCCGGGCCCGTTCAGGGCCTCCTTCAGCACGGCCGCTCCCGCGGTGACGGGGACCAGGGTCAGCGGCTCGGTGCCCTCGGTCAGCACGGCCCCCGACCGCGCCGCCAGGTCCTGCATGGCGGTGATGCCGGGCACGGTCTCCACCGCCGTTCCCGGAACCAGCCCGGTGACGGTCTGCGCGAGGTAGGTGAAGGTGGAGTACACGTTGGGGTCGCCGATCGTGGCGAAGGCGACGCTCCCGTGCTCCCGCAGCAGCGCGGCGACCCGCTCCCCGGCCGCGTCCCAGGCGGCCTCCCGCCGCCCCCGGTCACTGCGCTCGTTGAGCGCGAACACGACCCGTACGACCTTCTCCTCGGGCACGTAGTGCAGCACGGTCGCCTCGGCGCGCCCGCGCTCCCCGGTGTCCATCACGGGCACGACGACCACACCGGCGGCCCGCAGCGCGTTGACGCCCTTGACGGTGACGAGCTCCGGATCGCCGGGTCCCACTCCGACCCCGATCAGCCTGCTGTTGCTCATGACGTCCGGCACCTCTCCACGAACCGACGGGCGACACCGGGCTGCGAGGCCCAGTGCGTGTGCAGATAGCTCGCGTGCACACCTCGCTGTACGAAACCCTCGACGCGCCGCTCAGGGGCGCGCACCCCCCAGGCCGGAGCCGTGCCCGCCCCCGGCTCGACGACGGTCCGGTGGAACTCGTGCCCCCGCATCCGCGTCCCCGCGAGGGCCAGCACGCTGTCACTCACGGCGACGGCGTCCCGGTACCCGAGCGTGAGCCGCTCGCTCATCCGGCCACCCGCGTCGATCACCCCGCACATGGGCAACCCGTCCAACTCCCGGCACAGATACAGCAGCCCCGCACACTCGGCGGCGACGGGAGCCCGACGGTGGGCAAGCGCGGCAACGGCCTTGCGCAGCGACTCGTTGGCCGACAACTCGGCCGCATACACCTCGGGAAACCCGCCGCCGACGACCAACCCCCGTGTGCCATCCGGAAGTTGTTCATCCCGAAGCGGATCAAAGCCGACGACCTCAGCACCGGCCGCGGCAAGCAACTCACCGTGCTCGGCATACGAAAACGTGAACGCGGCCCCACCGGCAACAGCAACGACCGGCCGTTCGGTCACGTCTTGACGCCGGCCGGGATTATCAGCCCGTCTGGGGGTCCCCCCTCTGGGGGAGTTTGAGGACGAGGCCCCTTCAGGGCCGATCGGGGGGCCAGAGGGCAGAGCCCCCTGGGGCGGGGCCGAAGGGGCAGCAGCCCCTGGTGACGGGACGGGTAGGGGCGGCGGGGGCGAGGAAGCCAGAGCCGCACCCGGATCCCACGCCGCACACGACAACGCCCCCGCACCGCGCGCCAGCGCGAACAACCCCTCCAGATCACACCCGCGTTCGACAAGCGCCCGCATCGCCGCCACGGCATCCACGGCGGCACCCCCCCGCTCGGCAACCGGCACCAGCCCCAGGTGCCGAGACGGCGTCTCCACCGGCGCGGCCCGCCGCAACACCCCCAGCACCGGCACCCCGGCCGCCTCCAACGCCTCCCGCAGAAGCGCCTCGTGCCGGTCCGACGCCACCTTGTTCAGGATCACGCCCCCGACCCGCACCTCCGGGTCCCAGGACGCGAACCCGTGCACCAGCGCCGCCACCGACCGCGACTGCGAGGACGCGTCCACGACCAGCACCACGGGCGCCCGCAGCAGCTTCGCAACCTGGGCGGTGGACGCCAGTTCACCTTCCCCCGCGGCCCCGTCGTACATCCCCATCACACCCTCGACGACCGCGAGGTCACACCCCCGCGCTCCGTGCAGGAACAGCGGAGCGACCAGCTCCGGCCCGCACAGGTACGCGTCGAGGTTCCGCCCCACCCGCCCGGTGGCGAGCGCGTGGTACCCGGGGTCGATGTAGTCCGGCCCGACCTTGTGCGGGGACACGGCGAGCCCCCGCGCGGCGAACGCGGCCATCAGCCCCGTGGCGACGGTGGTCTTGCCGCTGCCGGACGCCGGCGCGGCGATGACCAGCCGTGGGACGGAAGAGGTCACCACTCGATGCCCCTCTGCCCCTTCTGCCCGGCGTCCATCGGATGCTTCACCTTGGACATGTCGGTCACGAGGTCGGCGAAGTCGACGAGCTTCTCGGGCGCGTTCCGCCCGGTGATCACGACATGCTGGGTACCGGGACGGTCCCGCAGCACGGAGACGACCTCGTCGGTGTCCACCCACCCCCAGTGCATCGGGTAGGCGAACTCGTCGAGCACGTACAGCTTGTACGTCTCGGCGGCCAGGTCCCGCTTGACCTGCTCCCAGCCCTCCCGGGCCTTCTCCTCGTTGTCCAGCTGCTCGTCGCGCTGCACCCACGACCAGCCCTCGCCCATCTTGTGCCAGTCGACGGACCCGCCCTCACCGCTGGCGCCCAGCACCCGCAGCGCGTTCTCCTCGCCGACCTTCCACTTGGCGGACTTGACGAACTGGAACACACCGATCGGCCACCCCTGGTTCCAGGCCCGCAGCGCGAGCCCGAACGCGGCGGTGGACTTGCCCTTCCCGACCCCGGTGTGCACGACGACCAGCGGACGGTTCCTCCTCTGACGGGTCGTCAGTCCGTCGTCCGGCACGACACTCGGCTGCCCCTGCGGCATTACGCGGCCCTCCCCTGTACGTCCTTCACCAGCCCGGCGATGGAGTCCGCCCGCAACTCGTCGAGCGTCACCGCCGTCCCGCCCAGCTCACCGGCGAGCCGGCCCGCCAACCCCAGCCGCACCGGCCCCGACTCGCAGTCGACCACCACCGAGGCGACCGACTCGGCCGCGAACAACCGTGCCGCCCGCCCCGCGAGCGCGACGGGCTCGGGCCCACCGGTTGCCCGGCCGTCCGTCACCACGACCACGAGCGGCCGTCGCGCGGGATCCCGCAGCCGCTCCACCCGCAGCACGTCATGCGCCTTCAACAACCCGGCGGCGAGCGGCGTGCGCCCGCCCGTCGGCAGCGACTCCAGCCGGGCCGCCGCCGCGTCGACGGACGAGGTCGGCGGCAACGCGACATCCGCCGCCGCCCCCCGGAAGGTCACCAGCCCCACCTTGTCCCGCCGCTGGTAGGCGTCCAGCAGCAGCGACAGCACGGCGCCCTTCACCGCGCTCATACGCTGCCGCGCCGCCATCGACCCGGAGGCGTCGACCACGAACAGCACGAGGTTTCCCTCGCGCCCCTCTCGCGTCGCCTGCCGCAGATCGTCCCGGCGCACCACAAGACCCGGCCCGGACCGCCCCCGCGCCCGCTGGTGCGGGGCGGCGGCCTGCACGGTCGCCGCCAGATGCAGCTTGGTGAGCGCCCCACGGGGCCGCCGGGCCCCGGTCGTCCGCCCGTGCTCGGTCCGCGCCCGCGAACGCCGGCCCACCGCGCCCGCCCCGATCCCGGGCACGCTCAGCACCTTGGTCCGGAACGGCTCGGCGGCCCGTACGGCGGACTGCTCGCCCGCGCCGGAGGCCTGCGGTTCACCGCCCTCCCCGGCCTCGGGCCGCGCGCCCGTGTCGCCGCCGCCCTGCGGCCCCTCGTCCGGCGTCGGCTGCCCGCCGCCCCCGCCGGGACCGTCGCCGTCGGGCTCGGGATCGTCGTCCTCGGCGAACTCCTCCAGCGTCTCGTCCAGCTTGTCCTCGTCGAGTCCCGGCGCGTCGAAGGGGTTGCGGCGACGCCGGTGCGGCAGCGCGAGCAGCGCGGCCTGCCGCACGTCCTCGGCGAGCACGTCCGTCCGCCCGGCCCAGGCGGCCAGCGCGGTCGCGGTGCGGGCCATCACGATGTCGGCCCGCATGCCGTCCACCTCGAAGGCGGCACAGGTCGCCGCGATCTGCCGCAACGCCCCGTCGCCCAACCGCACCGACGGCAACAACTCCCGTGCGGCGACGATCCGTTGCCGTACGGCCGCCTCCTCGTCCGCCCAACGGGCCGCGAAACCGGCCGGATCGTCGTCGTACGCCAGCCTGCGCCGCACGACCTCCACCCGCTGGTCGGGTTCGCGTGAGGCGGCCACCTCCACCGTCAGCCCGAACCGGTCGAGCAACTGCGGCCGCAGCTCGCCCTCTTCGGGGTTCATGGTGCCGACGAGCAGGAAACGGGCCGCGTGGCGCACGGACACGCCCTCACGTTCGACGTAGGAGGCGCCCATCGCGGCCGCGTCCAGCAGGAGGTCGACCAGGTGGTCGTGGAGGAGGTTGACCTCGTCGACGTAGAGGATGCCCCGGTGCGCGTCGGCGAGCAGGCCGGGCTCGAACGCCTTCACGCCCTCCGCCAGCGCCCGCTCGATGTCCAGGGCGCCCACCAGCCGGTCCTCCGAGGCGCCCACCGGCAGTTCGACCATCCGCGCCGGACGCGTCTCGAACGCCCCCGGCTCGTGCGGACCGTCCGGGCAGGCGGGGTCGGGGGAGTCGGGGTCGCAGGAGAAACGGCACCCGGAGACGACGTCGAGCTGTGGCATCAGCGCCGAAAGCGCCCGTACCGCGGTCGACTTGGCGGTGCCCTTCTCGCCGCGCACCAGCACACCGCCGACCGCCGGGGAGACGGCGTTCAGGAGCAGTGCGAGCCGCAGGTCGTCCTGGCCGACAACGGCCGTGAAAGGAAAGGGGGTGGTCACTGGTCGCCCTCCAGGTCGCCTTCCAGCTCCAGGTACGTGGCGCGCAGCCGCTCCAACGTCTCCGCGTCGGGCTCGTCCCACAGCCCACGTTCGGCGGCTTCGAGCAGCCGCTCGGTGATGCCGCGCAGCGCCCACGGGTTGGACTTCTTCATGAACTCCCGGTTCTCCGGGGCGAACACGTACTCGGCGCTGAGCTTCTCGTACATCCAGTCGTCGACGACCCCGGCCGTGGCGTCGTACCCGAAGAGGTAGTCGACGGTCGCCGCCATCTCGAAGGCGCCCTTGTAGCCGTGGCGCCGCATGGCCGCCATCCAGCGGGGGTTGACCACGCGGGCGCGGAAGACGCGGTGCGTCTCCTCCCCGAGCGTGCGGGTCTTCACCTGGTCCGGGGTGGCGGAGTCGCCGACGTACGCCTCGGGCGAGGACCCCGTCAGATGGCGGACCATGGCGACCATGCCGCCGTGGTACTGGAAGTAGTCGTCGGCGTCGACGAGGTCGTGCTCGCGGGTGTCGACGTTCTTGGCGGCGACCGCGATCCGCTTGAACGCCGTCTCCATGTCCCCGCGCGCCGCCCGCCCGTCGAGCCCGCGGCCGTAGGCGTAACCGCCCCACACCGCGTACACCTCGGCCAGGTCGGCGTCCGAGCGCCAGTTGCGGGCGTCGATCAGCGGCAGCAGCCCGGCACCGTACGCGCCCGGCTTGGAGCCGAAGATCCGGGAGGTGGCCCGGCGCCGGTCACCGTGTTCGGCGGTGTCCGCGTCCGCGTGGGCCTTCACGAAGTTGCGGTCGGCGGGCTCGTTCAGCTCGGCCACCGCGCGCACCGCGTCGTCGATGAGCCCGACCACGTGCGGGAACGCGTCCCGGAAGAAGCCGGAGATACGGACCGTTACGTCGATGCGGGAACGGCCCAGCTCGGTCAGGGGGACCACCTCGAAGCCCGTCACCCGGCGCGAGGCGTCGTCCCACACGGGCCGGCAGCCCAGCAGCGCCAGGATCTCGGCGATGTCGTCGCCCTGCGTCCGCATCGCCGACGTGCCCCACACCGTCAGGCCGACGGACTTCGGGTACTCGCCGGTGTCCTGCAGATAGCGCTGCACGAGGGAGTCGGCGAGCGACTGGCCGACCTCCCAACTCAGCCGGGACGGAATGGCCTTGGGATCGACCGAGTAGAAGTTGCGGCCGGTCGGCAGGACGTTGACCAGACCGCGGGTGGGGGAGCCGGACGGGCCGGCCGGGACGTAACCGCCGTCCAGCGCCTTGAGGATGTGGCCGATCTCGTCGGTGGTGCGGGCCAGCCGCGGCACGACCTCGGTGCAGGCGAACTCCACCACCGCGACGGCGTCCGGGAGTTCGGTGCCGAGCACGTCACGCACGAGGGCACGGCTCTCGGCGACCGCCCACTCCCGTGCCTCCATCCCCTCCGCGATCCGCCGGCACAGCTGCTCCAGCAGGTCGATGGCGTCGGCGGCGGTACGCGACGGCCCCTCGACCAGGTCGCTCAGCTCGACCGGCACCTTCACCGGCGCACCCGGCTCCGCCAGCAGTTCCTTCTCGACCAGCCCGAAGTGGGCTGCCAGCGAAGCCCGCAGCCCCGGCAGCGCGTTGGCCTGACCGCCCCACACCTGCGAGGCGCGCAGCACGGCGAGAACAAGGTTGACGCGCGGCTCACCGACCGGCCCGCCGCCGAGGACGTGCAGACCGTCCCTGATCTGCACGTCCTTGATCTCGCACAGGTAGCCGTCGATGTGCATGACGAACTCGTCGAACGCCTCGTCGTCCGGCTGCTCGTCGACATGCAGGTCGTGGTGCAGCTCGGCCGCCTTGACCAGCGTCCAGATCTGCGCGCGGACCGCCGGAGCCTTCGTCGGGTCCAGGTCGGAGACGAGCGCGTACTCGTCCAGCAGCTGCTCCAGCTTGGCCAGGTCGCCGTAGGTGTCGGCGCGGGCCATCGGCGGGACGAGGTGGTCGACGACCGTGGCGTGGCCCCGCCGCTTGGCCTGGGTGCCCTCGCCGGGGTCGTTGACGATGAACGGGTAGATCAGGGGCAGTTCGCCGAGGACCGCGTCCGGCGCGCACCCGCTGCTGAGTCCGAGTCCCTTGCCGGGCAGCCACTCCATCGTGCCGTGCTTGCCCATGTGGACGATCGCGTCGGCGCCGAAACTGTTCTCCAGCCACCGGTACGCGGCCATGTAGTGGTGCGACGGCGGCATGTCCGGGTCGTGGTAGATCGCGATCGGGTTCTCCCCGAAGCCGCGCGGCGGCTGGATCATCACGACGACGTTCCCGAACTGGAGCGACGCGAGCACGATGTCGTCCCCGTCGACGTACAGCGACCCCGGCGGCTCCCCCCACGCCTCCAGCATCCCGTCGCGCAGCTCGGGATCGAGCTTGCCGAACCAGGCCCGGTAGTCGGCGAGCGGAACGCGCGCGGGCGCGGCGGCCAACTGGTCCTCGGTCAGCCACTCGACGTCATGACCACCGGCCTCGATGAGCCGGTGGATCAACTCGTCGCCGTTGTCCGGGTATTCGGTCAGCGAGTATCCCGCCTCCCGCAGCGCGTCCAGCACCCGCACGGCGGACGCGGGCGTGTCGAGGCCCACCGCGTTGCCGACGCGTGAGTGCTTGGTCGGGTAGGCGGTGAAGACGAGCGCCAGCTTCTTGTCGGCGTTCGCCTGGTGGCCCAACCGGGCGTGCCGTACGGCGATTCCGGCCACCCGCGCGGCTCGCTCGGGGTCGGCGACGTACACCGGGACGTCGTCCGGGCCCTGCTCCTTGAAGGAGAACGGCACGGTGACCAGGCGCCCGTCGAACTCCGGGATCGCGACCTGCATCGCCGCGTCCATGGGGGAGAGGGCGGCGTCCGAGGCGTCCCAGGCCTCCCGCGACGAGGTGAGGCAGAGCCCCTGCAGCACGGGCACGTTCAGGTCCGCGAGCGCCCCGATGTCCCAGGCCTCCTCGTCGCCGCCGGCCGAGGCCTCGGAGGCGTGCGTGCCGCCGGCGGCGAGGACGGTGGCGACCAGGGCGTCGGTCTTCGCCAGGATCTCGTACAGCCCCGCGTCCGCGCCGCGCAGCGAACCGCAGTACACGGGAAGGGCGTTGGCGCCCCGCGCCTCGATCGCGTCGCACAGGGTGTCCACGAAGGCGGTGTTGCCGCTGAGCTCATGGGCTCGGTAGAAGAGCACGCCGACGGTCGGCCGCCCCTCGACGAACTCCCGCTCGCCATGGACGCCGTACTCCGGCATCTTCTGCGGCTCGACGAACCCCTCACCCGTCAGCAGCACGGTGTCGGACAGGAACCGGGCGAGCTCGGTCAGGTTGGCGGGGCCGCCCTCGACGAGGTACCTCAGCGCCTCCGCCACGACCCCCGCCGGCACGGACGACTCCGCCATCAACTCCGCGTCCGGCACGGCCTCCCCGCCGAGCAGCACGGTCGGGACGCCGGACGCCTTCAGCGCGGCCAGCCCGTCCTCCCAGGCCCGCTTCCCGCCCAGCAGCCGTACGACGGCGATGTCGGCGCCGTCGAGGAGCGCGGGCAGCTCCTGAGCCACATCCACCCGGGTGGGATTGCCGATGCGGTAGCCGGCGCCGGACGCGGCCCGCGCCGCCAGCAGATCCGTGTCGGCGGTCGACAACAACAACACTGTGCTCATGCGGGCGCTCCCGGTGGAATGAAAGGCAGTCCTTGCGGCGCGCCGGACTCGATGAGCCGCCACAGCGCGTCCGTGTCCGCGTGCTGTTCGATCAGGTCGCCGAGCCGGTCGAGCTGCTCCTCGCGCAGCGCGGCGAACGACGTGTCCTCGGCCGGTACGAAACGGCGGCCCGCGGCGGCCGCCACCTCGCGCAGGAACGCCCGCCGGAAGCCGTCCGACTCCAGCGAGCCGTGCCAGTGCGTGCCCCAGGTGTGGCCGACCCGGCAGCCGTCCAGGCCGTGTCCCTCGCCATCGGAGATGAACCCCTCCCCGCCGGTCACCTCGGCGACCCCGTGATGGATCTCGTACCCCTCGACCCGCTCGCCCAGGGCCTCGCCGACCGGCCGGGTGAGTGTCTTCTCGCGGGCGAACCGCACCCGCACGGGCAGGACACCGAGCCCCTCGACCCGGCCACGCCGGCTCTCCACCTCGTCCTCGATGTGCTCGCCGAGGATCTGGAAGCCGCCGCAGACACCGAGGATCGGGCGGCCTTCGGCGGCCCTGCGCACCAGCGCGTCGGCGAGTCCCCGCTCGTGCAGCCACTCCAGCGCCCGCACGGTCCCGCGGGTGCCCGGGACCACCACCAGGTCGGCGTCGGCCAGTTCCTCGGGCCGGTCGACGAACCGCACCACGACCCCGGGTTCGGCGGCCAGCGCGTCCACGTCGGTGAAGTTGGACATCAGCGGGACCGCGCACACGGCGACCCGCAGCACGTCCTCACCCACCGGCGGGGAGACGTTCGACTCCCGCACGGTCCCGCGCAGGGAGACTCGCAGTCCGTCCTCCTCGTCGATGCCGAGCCCGTGCCGGAAGGGCAGGACGCCGTAGGTCCGCCGGCCGGTGAGACCGTGGAGCATGGCGAGACCGGGTTCGAGGAGCGAGACGTCGCCCCGGAACTTGTTCACCAGGAAGCCGGCGACCAGCCGCTGGTCCTCCTGCGACAGCAGCGCGACGGTCCCGAAGAACGAGGCGAACACGCCCCCGCGGTCGATGTCACCGACGACGAGCACGGGAAGCCCGGCGTTGCGGGCGATCCCCATGTTCACGATGTCGGTGCGGCGCAGGTTGATCTCCGCCGGGCTGCCGGCCCCCTCACAGATCACCGCGTCATACGTGCCCCGCAACTCGGCGAGACAGTCGAGAACGGTCCCGAGAAGCTGCTGCTGCCGCCCGCCGTGGTACCCCCGCGCGCTCAACTCGCCCACCGGCTTGCCCATGAGCACGACCTGGCTGCTCTGCTCGCCGCCCGGCTTCAGCAGCACGGGATTCATCAGCGCGGTCGGTTCGATCCGGCAGGCCTGCGCCTGCATGGCCTGCGCCCGCCCTATCTCGGCACCCTCGCGCGTCACGAAGGAGTTGAGCGACATGTTCTGCGCCTTGAAGGGCGCCACCTTGACGCCTTGCCGCACGAGCCACCGGCAGATCCCGGCGGTGACGACACTCTTGCCGGCGTCGGAGGTGGTACCGGCGACGAGGAGACCCCCGCTCATGACGTACGTCCCTTCACCAGGAGGCGCGCGGCGGCACTGACGCCGAGCGCGAGCAGACCGACGCGCCGGGAGAGCCGTACGGCCCGCTCGATGTCGGGCACGGCGACGGCGCGGCCCGCCGTGTTGAGCACGGGCCGGTGTTCGACCCGCCCGCCGTACGAGAGGGTCCCGCCCAGGCGCACGCCGAGCGCGCCCGCGAACGAGGCCTCCACCGGACCGGCGTTGGGGCTCGGGTGCTTGCCGGCGTCGGCCCGCCAGGCCCGTACGGCCCCGCGCGGGTCGCCGCCCGCGACCGTCGCCAGCGCCGCGGTCAGCCGTGCCCCCGGCCACCCGGCCACGTCGTCCAGCCGCGCCGAGGCCCACCCGTACCGCCGGTACCGTTCGGACTTGTGCCCGACCATGGCGTCCAGCGTGTTGACGGCCCGGAACCCGAGCAGCCCCGGAACGCCCCCCACGGCCCCCCACACCAGCGCCCCGACCACCGCGTCCGACGTGTTCTCGGCGACCGACTCCACCACGGCCCGCGCGATCCCGTCGGCGTCCAGCGCCTGCGGGTCCCGCCCGCACAGATGGGGCAACCGGTCCCGCGCGGCCTCGACGTCCCCCGCCTCCAGGGCTCGCCCGACGGCCCGCGCCTCACGCGCGAGCGAGGTTCCGCCGACCACCGCCCAGGTGGCGGCGGCGGTCAGCGCGACGGAGGCGGTACGGGACGGCCGTACGGCTCTCTGCGCCACGGCGCCCAGCGCCACGGCCCCCCCGGCGCACACGGCGGTGTGCAGCGCGCCCCACCCCCGGTGGTCCCGCCACAGCACCCGTTCCACAGCTCCCGCGGCCCGCCCGAACGCGGCGACCGGATGCCCCCGGCGGGGATCGCCGAGGAGCTGGTCACCGAGGAGTCCGGCGGCGGCGCCGTACGCGAAGACGCGACCGGCACGCATCGGCTCAGCCGGCCGTGGGGGCGGGCAGCGACCTGGTGCGATACCTCAGACGGCAGGCGAGCATGACGACATGTCCTCACTCAGGGTGTCCACGCCCTGGTTCGACGAGACCGGCGGTGGGAGTTCCTGGCTCCCGGGGCTACCTACCCCGGTGACAGTGGCGGGACCGCGCCGGACTCGCACCGGCTTCCTCCCTTGCCGCCGTATATGGCTCCGGCAGTCCACCACGGGGTTGGAAGGGCCGTCAACTTGCCGTTGACCTGCGACGGGAGAGTGTGCTGAGGCCCACACGTCAGGGGTCGCCGGGGTCACGGAAACGCGTGGTGCCGGGACGGATCACCGTCCCGGCACCAACTGCGGGTCAGGGCTCAGCTTTTGGACATGATCAGGTTGATTCCGTAGGCCACCGCCGCCGCGCAGGCCGCGAAGCACACGTAGGCGCCGGTGACCGCGAGGGTCGCCGAGTTGCCCTGGGCCACGGCCCGCTCACGGCGGGACAGGCCCATGACGCCGAGGGTGAACAGGGTGACGAGGCCCACGGTGACCGCGAGGCTGACACCGAAGACGGAGCCCAGGGCCGACCAGTCGATCTTCATGCTGCTGCTTCCTTCGTTACCGGGTGCCCGGGGCTCAGACGGCGGCCGGCGGGGCCGCCGCCTCCGTGGTGGTGACCGGTGCGGCGATCGTGGCCGTCAGGCCCTCCGTCACCGCGCCCGTGGGAGGAGGGGTCACGGCGGCGATCGCCGTGGTGACCACGCCGGCCGGCTCCTCGGTCTCGTTGACGTTGGAGGCGTCGACGACCTCGCGGCGCGAGACCTTCCAGATCGCGGCGCTGGCCGCGACGAGGAAGACGGCGACGACGGCGGTGCCCCAGTCGCCGAGGTCCGTGACGGACTCGGCGCCCGCGCCGACCAGGGCGGCGGCGGGGAGTGTGAGGACCCAGGCGACCAGCATCCGGGTCGCCGTGGACCAGCGGACCAAGCCCCCCTTGCGGCCGAGGCCCGCGCCCATCACCGAACCGGAGACGACGTGCGTGGTGGAGAGGGAGAAGCCGAGGTGCGAGGAGGCCAGGATGGCGGTGGCCGCGCTGGTCTGGGCGGCGAAGCCCTGCTGCGGCCTCAGCTCGGTCAGGCCCTTGCCCATCGTGCGGATGATGCGCCAGCCGCCGATGTAGGTGCCGAGCGCGATGGCGAGGCCGGCGGAGAGGATGACCCAGGTGGGAGGGTTGGAGCCGGGGGCGATGGCGCCGCCGGCGACCAGGGCGAGGGTGATGATGCCCATCGTCTTCTGCGCGTCGTTGGTGCCGTGGGCGAGCGAGACCAGACCGGCGGAGGCGATCTGGCCGGCGCGGTAGCCCTTCTCGGCCGCCTTGCCCTCGGCCTTGGAGTCGAGGGCGTAGGAGAAGCGCGTCGCGAGCATCGCGGCGAGCCCGGCGACGACCGGGGCGGCGAGCGCCGGCAGGAGCACCTTGGTGACGAGCACGTCGCCGTGGACGGCACCGAAGCCGGCCGAGGCGACGGTGGCGCCGATCAGACCGCCCATCAGGGCGTGCGAGGAGCTGGAGGGCAGGCCCACCAGCCAGGTCACCAGGTTCCAGAGGATCGCGCCGACCAGGGCGGCGAAGATGACCTCGGGACGGATGCCGTTCTCATTGACGAGACCCTTGGAGATCGTGTTCGCGACCTCGACGGACAGGAAGGCGCCTACAAGGTTGAGCACGGCGGACATGGCCACCGCGACCTTGGGCTTGAGTGCACCGGTCGAGATGGTCGTGGCCATCGCGTTGGCGGTGTCGTGGAAACCGTTCGTGAAATCGAACGCGAGTGCGGTGATCACCACAATCGCGAGGATCAGCGAGAAGTTTTCCATTTACCCAGGCAATCGTTCGAAGTCATCGGTCGGTTGACCGTAGGAAACCTGGGTGAACGGAAGATGAACTGGGGTGGACTTCGGAGTGTCGGGGCCGGTATCCCCGGGCGAACGGACGGCAGCGCGGTCGGCGTCCCACCGTGCCTCCTGTCGTACGGGTTGTATTCGATGTCGAGCGCCGGCGGCGGCGACCGTCCTGAAGTGACCCGGTTCCGGGGCGCGTTGGCGGCTCGCCTGGGATGATCGCCGCATGACTGAGCGGCGGCGGGAGCAGCGGAGCGGGCGGGACGAGCGGGACGAGCGGGGGAGGAGTGCGCTCCCCGAGGAGGCGCGGGCCTGGGACGACCTCGTCGTCACGGCCCGCCGCACCGTCACCGACGGCCTGGTCGTCGGCACCTCCGGCAACGTCTCGGTGCGCGTCGGGGACACCGTGCTGGTCACGCCGTCCGGCGTCCCCTACGACCGTCTCACGCCGGACGACATCACCGGCGTCGGCCTCGACGGCCGACAGGTCCTCGGCACCCTGGTCCCGACCAGCGAACTGCCGATGCATCTGGCCGTGTACCGCTCGACCGGCGCGCGGGCCGTCGTCCACACCCACGCCGTGCACGCGACCGCGGTCTCCACGCTCGTCCCCGAGCTCCCGCCGATCCACTACATGGCCGCCGCCCTCGGCGGCCCTGTCCGAGTCGCCCCCTATGCGACGTACGGCACCGACGAGTTGGCCCAGAACATGCTCCGTGCCCTCGCCGACCGCACCGCCTGCCTCCTGCAGAACCACGGCACGGTCGCCCACGGCACCGGCCTGTCCCAGGCCTACGACCGCACGGCCCAGCTGGAGTGGATGTGCCGGCTGTGGCTCACGGCCTCCTCGGTGCCGGGGATGTCACCGAACCTGCTCTCCCTCGCCCAGGTGGAGGAGGCCGAGGAAAAGCTCCGCGGGTACGGGCAGCAGAGGTGACGAGGCGGGGTACCGGAGTGGGGTGAGCACACCACACCGCCGTCGACGCCCCGCATCACCCCGCCCCTTCTTCCCGCTGGCCGGTATTCGGGTCCGCCAGGACACTGGACAGGTGCGCACTGTCAAAGCGGCGGCCGCCGCCGTCACCGTAGCCCTGGCCGCCGGCGCGGCCTCCGTGGCCGTCGGCCGGTTCGCCAGCGACGCCGCGCTCAAGGCCCCGCCCGGCCGCCCCCTGCCGACCGAACCCCGCCTCACCGTGCACGCCACCGCGGCCGGCCAGATCGCCCTCACCCGCGACCTGGCGTCCCTGCGCCCCGGCACCTACGGCCTCGCCGGCGACGCCACGCACGCGGTCGTCGGCCCCGTCCTCGGCACCGCGCCCCACTCCGCCGACACCGTCGTACGCCGCCTCGAACGCGTCACGCACGGCACCCTCGAACCCGGCGACAAGGTGTGGCTCACCCCCAACGTGTACGTCGGCAACCCCCGGGACGCCCTCGGTCTCGACCACGCAGACATCGACGTCCCCGGCGAACTCGGCCCCCTGCCCGCCTGGTTCGTGCCCGGCGCGCGCACCACCTGGGTGATCGCCGTGCACGGCCTCGGCACCACCCGCGAACACGCCATGAACGTCATGGAGTTCCTGCACCGCCAGCGCTTCCCGGTGCTCGCCCTCGCCTACCGCGGCGACCTCGGCGCGCCGCGCTCCCCGGACGGCCTGAACCACCTCGGCGAGACCGAGTGGCGCGACCTGGACGCGGCCATCCGCTACGCCGTCCGGTACGGCGCCGAACAGGTCGTCCTGCTCGGGTGGTCCACCGGCGCCACCATGGCGCTGCGCGCCGCCGCGCACTCGGGCCTGCGCGACCGTGTCTCCGGCCTCGTCCTGGACTCCCCGGTGCTCAGCTGGGCGACCACCCTGCGCGCCCTCGCCGCGGCCCGCCGCACCCCGGGCGCCCTGCTGCCGCTCGCCGTACGCGCCGCCCAGGGCCGTACCGGCATGGAGGGTGACCGCTCCGCCGCGGCCGCCGCCGCGCCGACGGTCCCGACGCTGGTCTTCCACGGCCCGGACGACGCCCTCGCCCCCTGGCAGTTCTCCCGCAGCCTCGCCGGCGCCCACCCGAACATCGTCGCCCTGCACACCGTACGGCAGGCCCCGCACGCGGCGATGTGGAACGCCGACCCGAGCGGGTACGAGGAGGCGTTGCGCCGTTTCCTGACCCCGCTGATGTGAGCGCCGTCGGGGAGGCGGGCGGAACGGTCGACCTGATTCCGTTTAAGGCCGTACCAGTGGCCTGATCCGGGCCCTTCACCCCCGCGGGCGCCCGTGCCTTGGCCAACCCCGTCGCCCCCTGTGACGTTCCGTTTGGGTTTTCGGACCGTCAACCGGAAGACTGCACCCGTGACGTCCCGTATCCCGCGCGACTCCAGGCTTCGACTCGTCCGCCCGCGACCCCTGGCCGCCGCCCCCACAGCGGTGAACCACCGGCGCCCGAGGCGCCCCGCACCGCGCCCCCCGGAAGGCACACCGGCACCCGCGGTGCTGGCCAGAATGGCGCGCTCCGGCCTGGCCGGCGCGGCCCGCGTCGCCCACTGGGCCGACACCGCCCTCGGCCCGGGCGGCGACGCCGCGACCGCCGACGGCAAGGCCACCCTCGCCGACGCGACCGCCGAACGGGCGGCCCGGGATCTGGGCCTGACCGTCGCTCAGGTCCGCGCCGACTGGGACACCGCCCGCCTCGCCGGCCTCGTCGAGGTGCACGGCGACAGCGCCCGCCCCGGCTGGCGGCTGCGCGCCTGGGACCGTGACGACAGCGCCGTGCTGCGCGGCTGGGTCGCCCTCTTCGACGCCTGGTCGCTCGCGCACGCGGAACCCGTCGAGCACGAGCCAGCCGCCGTCGCCGAGGTCGTCTCCGCGATGCCGCAGGTGCTCTCCTTCCTCCAGCTGTCCGCCGGGCCCGTGCCGGTCGAGCAGTTGCTGGACCTCCTGGAGCAGCGCGTCACCGAACTGCGCACCGAACGCTGCGAGATCCCCTACGGCCCGCAGCCCGAGCCGGTGGAGCCCGCGGCCCCGGACGCCCCGCTCGCCCCCCTCCTCGACTGGGCCCTGCACGCGCTGGCCTCCGTCGGCGCCCTCACCTACGGCGACGGGCAGGCCACCCTCACCCCGCTCGGCAACTGGGCGGTGTGGGTCAAGCTGGAGCAGATCTGCGTCGCCGCGCAGAGCCCCGCCGGCAACATCGAGGCCGTCGCCGAGGAGATGCTGCGCGGCTGCGCCCAACTGCGCCCGAACGCGGCCCGCGCCGAGTACCGCGCCTGGCTCGCCGCCCGCCCCGTCGGCAGCGCCGTCACCGAACTCATCGACGCCGCCCGCGGTGACGACGCCCTGCTGCGCGGCCTCGCCTTCGAGGCGCTGCGCGTGGTCGGCGCCCCCGCCGAGCCCGACGTCCGCGCGGTCGCCGACGAGCCCACCCTGCGGCCGTACGCCCTCCTGTGGCTCGCCGAGCACGACGGCGTCGACCCCGAGGACGCCCACGAGGTGCTCACCCGCGAGGAGGCCACCTGGCTGTGGGTCGACACCGCGGCCGCCGTCGCCGACCACGGCGAGGCCCCCATGCTGGTGCGGCACCTGGAGTCCGCCGTGCAGCCGACCGTGCCGATGCTGCTCGACGAGGTGCGCGCCGTCGGCCACCCCCGCACCGTCCAGGTCCTGGTCGCCCTCGCCGCCGCCCACCCCGACCCGGCCCTCGCCAAGGCCGTGCGCCGGGCCGCCTTCCAGGTGCACACCGGGGGGAACTGAGAAGTGCCGTAACGAACACCAGAACGCAGAAAAAGTGCTTGCACGGCGCCGTTAGACTGGGCCCATGGCCATTCTCCTCGCGCATTAGACGGCGGGAACGTCCTCAGCCGCCCATCCGTCAACCTCAGTCCGCCCAGGAGTCTGTCCGTGATCTCCGCCACCGGTATCGAGCTGCGCGCCGGCGCCCGAGTCCTCATCGAGTCCGCCACCTTCCGGGTCGCCAAGGGCGACCGCATCGGCCTGGTCGGCCGCAACGGCGCCGGCAAGACGACCCTCACCAAGTGCCTGGCCGGCGAGGGCATCCCCGCCGCCGGCCAGATCACCCGCTCCGGCGAGGTCGGCTATCTGCCCCAGGACCCGCGCACCGGCGACCTCGACGTCCTCGCCCGCGACCGCATCCTCTCCGCGCGCGGCCTGGACGTCCTGCTGCGCAAGATGCGGGAGAACGAACAGCGCATCGCCAACGGCCAGGGCGCGACCCGGGAGAAGGCCCTCAAGCAGTACGAGCGCCAGGAGACCGAGTTCCTGACCAAGGGCGGTTACGCGGCCGAGGCGGAGGCCGCGACCATCGCCGCCGCGCTCAACCTGCCCGACCGGGTGCTCGGCCAGCCGCTGCACACGCTCTCCGGCGGTCAGCGCCGCCGTATCGAGCTGGCGCGCATCCTCTTCTCGGACGCCGACACCCTGCTGCTGGACGAGCCGACCAACCACCTCGACGCGGACTCGATCATCTGGCTGCGGGACTACCTGAAGACGTACCGCGGCGGCTTCATCGTGATCTCCCACGACGTAGACCTGGTCGAGACGGTCGTCAACAAGGTGTTCTACCTGGACGCCAACCGCGCCCAGATCGACGTCTACAACATGGGCTGGAAGCTCTACCAGCAGCAGCGCGAGGCCGACGAGAAGCGCCGCAGGCGCGAGCGGCAGAACGCCGAGAAGAAGGCGGCCGCGCTGCACTCGCAGGCCGACAAGATGCGGGCCAAGGCGACCAAGACGGTGGCCGCGCAGAACATGGCCAAGCGGGCCGACCGGCTGCTCGCCGGGCTCGAGGCGGTGCGCGTCTCCGACAAGGTGGCGAGGCTCCGTTTCCCCGAGCCGGCGCCCTGCGGCAGGACCCCGCTCACCGCCGAGGGCCTGTCGAAGTCCTACGGCTCGCTGGAGATCTTCACCGACGTCGACCTGGCCATCGACAAGGGCTCCCGGGTGGTCATCCTCGGCCTCAACGGCGCCGGTAAGACCACCCTGCTCAGGCTCCTGGCGGGCGTCGAGCAGCCGGACACGGGCGCGGTGGTACCCGGCCACGGCCTCAAGCTCGGCTACTACGCCCAGGAGCACGAGACCCTCGACGCCGACCGCTCGGTCCTGGAGAACATGCGCTCGGCCGCTCCCGACATGGACCTCGTCGAGGTGCGCAAGGTGCTCGGCTCGTTCCTGTTCTCCGGCGACGACGTCGACAAGCCGGCCGGTGTCCTCTCCGGCGGCGAGAAGACCCGCCTGGCGCTGGCGACCCTGGTGGTCTCCTCCGCCAACGTCCTGCTCCTGGACGAGCCCACCAACAACCTCGACCCCGCCAGCCGTGAGGAGATCCTCGGCGCGCTGCGCACCTACAAGGGCGCCGTCGTCCTGGTCACCCACGACGAGGGCGCCGTGGAGGCGCTGCAGCCGGAGCGCATCATCCTGCTGCCCGACGGTGTCGAGGATCTATGGGGATCCGACTACGCGGACCTCGTCTCCCTCGCTTGATCGAATGCGTGATCAACGGCGTAGGGATCATTCGGCCCACCGGTGATCCACCATCTGTGTGAGATCTCCTCGTATCGAGGTGTGTCGTACATCGATTTCACGGCCGAGCCCTTGATCGTCAAGGGTTCGGCCGTCTCACGTCCTGACCTGGTACTTCGTGGATCAACCCGTTCGGCCGAACGAACACGGGAGTGCGGAATTACGAATTCCGCTTGTGGGGATGCGCTCCTGTCGTCAAAACCCTGTCTCACGGACCTTGCCGAATGGGTGGCCATGAAGGCCCGGAGGGGTGATCATGAGGAGACCAGAGCGCACTTCCCATGAGGAGGCACGGGTGGCCGAGACTCTGAAGAAGGGCAGCCGGGTGACCGGCGCCGCGCGCGACAAGCTCGCGGCAGACCTGAAGAAAAAGTACGACTCCGGTGCGAGCATTCGGGCACTGGCCGAGGAAACCGGCCGCTCGTATGGCTTCGTGCACCGGATGCTCAGCGAGTCGGGCGTCACGCTCCGTGGGCGTGGCGGTGCGACACGGGGCAAGAAGGCCGCCTCGTCCTGACCTGTGCGGCCCATCGGCTTCGATGGTGGCCACCCGGTCGGTCGGCTGACCGGCCGGGTGGTTACTGTGCAGTCACTTAGCTTGCAGTCACGCCAGCTCTGCTGACCGCACTCATCGGAGGCGCCCCATGGCCACGCCCGCCAAGGACCTCGGTCCCGTACTCGACAAGGACGGCGTACGGCTCACCGTCGACGACGCGATCGCCACGGTGACGCTGACCAACCCGGCCAAGCGCAACGCGCAGAGCCCCGCCCTGTGGCGGACGCTCGCCGAGGCCGGGCGGGTCCTGCCGGGCTCCGTCCGGGTCGTGGTGCTGCGTGCCGAGGGGCAGTCCTTCTCCGCCGGCCTCGACCGGCAGATGTTCACGCCCGAGGGCATCGAGGGCGAGCCGAGCCTCATCGACCTCGCCCGCAGCAGCGACGGTGAACTCGACGCTAGCATCGCCGGCTTCCAGGACGGCTTCACCTGGTGGCGGCGCAGCGACCTCGTGTCCATCGCCGCCGTCCAGGGGCATGCCATCGGGGCGGGCTTCCAGCTCGCCCTCGCCTGTGACCTGCGCGTCGTCGCCGACGACGTGCAGTTCGCCATGCGCGAGACCAGCCTCGGCCTGGTGCCGGACCTGACGGGCACGCACCCCCTCGTCGCCCTGGTCGGCTACGGCCGCGCGCTGGAGATCTGCCTCACCGGACGCTACGTCCAGGCCGAGGAGGCGGTCAGCACCGGCCTCGCCAACCTCGCCGTCCCGGCCGACCAGCTCGACGCCGCCGTGCACGACCTGGCCTCGGCGATCCTGGCGGCACCGCGGGACGCCGTGATCGAGACCAAGGCACTCATCCGCGGGGCCCACGGCCGCTCCTACGACGACCAGCGCGCCGCGGAACGGGCCGCGCAGGCACGGCGGTTGAGGGACCTGGCGGGCCTCGGCGAGTGACCGCTCAGCCCACCGCCGTCACCAGCACCGCCACCGTCGGCTGATCCGGCAGCGCCCCGGCCACCGCCGCGCGCACCTCGCGTGCCACCTCCACGGCCCGGTGGTCGGCGTCCACCGCGATCTCCACGCGCGCGTGGCGATACGGCAGGCCGCCCTCCTGTTCCCGCTCCTCGAAGTGCACCGCGCGACCGAGGCCCCGGGTCAGGCGGGCGACCCCGGGCACCCTCCGCGCGGCGGACGCCGCCCGCAGCTCGTCCCCGTCGCCGGGCTCCCCGGCGCGCGGCGGCTCGACCGGCGGTACGGCCTCGGGCTCCGGCTCCTCGTCCAGCAGCGCCGTCACCCGCAGATCCACCTCCGTCACCGCCAGCCCGAGCCGCCGCGTCGCCGCGGTCCCCAGTGCCGTCCGCAGCAGGGCCGCGGTCGTCGGCAGCGGCCGTACCGCCGTGGCCGCCAACCGGGCCGTCACCCGCAGTGCTCCCGGTGGCAGCGCGCTCGGCGGGGGCGGGACCACGGAGTCGTGTGTGTCGTCCGCATCGGCGAGGGCGATCCGCAGCGTGTCGAGCCGTATCCCGCCCACCTCCCCGGCCGCACCGCGCAGGACCGCCACGGCCGCCTCCTCGGTGATCCACACGCCGTCCCGCGGGCCGCCCAGCGGCAGCAGCCGGCCCGGACCCAGCCGGTGCCGCACCGTCTCGGCCCATCTGTCCGCCGTCATTTCTCCAGCCTGCCGCATCCCCGGCGCGTCAGGGGACAACCCCACTTACCGTGGTCCCAGAACGACGAACCGAAAGGGACGTACGGCGATGACCGACATGACGGAGCAGAACCGGACGAGGACCCCCACGGGCGAGCAGGAGGTGCCGGAGACCCCCGGGACGCGCAAGGCGCAGGTGACCCGGCGGGGCGGCGGAGACCCCGGCACCCGGGGCCGTACGTCCATCGCCGACGGGGTGGTGGAGAAGATCGCCGGGTTGGCGGCGCGGGACGTGGTCGGCGTGCACGCCCTCGGCAGCGGGCTCAGCCGCACCTTCGGCGCCGTCCGCGACCGGGTGCCCGGCGGTTCCAAGTCCGTGACCCGGGGCGTGAAGGCCGAGGTCGGCGAGGTGCAGACGGCGCTCGACCTGGAGATCGTCGTCGACTACGGCGTCTCGATCGCCGACGTCGCCCGCGCCGTGCGGGAGAACGTCATCGCGGCGGTGGAGCGGATGACCGGACTCGAGGTGGTCGAGGTCAACATCGCGGTGAGCGACGTGAAGCTGCCGGAGGAGGAGGACGAGGAGCCGGAGCCCCGGATCCAGTGACCGCCCGGCGAGTGGACAAGGGTGAGGGGAGCACACGATGAACATGGCCGTGGTCGGCATGATCGCCGGGATGGCGCTGGGCTTCGCCGGGTACTTCGGCGGCTTCGGGGCCTTCCTGCTGGTGGCCGCGCTGGGCGCCATCGGGTTCGTCGTGGGACGGTTCCTGGAGGGGGACCTGGAACTCGGCGACTTCTTCCGCCCGCGTGACGACCGCCGGCGGTGAGTGAGGTGAGCGACGGCGTCGGCGAACTCGGCAGACCCGTGACCGCCGTCCCACCCGGTGAACGCGGGGTCACCAGGATCGCCGACCGGGTCGTCTCCAGGATCGCCGCACAGGCGGCCCGCGAGGCCCTCGCCGACCGGTCGGCGCCCACGGCGCCGCCGTACGCCACCGTCGTCGTGCACCACGAGGCGGTCCGAATCAGCCTCCATCTCGAACTCGACTACCCCTGCGACATCGGCGCCCGGTGCGCGCAGGTGCGTCGACATGTCGCTTCGCGGGTACGCGAGTTGGTGGGCATGGAGGTGCCGGAGGTCGCCGTCCACGTGGAGCGGCTGCACCTGACCCCGGCGCACGGCGCGGTACAGGGGAGGACGCGATGAGCGAGCCCCAGGGCTCCGAGGGCACCACACAACGACTGCCGGTCATCGAGAGGGAACCCGCGCGCGAAGCGGCCTACGGGCCGCCGCCGTCCGGCCAGGACGGCGACCAGGGCCGCTTCTGGTCCGCGCGCCGCGTCCCCGCGGGCATCGTGGCGCTGCTGATCCTGGCGGTCGCCGGCCTGTTCCTGTACGACGTCGCGGCCGTGCGGGCCCACCGGCCGGCGATGGGCTGGCGCCGCGAACTCGCCCACCAACTGGCGAGCCGCCCCCTCGACGACACCTGGGTCCTCGTCGGCGCCGCGGTCGCCGCGGTCCTCGGCCTCTGGCTGATCGTGCTGGCGGTGACCCCCGGCCTGCGCGGAGTCCTGCCGATGCGCCGCACCCAGGTAGACGTCCGCGCCGGACTGCACCGCGAGGCCGCCGCGCTCGTGCTGCGCGACCGCGCCATGGACGTCGCCGGCATCCAGTCGGTACGGGTCAGGATGCGCCGCACGCGCGCCGACGTGTACGCCGTCTCGCACTTCCGCGACCTGGACGAGGTGCGCGCCGACCTGGACGCGACGATCACCGACGCGATCAGGGGCCTGGGGCTGGTCCACCCACCCGCGCCGGCCGTCCACGTACGGCGCTTGGGACGGAAGGGATGAGGACGGTGCTCAGGATCGTCGACCGCGTACTGATCGGGCTCGTGGGACTCGCCCTGCTCGTCCTGGGAGGCTGGGTCCTGGCCGTCGGACTGGGCGCGACCCCGCCCTCCTGGTGGCTCCACGACGGCCGCCACGACGTCCTGCTCAGCGACGCGGAACGCACCCGCTGGCAGGGGCACGGCTGGTGGTGGCCGACGGTCATCGCCGTGCTCGCCGCCCTCGTCCTGCTCGCCGCCTGGTGGCTGACCGCGGTCCTGCGCCGCCGCCGGCTCACCGAGGTGCTCGTCGACACCGGCGACGGCGAGGGCGCGCTGCTGCGCGGCCGGGCCCTCGAGGGCGTACTGGAGGGCGAGGCGGCCGGGCTGGACGGCGTGGCCCAGGCCCGCGCCCAGCTCACCGGCCGCCGCACGGCACCCGAGGTCCGCGTGGACCTCCTCCTGGAACCCCAGGTGGACCCGGCGACCGCCCTCCACCACCTGACCGCCACCTCCCTGACGCACGCCCGCAATTCGGCCGGTCTCGCGGCAATGCCGGCGGAGGTCAGGATGAGGGGCGTCAAACACCGTGCGGAAAGGGTCAGTTGACCGCGAGGCGACCGGCGCTCAGAACCCGTGCCGCATGCCGCCGTCGACCGGCAGCATGATCCCGGTCAGATAGGAGGCGGCCGGCGACAGCAGGAACGCCGCCGCCCGCCCGAACTCCTGCGGCGTGCCGTAACGCCTCAGCGGGATACGGGACTCATGGGCGGCGCGAGTGGCCTCCGGGTCGGCGGACATCCCGTCCAGCTCGCGCACGCGGTCGGTGTCGATGCGGGACGGCAGCAGCCCCACGACCCGGATGCCGCGCGGCCCCAACTCGTCCGACAGGGACTTCGCGAAGCCGGCGAGCCCCGGCCGCAGCCCGTTGGAGATGGTCAGGCCGGGAATCGGCTCGTGCACCGAAGCCGACAGCACGAACCCGATGACACCTCCCGCCTCCAGCTCGGCGGCGGCCGCCCTCGCCAGCCGGACGGCCCCCAGGAAGACCGACTCGAAAGCCGCCTGCCACTGCTCGTCCGTGTTGTCGGCGACGAACCCGGGCGCCGGCCCGCCCACGCTCACGAGTACACCGTCGAACCCGCCGAACCGCTCCCGCGCCGCCGCGACCAAACGGGCCGGCGCCTCGGGATCGGCGTTGTCGACGGCCACCCCGAAGGCGTTCGGCCCCAGCGCCGCCGCCGCGTCGGCCACCCGCTGCTCGTCCCGCCCGGTCAGCACCACCTTCGCGCCGTCGGCCACCAGCTCCCGCGCCGCCGCGCTGCCGAGCCCGCGGGTGGCCCCCGTGACGACGTACACCCGGTCCTTCAGTCCAAGATCCATGGCCCCTATCCTGCCTCGCCGTCGTCGAACAGGGCGAGGGCGGTGTTCACCAGGCCGACGTGACTGAAGGCCTGGGGCACGTTGCCGAGCTGGCGTCCGGCCACGGGGTCGTACTCCTCGGACAGCAGTCCCACGTCGTTGCAGAGCCCCACCAGCCGTTCGAACAGCTCTCGTGCCTCCGTCGTGCGGCCCGTCATCTGCAGCGCGTCCGCCAGCCAGAACGAGCAGACGAGGAAGGCGCCCTCCTCGCCGGGCAGCCCGTCCACGGTCGTCCCGTCGGTGCTGTAGCGGCGCAGGAAGCCGTGGTGCGTGAGCTCCTCGCGGATCGCGGCGATGGTGCCGAGGACGCGGGGGTCGTCCGGTGGCAGAAAGCCCACGCGCGGCACGAGGAGGAGGGCCGCGTCGAGTTCGCGGGAGCCGTAGGACTGCGTGAAGGTGTTCCGCTCGGTGTCGAAGCCCTTCTCGCAGACCTCCCGGTGCACCTCGTCGCGCAGCGCGCGCCACCCGTCCAGGTCGCCGTCCAGCTCGGGGTGCTCCTCCAGCGTGCGCACCGCCCGGTCGGCGGCCACCCAGACCATGACCTTCGAGTGCGTGAAGTGCCGCCGGCCGCCGCGCACCTCCCACAGCCCTTCGTCCGGCTGCCGCCACTCGTCGCGCAGCCAGTCCATCAGCGCCACCTGGATCGCCCACATGTGCGGCCTGGTGGACAGACCTGACCTCCGGGCCAGGTACAGCGAGTCCATGACCTCGCCGTACACGTCCAGCTGCAGCTGGGTGTAGGCGTCGTTGCCGATCCGTACGGGCGTGGAGCCGGCGAAGCCCGCGAGCCAGGGCAGCTCGACCTCCGGCAGCCGCCGCTCGCCCGCGAGGCCGTACATGATCTGCAGATCGGCCGGGTCACCCGCGACCGCGCGCAGCAGCCAGTCACGCCAGGCCTCGGCCTCCTCCCGGTAGCCGGCGGACAGCCCCACGTTCAGGGTGAGGGTCGAGTCGCGCAGCCAGCAGTAGCGGTAGTCCCAGTTACGCATACCGCCCAGCTCCTCGGGGAGCGAGGTGGTGGCGGCGGCCACGATGCCGCCGGTCGGACGGTAGGTGAGCGCCTTGAGGGTGATCAGGGAGCGGACGACGGTGTCGCGGTGCGGTCCGTCGTAACGGCAGCGCCCCGCCCACTCCCGCCAGTCGCGGACGCTGGTGCGCAGTGCCTTGTACGGGTTGATGCGCGGCGGGGGAGACTCGTACGAGGGGTGCCAGCCGAGGACGAACGCGACCTTCTCGCCCTCCCCGACCGTGAACTCCGTGTGCGTGCCCAGGTCCTCGCCCCAGGTGCGCACGTCCGGTTCGCTGCGCAGCCAGACGGCGTCCGGGCCCGCCACGGCCACCCGCTCGCCGTCGGACCTGTGCACCCACGGCACGATCGAGCCGTAGTCGAAGCGCAGCCGCAGGGTGCTGTGGACGGTGACCCGGCCACCGAGGCCCTCGACGATACGGACGAGGTGGGGGGTGCGGTCGCGCTCGGGCATGAAGTCGGTGACGCGCACCGCGCCCTCGCCGGTCTCCCAGTCGGTGTCCAGGACCAGGGTGTCGTGCCGGTAGGCGCGCCGGGTGCAGGGGACTTCGGCGTCCTTGGGGGCGATGCGCCAGTAGCCGTTGTCCTCGTCGCCGAGCAGCCGGGCGAAGCAGGCCGCGGAGTCGAAGCGGGGCAGGCACAGCCAGTCGACCGAGCCGTCCCGGCCGACCAGGGCCGCGGTCTGTTCGTCGCCGATGAGGGCGTAGTCCTCGATGCGCGGGTGCACGCTGTGCGGGTTCCCGGCGGAAGAGGCCGACAATCCAGTGCGGCACCAGGGGTGGCCCGGGCGGGTGAGCCGGGCCGGTGCCTCACACCGAGGCCGGCTCGGCCTGCGTCTCGGACTCCTTCGCCGCCTCGGCCCGGTCCCGGCGCTCGCGCTTGACGAGCACCCACCAGCCGTAGGGGACGCCCGCCGCGAACAGCCACCACTGGATCATGTAGGCGTAGTTCAGCGGAGCGTCCTCCTTGCCGGGGTCGGAGATCTGCTGGGGCGTGCCGCCCTTAGGCTGGGGCGCCGTCTGCTGGATGTAGCCGCCGAGCACCTCCGCGCCCAGCCGGCGGGCCTGCTCCTCGCTGTTGATCAGCATGACCTGCCGGGGCGGCAGCCCGCTGAGGTCCTTGATGCCGCTCGCTGCGGTCGTCTCGTCGGGCATCAGCCGCCCGGAGACGGTCACCTGCCCGGCCGGGGGCGCGGGCACCTTCGGGAACGTCGTCTGGCTGGGGCCGTCGGAGGGGATCCAGCCCCGGTTGACCAGCAGCACCTTGCCGTCGGTGAGCACGAACGGGGTCAGGACGTGGTAGCCGACCTCGTCGTCGGAGTTGGTGCGGCGGCGCACGACGACCTCGTCCTTGGTGTCGAAGTGGCCCTGCGCCGTCACCGTCCGGTAGCGGTCGTGCCTGGTCACGGTGTGTCCCGGCGAGGTCAGCGCCTCCGCGGGCACGGGCTTGGCGTGCAGCGCGTCGGACACCAGCTGGTTACGGGCGCTGCGCTCCTCGTAGCGGTGCATCTGCCAGATGCCCAGCCTGATCATCGTGGGGATGAGCAGCAGGGCGACCAGCGTGAGGATCACCCACTGCCGGGTCAACAGGAAGCGGTACACCCCACGACCGTACAACTCGGACCGCGGGGTGCCGTCGCCAGGGGGGCGCTCAGACCCGGTCGACGATGCCCGCCTTCCCGGCCTCGCGGGCGCAGTGGGCACCGCAGTACCACTGGCCCCCGGCCTCGACGCCCTGCCCGATGATCTGCACCCGGCAGTGCTCGCAGACCGGAGCCATGCGGTGGATCGCACAGGAGAAGCAGTCGAAGACGTGGATCGCGCCCTGGGCGTGCACCTCGAAGGTCATTCCGTAGTCATTGCCGCAAACTTCGCATTTAGCCATGCGCCACAGGGTGAGCCGCCTCCGCCGTGGGGGCGAGCCGGCGGTGGGCGAGTCGCCGCGCAATCACCCGTCCGTACGGGTCACCCGTCGGCCGGCGCCACGTCGCGCAGCAGCTGTCCGAAGGCCGCCTCGTCGACCACCGGCGTGCCGTACTGCCGCGCCTTGACCACCTTCGAGGTGCCCGAGTCCGGGTCGTTCGTCACGAGCAGACTCGTCAGCCGGGAGATGCTGGTCGCGACATGCAGCCCGGCCTGAACGGCACGGTCCTCCAGGAGGTCGCGTTCGACGGAGGTGTCCCCGGAGAAGGCGACCCGCATGCCCTGCTTGAGCGGCTTGCCGTCCTCGAAGCGGCCCGGGTTGGGATAGGGGCAGGCGGGCCGCCTGCGGGACGGGCGCCAAGTCGTCGGCCGGTAGCCGCCGTGACCGCCCGGCTGGCGCGGCACCGGGCTGTCGCTCCACTCCGTCAGCGGACGGCACTCCAGCAGCGGCAGCCGGACGCCGCCCTCAGCCGCGGCCCGCAGGCTCGGCCGGAACGCCTCCGCCAGCACGCGCGCGTCGTCCAGCGCGTGGTGCGCCCGCCGCTGGAGGACGCCGAAGTGGGCGGCCAGCGTCTCCAGCTTGTGGTTGGGCAGCGGCAGGTCCAGCTCCTTGGCGAGCGCGATGGTGCACAGCCGCTGGCGCACCGGCGCCTCGCGTTTCGCGCGCGCGTACTCCCTGGCGATCATCTGCCAGTCGAACACCGCGTTGTGCGCGACGAGCACCCGGCCCTCGAGCCGGGTCGCGAACTCCTCGGCGATGTCCGCGAACAGGGGCGCGCCCTCGAGCATCTCGCTCGTCAGACCGTGGATCCACACCGGGCCCGGGTCCCGCTCCGGGTTGACCGTCGTGTACCAGTGGTCCTCGACCTCGCCGCGCGCGTCCAGCCGGTAGACGGCCGCGGAGATGATCCGGTCGTCCCGGGCCAGGCCGGTTGTCTCCACGTCAACGACCGCGTATCCCTGCGGATACGCGACCGGCCACGCCGTGGGGGAGGACGCTGCGGGCGTACGGTCATCGAGCATGGTCCCTGAGGATACGGGCCGCCACTGACACGCCCCTCCGTCAGGTGCCCTGTCGCACAAGCCCGTTCGAATGTCCTGAATGCCCCCGCGCGTGGCTATGGACCTTTTCACCGCCCGGTGCGACCGTGCCTCCCGCCCGGCGTATGACCCCCGACGGAAGGGCGGTACGGCGTATGGCCCGCGTACGGTACGGCGCACGGACCGAGGAGGAGCTCGCCGCCGCGCGCACGGCGAGCGCACGGCTGCCCGACATCTGGTCCACCGGCGTGGTGGCGCTCTGGGAGACCGACCCGGACGCCCTCGCCGCGGTCCTGCCGCCGCCGCTGAAACCGACGGGCCGGCCGCTGGTCCGCGTCAACATCAGCAAGGTCGACCTGCCCGGATACCCGCTCGGCGCGGGCTCGTTCGCGGTCGCCGCGAGTCACGGCGGCGTCGACGGCTGGTACCCGCTCGTCATGCCGATGACCCATGAGCGGGCCCTCACGGGCGGCCGCGAGGTCTTCGGGGAGCCGAAGAAGCTGGGGGAGGTGACGGTCGAGCGGGACGGGGACGTGGTCCGCGCGCGGATGGCCCGGTACGGCATCGCCTTCGTGGAGGTGCGCGGCCACGCCGGCGAACCGCTGCCCCTGCCGGAGCCGAGCCGCAGGACCGACTTCTACTTCAAGTTCCTGCCCGCCGTGGACGGTTCTGGCTTCGACGCCGACCCGGTGCTCGTGCACTGCGTGCGCAACGAGCGGGTGCGGCGGCTGGAGCACGTCACCGGGGAGGTGGTGCTGCGCGAGTCGGTGTACGACCCGGTGGCCGACCTGCCGGTCCGCGAACTCCACGACATCACCATCGGCGAGAAGACCAGCGACCAGCGCGGCAAGGTCGTCGAACGGGTCAGCGGCGAGGCCCTGTTGCCCTACGTCCACCAGCGGTACGACGATCCGCACCAGGTGCACGACGCCCCGCCGCCCAGCCCCGAGGGGAGCGCCTGATGCAGCTTCGGGCCGGACAGGTCGCCGTCGTCACCGGCGCCGCGAGCGGGATCGGGCTCGCCATGGCCCGCCGGTTCGCCACGGAGGGGCTGAAGGTGGTCCTCGCGGACGTCGAGGAGGCCGCGCTGGAGAAGGCCGTCGCGGAACTGCGGGCCGCCGGCGCAGAGGTGCACGCGCGCGTGGTCGACGTCGGCGAGCGCCAACAGGTGCTCGATCTCGCCGAGTCGGCGTACGACAGGTACGGCGCCGTCCATCTGCTGTGCAACAACGCCGGGGTCGGCTCGGGCGCCGAGGGCCGGATGTGGGAGCACGAACCGAACGACTGGAAGTGGGCGTTCTCCGTCAACGTGTGGGGCGTCTTCCACGGAATCCAGGCGTTCGTGCCGCGGATGATCAAGTCGGGTCAACCCGGTCATGTCGTCAACACGTCCTCCGGCGACGGCGGTATCGCCCCCCTGCCCACCGCCTCCGTGTACGCCGTCACCAAGGCGGCCGTCGTCACCATGACCGAGTCCCTGTACGCCCACCTGAGGGCGGAGCACGCGCGCGTGGGCGCGTCGGTGCTCTTCCCCGGGCCGCACATGCTGCGCACCGGCCTGTGGGAGTCCCACCGCAACCGCCCCGAGCGGTACGCCAAGAAGAGGCCGCGCAGAACGCCCTACCGCAGCCTCGACCAGTGGGAGACCGCGATGCGCGCGGCGGGCAAGGAGGTCTCCTTCACGCCCGTGGAGGAGGTCGCGGAGTTCGTCGTCGAGGGTGTCCGAGCCGACCGCTTCTGGCTGCTGCCGCCGAGCGAGCACAGCGACGCGCAGATCCGCGCGCGGGCCGCGTCGATGCTGGACCGCACGAACCCGTCGTACCTGGAGAGCTTCATCCTGGACTGAGGAGGCCGGTGTGACGACCGACCGGGACCCGTACCTGATCATCTCCTCCGACTGCCACGCCGGGCTGCCCACCGAGGAGTACCGGCCCTATCTGGACCGGCGATTCCACCGGGACTTCGACGAGTTCCTCGCCGGGCGCGAGCGGCGCCGCGAGGAGATGACCCGGCTCGGCATCCGCAACGACGCGTTCGCGACCAAGTGGTTCGAGGACAACGAGGAGGGGCTGCGCGGGGGTTGGGAGCCCGCGCAGCGGCTCAAGGAACTCGACGGCGACGGGGTGGCCGCCGAGGTGGTCTTCCCGGACGCGGACGCCGTCGACAGCCGCACGGCCGCACCCTTCGGCGTGGGCCTCGGCCTGTCCGGCGACCACGACCCGGAGCTGGGCATGGCGGGCGCCCAGGCGCACAACCGCTGGCTGGCCGACTTCGTCTCGCAGCACCCCGAACGGCACTGCGGGGTCGCCCTGCTGCCCGTCACGGCCGAGGTGCCCAAGGTGGTCGCCGAGATCCACCGGGCCAGGGAGTCGGGGCTCGGCGCGCTCATGATCCCCGCCCTGTGGGGCGACAAGGAGCCCTACCACGACCGCCGTTACGACCCCGTGTGGGCGGCGGCGGCCGAGTGCGGGATGCCGGTGCTGACCCACTCCGGATCGTCGCCGCGCCACGAGTACGGTGACCACCTGGGCATCTTCGTCAGCGAGGTCACCTGGTGGCCGTCCCGCCCGCTGTGGTTCCTCCTGTGGTCCGGCGTCTTCGAACGCCACCCCGGACTGAGGTTCGGCGTGGCGGAGTCGGGCTGCTGGTGGCTGCCGAACCTGCTGTGGTTCATGGACCGCCTCTACCTGGGCGCGCACGGCGGCAAGAAGCTCTCCCCCTTCGCGGGGCTGGGGCGCCCGCCGAGCGAGTACCTCGACCGCCAGATCTTCGTCTGCGCGACCAACACCAAGCGCCGCGAACTCGCCCAGCGCTACGAGATCGGCGTCGACAACATCCTCTGGGGCAGCGACTTCCCGCACCCCGAGGGCACCTGGCCCGACACACGCGCGTGGCTGCGCCGCACCTTCCACGACATCCCGGTCACGGAGACGCGCCGCATGCTGGGCCTGGCGGCGGCGGAGGTCTTCGGCTTCGACGTGGAGCGGCTGACCCCGCTCGCCCACCGCATCGGCCCGACCCCGGACGACCTCGGCCAGCCCGAGGACCAGCGGGCCGTGGAGGCCTCCTGGGCGGGCTCGCGCGAGGTGGGCCGCCACTGGCTGACCGGCCACGACTTCCCGACCCTGGGGGTGACGCGGTGAGCGGCGGCGACCGGTACACGGTGATCTCGGCCGACTGTCATGCGGGGGCCGACCTGCTCGACTACAGGCCGTACCTGGAGAAGCGCTACCACGACGAGTTCGACGTGTGGGCGGCGACCTACGTCAACCCCTACGAGGACCTGCTCGCCGACGCGGCCGACCAGAACTGGAACTCCGAGCGCCGGCTGGCGGAGCTGGAGCAGGACGGCATCGTCGCCGAGGTGGTCTTCCCCAACACCATCCCGCCGTTCTTCCCGTCCGGCTCCCTCATGGCCCCGGCCCCGACGGCCGAGGACTTCGAGCGGCGCTGGGCCGGCCTGCGCGCCCACAACCGCTGGCTCGCGGACTTCTGCGCGGCCGCCCCGGGCCGGCGCGCGGGCGTCTTCCAGATCCTCCTGGGCGACGTGCAGGAGGCGGTCAAGGAGATCAGGTGGGCCTCCCAGGCGGGCCTGAAGGGCGGCCTGATGCTCCCCGGCACCCCGCCGGGCTCCGGGCTCCCCGAGCTCTACTCGCAGACGTACGACCCCATCTGGGCCGTCTGCGAGGAACTCGGCGTCCCCGTCAACCACCACGCGGGCTCCGCGTCCCCGCCGCTCGGTGACGAACCGGCCGCCCGTGCGGTGTTCATGGTCGAGACGACATGGTTCTCCCACCGCGCCCTGTGGCACCTGGTCTTCGGCGGTGCCTTCCGTCGTCATCCGGACCTCAGGCTCGTCCTCACCGAGCAGGGGTCGGGCTGGATCCCGGGCGTGCTCGACATGCTGGACTACTACCACGGCCGACTGATCGCCGCCGCGACCAGGGCTTCCACCGCGGAGTCCAAGTTCGGGGCGGGGCTCGCCGCCCGCATGGGCAAACCGCCCTCCGAGGTCTGGCACGACAACTGCTACGTCGGCGCCAGCTTCATGCGCCCCCACGAGGTGCCGCTCCGGGACCGGATCGGCGTCGACAAGATCATGTGGGGCAGCGACTACCCCCACGACGAGGGCACCTATCCGTACACGCGCGAGGGCCTGCGCTTCGCCTGCGCGGGCGTGCCCCGCGACGAACTCGCCGCGATGCTCGGCGGCAACGCGGCCCGCGTGTACGGCTTCGACCTCGACGTCCTGGACCCCATCGCGGCGAAGGTGGGCCCGACGGTCGAGGAGATCGCCCAACCGCTGACCGAGCCGCCCGAGGACGCGACGAGCCCGCTGTTCGCCAAGGGCGCCTCGGTACGGGTCTGGTGAGGCGGTGCGGAACGCCGGCGCGGGCGCCGACCGGGACCGGCGGGCGTCGGTACGGGTGAGATCGCGGCCCGGGTGGCATCCTCCCCGTGTGACAGAACCAACGCACGACGAGGCCCACGGGGGCGCAATGGGGGCGCGGCTGAACTGGCTGCGCGCGGCCGTTCTGGGCGCCAACGACGGCATCGTCTCGACCGCAGGGCTCGTCGTCGGCGTGGCCGGCGCGACCGACAGCCGTTCCGCGCTGCTCACCGCGGGGCTCGCCGGGCTGCTCGCCGGGTCCATGTCGATGGCCGCGGGCGAGTACGTGTCCGTGTCGACCCAGCGGGACTCGGAGATGGCCGCCCTCGCGCTGGAGAAACGGGAGCTGCGGGAGCAGCCGGAGGCCGAGCTGGAGGAGTTGACGGAACTGCTCGAGGATCGCGGACTGTCGCGCGAGGTGGCCCACGAGGCGGCCGAGCAGCTGACGCGGCGGGACGCGCTGAGGGCGCACGCACGCGTGGAACTCGGCATCGACCCCGACGAGCTGTCGAACCCGTGGCACGCGGCGTGGGCGAGCTTCCTGGCGTTCACGGTGGGCGCGCTGCTCCCGCTGCTGGCCATCGTGCTCCCGCCCGCCGGCTGGCGGCTGTGGATCACCGTGGTCTCGGTCCTGGCCGCTCTCGTCCTCACCGGCTGGACCAGCGCCCGCCTGGGTGCCGCCGAACCGCGCCGCGCGGTCCTTCGGAACGTGGTGGGCGGCGCGCTGGCGATGGGCATCACGTACGCGGCGGGGGCGCTTCTGGGTGCGGCCGGGGTGTAGCGGGCACGACCGCCGTCGGGCACGGCAGTTGGCGGAGATCACCAAGAAGCAAGCGCGTACCCCGGGAAATACTTGTGGGTAACAACGTCTAGCCCCCGCCGACCAGCGGTTCTACCGTGCCACCATGCCGAACCTGCCCGATGTCGTGCTGTGGTCGATACCCGCCTTCGTGCTGCTCACCGTGATCGAGATGATCAGTGTGCGCCTGCATCCCGACGAGGAGGCGGCCGGCTACGAGACGAAGGACGCCGTGACCAGCGTCGGCATGGGGCTCGGCAGCCTCGTCTTCGACTTCGTCTGGAAGATCCCGATCGTCGCGATCTACACGGCGGTCTACGAACTCACCCCGCTGCGCGTGCCGGTGCTGTGGTGGACGGTCCCGCTGATGCTCCTCGCGCAGGACTTCTTCTACTACTGGTCGCACCGCGGCCACCACGTCATCCGCATCCTGTGGGCGTGCCACGTCGTCCACCACTCCAGCCGGAAGTTCAACCTCACCACCGCGCTGCGCCAGCCCTGGACGTCATGGACGGTCTGGCCCTTCTACGTCCCCCTCATCGCCGCCGGCGTGCACCCGGCCGCCGTCGCCTTCTGCTCCTCGGCGAACCTCGTCTACCAGTTCTGGATCCACACCGAGCGGATCGACAAGATGCCGCGCTGGTTCGAGTTCGCCCTCAACACCCCGTCCCACCACCGCGTCCACCATGCCTCCCAGGGCGGCTACCTGGACCGCAACTTCGGCGGCATCCTCATCGTCTGGGACCGGCTCTTCGGATCGTTCGTGCCCGAGGGGGAGCGGCCCGTCTACGGGTTGACCAAGAACATCAACACGTTCAACCCGATCAAGGTCGCCACCCATGAGTACGTCGCGATCCTCAAGGACCTACGCGCGGCGACCGGTTGGCGGGAGCGGGCCGGACGGGTGTTCCGGGGGCCCGGCTGGGCGCCGGAACCGGCCGGGGAGGCGACCATGGTGGCGGAGCCGGCTCCCGCCGAAGGAACCGCGGCCGCGTGACGCCCGACCCCGAGGGCACGGCACGCACGCGTGCCGTCGCGCCCCTCCTCCTGGGCGCCTTCAGCACCGTCGCCGCCGTCGACCTCGTCTCCCTGGCCGCCGGCTTCCACCCCGGCCATCTCGTCGCCAAGCCACTGTTGATGCCGCTCCTGGCCGCCTGCGCGAGCACACGCGGCGCGCCCCGGCTGCTGATCGCCGCGCTTCTCTTCGGCTGGGGCGGCGATGTTCTCCTGCTGTCCGACGCGTCCTGGGCCTTCCTCGCGGGCGTGGCGTCCTTCGCGGCGGGCCACCTCTGCTACGTCGTCCTCTTCCGGCGGCTCCTCCCGCGGTCCCGTAACGGCACTCCCCGCGCGCGTGGCCGCCTCCTCGCCTGCGTCTACGCCGCCGCCCTCGTCACCACGGTCGCGCTGCTGTGGCCGGACCTGCCGGCGGGCCTGCGCATCCCCGTCGCCTGTTACAGCACCCTGCTCACCGCCATGGCCTACTCCGCCGCCCGGCTCGGTCCGGTCGCCGGACTCGGCGGCGCGCTGTTCATGGTCTCCGACACGCTCATCGCCAGCGGAGTCGCCGACTGGCCGCAGCCCCCGCGGCCCCAGCTGTGGATCATGCTGACGTACTCGGCCGCGCAGTTCCTGCTGGTCCGGGGCAGCCTCGCGGAGCGGCCCGGGCCCGTGACGGCGTACCGCGAAGTGCGTTCGCCCACCCCCTGAGCGCGACCACGTCACCACGTGCCGGATCCCGTGGTGCAGCCGCCCACCGACGCCGTGGTGCGGGCACGAGTTCCTCGGGTTTCGTGGAGGAGACCGGCAGCGAGGTCACCGGCGTCCGCCGCGGTGTGCCGCGAGGGCCTGACCACGTCCTGCGGGCACGACGGCTTCTGGGGTTCCGTCGGGCACGACGCGGCCAGGGCGAGGCCGTCCGCGTACCGTTCGCCGACGGCACCCTCGGCACGGGCACCCGCCCCGGCGCCACGGTCGCCGTCGTGGGCGACGGAGCCGTCGGTCGGTGCGCGGTGCTCGCCGCTCGGCGCGGAGCGGATCATCGCGCCCGGCCGCCACCGGCGTCGACCTGAGCGTCATGTTCAACCGCAACGCGTTGCGCGGCAGTGTCGCGCCCGTCCGCAGCTACATCCCGGACCTGCTGCCCGACGTCTGGACGGCTACAAGGCGATGGACGAGCTCACGGCGCTCAAGGTCCTGGTCACCAACGACTGATCAGGTCCTGGTCGTCAACAGTTGATCAACGGATCGACGCGGCTCACGACCAGCGGATCGGCAGGGGCAGTGCCGTCAGCAGGCCCGACACCACGACCACCAGGCCCAGGGCCACGACCTCCATGCGCGCGGGGGAGCAGGCCGACAACGGGTCGGTGGCGCGGCGCAGCCTGATCCGCGCGCACAGGGCGAGCAGCGCGACGGCGCCCACGAGGAGCACCTTGGCCAGCAGGGTGCGCCCGTAGGCCGTCGTCGTCAGCTGGTCCAGGATCGAGTGCGGCGGCATTCGTCGCAGCGAACTCCAGGTGCCGCTCGCGGTGATGACGGCGAGCAGGACGGCCGCCACGCGCGCGTACAGCCCGAGCAGCGCCGGTCCCGCCTCCACGGGACCCCACCGTCGCAGGGTGCGCAGGACGTGCAGCAGACCGCCCGCCCACAGCGCCGCGCAGGTCAGATGCACCAGCGTCAGACCGGAGCCGACGAGCGGGGTGTGCTCGGGGGCCGGGTGGGCCCGCAGGGCCTCGGCCACGATCACCGCGCCCAGCGGCCAGAGTTGGCTTGCGGGGCGCCGGGAGCGGGCGCACGCGGCGGCCAGCAGGAAGGCGTTGACCTCGAGCAGGGCGAGTTTGCCGTCCCGCGAGGCGTACAGTCCGCCGACGTCGATCTGGTCGAGGCTGTGCGGCACCAGGTTGCCCGTCGAGACGACCGAGGCGAGTCCCAGGGCGGCGACGAAACCGGCGACGGCCGTGTACGGGCTCCAACTGCGCGGAGCGTCGGCGGTGGGGGCGCCGGGCAGCGAGCGGGTGAGACGGCCGACGAACCACTCGCCCACCGGGACGCACAGCGCCAGGAACACCACCGCACGCAGCAGCGCGATGCCACCGGTGCCAGGGGCCTCGGCCTCACCGGTGCCGTGCAGTGCGGCGGCCGGTCCGAGCAGGGGTATCAGGGCCGCGAGGCCCACCAGGACAAGGACGGTGACGGCCCGGCCGACGCCGGGACGGCGTATCGGCTCGCCGGCGTCGGCCGCCTCGGGCGTGGGTCGTGTCAAAGTCACCCCAGGATCTTCACCAGGTACCACAGAACCGGGCAAGTCGAGGGAAACAACCGGCGGTACGGCATTCCGCCCATGCGTACGTTTTCTGTCGCCCCCCTGACTCAGGCCCAGCCCGCGGGATCCGACCCCCAGTTCGTCGGCGGACGCGCCCAGTCACCCGGCCCGCCCGCGAAGGACACCGGCGACAGGGCGTGGCGCAGCCGCCCCAGCGTGCAGTCCCTCTCGGCGAGCCAGGGCCCGGGCCCGTCGCACGTGACATCCCCACGAGGGCCGGCCGGCAAGCCGTTCACGAGCCACTCGGCCGTCCGGGCGAGTGCGAGCCGCACGAGCCGGCTGCCGCCGTCCCGCGACTGCTCCGTCAGAGCCCGCAGCACGCCCGCCGCCAGCAGGTAGCCCGTCCCGTGGTCGAGGGCCTGCGCGGGCAGCGCGCCCGGCGCCCGCTTGGGCCCCTCGATCGCCGCGATCCCGGAGGCGGCCTGCACGAGACTGTCGAACCCCCGCCGCCGGGCCCACGGCCCGTACGCGCCCCAGGCCGACACCTGTGCCACGACGATCCCCGGCCGCCGCTCCGCGAGCGCCGGCGCCGAGAGTCCGAACCGGTCCAGGGTGCCCGGGCGGTACCCGGTGACGACGACGTCCGCCGTGGCGAGCAACTCCTCGAAGACGGACCGGTCGGCCGCCAGGTCCAGGAGTGCCGAGCGCTTCCCGAACCCGGTGTCGGCGTGCTGGTCGGGCAGTTCGGGCAGGTGCGGCGGGTCGAGGCGCAGGACGTCCGCACCGAGCAGGGCGAGCGTGCGGGTGGCGACCGGGCCGGCCAGCACCCGCGTCAGGTCCAGGACGCGCAGTCCGGCGGCGGGCAGCAGGGGAGAAGTGCCGGTCGGAGGAAGCACGCGCGCGGGGGCGTCGTCGAGCCGCGCACGCTCGACGAGCGGCCGCCGGGCCACCTCGGCGCCCTGCTCATGGGCGGCCCACTCCTCGGGTGTGCGCAGGGCGACAGCGAGTCCCCCGGCCGCGGTGACGGACTCCTCGACCTCGGCCGAGGTGCGCTCGGCGAGCGCCGCCCCGACGGCTTCCGCGTCCTCGGACACGCCCAGCGCGCCAAGCAGCCGCGCCCGGTGATGGGGATAGTTGGCGTGGGTCCGCACCCACCCGTCCGCGGTCGGCCACAAACGCGACAACGGTGCGAAGGAGACCGGCGCCCGCCCGTCGACGAGCAGGTGCCGCTCACTGTGGAACGCGGTCGCGACGGCCCCGTCGTCCACCTGGACAGCCGGCACCGCCGCGAGTCCCGCTCGCCGCGCCCCGAGCTCGGCGGCGGCCAGCGCACACGCCCCGACACAGGCGCGCGCCAGCTCCCGCACGGGAAGGCGCCCTGGCAGAGCGCCCTCCCGCACCACGGTCGACACGCGTGAGACAAGAGCGGGATCGCCGCCCACCGCGGACCATGCGAACTTGATTGCAGTCATGACTGCACTATGCAGTATTGACGCAATCAATATATGGACTGGGTTTCACGGGTGTCATGTGGATCTACTGCACCGCTTGCAGCGCGTTGACGATGCCGAAGCCGTAGAAACCGTTGACCCTCTTGCCGCCCACGCAGGTCGCGTCCACCACGCCGTCACCGTCCCCGTCGTACGGGCCGGCCGGGCAGCCCGGGTTGACCGCCTCGGCCTTGAGCAGCGCCTGCAACTGGGCCGGCGTCGCCCACGGGTGGGTCGACTTCAGCAACGCGGCCACCGCCGCCACGTGTGGCGAGGCCATCGACGTGCCCTGAAGGAAGCCGTAGGAGTCGTTGGGCAGCGTCGACAGGATGCGGCCGTTCTTCGACGGCGTGTCCGGGATCTGGTACTTGTCGCCGCCCGGCGCCGCGACGTCCACGACGCCGTAACCGTAGCTGGAGTAGTACGACTTGACGCCCTTGACGCCCGTCGCGCTGACCGTGACGACACCCGGCAACTGGGTCGGCACGTCGAAGCACTCGTGCGGGTCGACCGTACGGTTCACCGGAGTCGAGTCGTCCGGGCTGGAGCCGTCGACCAGGGCGTGGGAGTCCAGGTCGTCGTTGGAGTTGCCCGCGGAGGCCACATTGAGCGTGCCCTTGCGCTGGGCGTACAGCTGCGCCCTGTTGACGGCGTCGACGATGGCACGCTGATCGGGGTCGTCCATGCAGTTGTACAGCCAGGGATCCACGTAGTAGCTGTTGTTGGTGACCTCGACGCCGTGATCGGCGGCGAAGACGAAGGCGCACACCACGCTCTCCGGGAAGAAGAGCGAGTTCGCGTCCGGCTGCGCCACGGTGATGCTCGCGACCTGCACGCCCGGCGCCACGCCCGCGACGCCGATGCCGTTGCGGGCCGCGGCGATCTCGCCCGCCACATGCGTGCCGTGGTAGTGGTGGCCGTCGTTCACCGGCCGCCAGGCGCCGTAGCTGCTGTCCGCCTTGCCGCTGACACAGTTCGCCGACTGCGCGGCGGAGAAGTTGGGCGCGATGTCCGGGTGCGTGTCGTCGACGCCGGTGTCGATGACGGCGACGGTCACCTTCCTGCTGCCCGGGTTGATCTCGGCGGCCTTGTCCGCGCCGATCGCCCTGAGGTCCCACTGGTCCGCCTCGAGCGGCTCCTCGCCGGCCGTCGAGCTCTTCGCCAGCTTCGCCGCCTCCGCCTTGGACAGGTACTGCACCGCCCCCTGGTCCGTCGTCTGCGCGGAGCGCACCGGCGAGGTCCGGGAGGCACCGGCGGACTGCACCCCGCGCACCGTGCGTATCTTCCGCGCGAAGTCGAGGTCCGTGGAGTGGACGACGATCACGCCGATCCTGTCGTACGACACCACGACGGAACCGCCGGCCGCATTGATCGCGGCCTTGACCGACTTGATCGTGTAGGGATCCGTCCTCGTGTTGACGAGATAGGCGTAGGAGTCCTCGGCCGCCTGGGCGGTGGATTGCGCACGCGGTGTGGCCTGCGCGGCCGTCGGCAGGAAGCCGAGCGAGGCGGTCAGCGACAACGCGACCGGCACCGCGAGGGCGAGCCGACGTCTGGGACGCAGATGAGCCATGGGGTCTCCACATCATCCGGGTACGAAACAGCCCGAGTCACAGGTGGTGCTCGGGCAGGTACATGACGGGCGGTTCGGTCCGAAAAACTATCTTCCGAAGCGGCTGGTCAGCAATGAGTTGCCCAAGACGGGTTCGGAAAGTGGTCAAGGACGTTGAACCCGTCCTCGCGTGGCGCCGTGACCTTGGGCAGGGAACGCGAGGACACTCGCTCCGACCCCGTCCCGCCCGCATCCGCAACGCGAGGAGACTCCGTGGCCACCGAGACACCGCCCCCCTCGAAAACCCCAGCCGCACTCCCTTCCACCGAGGAGTTCACCGAGGTGCAGGAGAGCGCGGAGTTCGGTGAACTGCGCCGCTCCCACCGCTCGTTCGCCTTCCCGCTCACCGTCGGCTTCATCGCCTGGTACCTGCTGTACGTCCTGCTGTCGAACTACGCGGGCGACTTCATGGGCACCCAGGTGGTCGGCAACGTCAACGTGGCCCTCGTCCTGGGCCTCGCCCAGTTCCTGACCACGTTCCTCATCGCCTGGTGGTACGCGCGCCACGCCGCCGCGAAGCTCGACCCCAAGGCCGAGGCCATCAAGTCCCGGATGGAGGGCGGCGCATGAGCCCCGCGCAGCACACCCTGCTGGCCGCCGGAGAGGCGAGCCAGCACCGCCCGCTGATCACCACCCTGTTCGCGGTGTTCGTCGCCGCGACCCTCGTCATCACCGTCTGGGCCGGCCGCCAGACCAAGGACGCCGCCGACTTCTACGCCGGCGGACGGCAGTTCACCGGCTTCCAGAACGGCCTCGCCGTCTCCGGCGACTACATGTCCGCCGCGTCCTTCCTCGGCATCGCGGGCGCCATCGCCCTCTTCGGCTACGACGGCTTCCTGTACTCCATCGGCTTCCTGGTCGCCTGGCTGGTCGCCCTGCTCCTGGTCGCCGAACCGCTGCGCAACTCCGGCCGCTACACCATGGGCGACGTCCTCGCCTACCGCATGCGCCAGCGCCCGGTCCGCACCGCGGCCGGCACCTCGACCATCGTCGTGTCGATCTTCTACCTGCTGGCCCAGATGGCGGGCGCCGGCGTCCTGGTGTCCCTGCTGCTCGGCATCACCAGTGACGGTGGCAAGATCGGCATCGTCGCCCTGGTCGGCGTCCTGATGATCGTGTACGTGACGATCGGCGGCATGAAGGGCACCACCTGGGTCCAGATGGTCAAGGCCGTCCTGCTGATCGCCGGTGCGCTGCTGCTGACCTTCCTGGTGCTGCTGAAGTTCCACTTCAACGTCTCCGACCTGCTCGGCTCGGCCGCCGGCAACAGCGGCAAGGGCGCCGCCTTCCTGGAGCCCGGCCTGAAGTACGGCGCCACCGGCACCACCAAGCTGGACTTCATCTCCCTCGGCATCGCCCTCGTCCTGGGCACCGCGGGCCTCCCGCACATCCTGATCCGGTTCTACACCGTGCCGACCGCCAAGGCCGCCCGTAAGTCCGTGATCTGGGCGATCGGCCTGATCGGCGCCTTCTACCTGATGACCCTCGCGCTCGGCTTCGGCGCCGCCGCGCTGATCAAGCCCGGCGAGATCATCGCCTCCAACAAGGCGGGCAACACGGCGGCCCCGCTGCTCGCCCTGCACCTCGGCGGGGTCGACTCCAACTGGGGCGCGATCCTGCTCGCCACCATCTCCGCGGTCGCCTTCGCCACGATCCTCGCGGTCGTCGCGGGCCTGACCCTGGCCTCGTCCTCCTCCTTCGCGCACGACATCTACGCGAACGTCATCAAGAAAGGCCAGGGGAGCGAGAAGCAGGAGCTCGGCGCGGCCCGCTGGGCCACCGTCGGCATCGGCGCGGTCTCCATCGTCCTGGGCGCCCTCGCCCGCGACCTGAACGTGGCCGGCCTGGTCGCCCTCGCCTTCGCGGTCGCCGCCTCCGCCAACCTGCCGACGATCCTCTACAGCCTCTTCTGGAAGCGGTTCACCACCTCCGGCGCCCTGTGGTCGATCTACGGCGGCCTGGTCACCGCCGTCGGCCTGGTGCTGTTCTCGCCGGTGGTCTCCGGCAAGCCGGCGTCGATGTTCCCCGGCGTCGACTTCCACTGGTTCCCGCTGGAGAACCCCGGCATCATCTCGATCCCGGTCGGCTTCCTGCTCGGCATCGTCGGCACCTACCTGTCCAAGGAGGAGCCGGACGCCGGCAAGTACGCGGAACTGGAGGTCCGGTCCCTGACCGGCACCGGCGCCCACTGACTTCCCCCGGAGCACACCTGTGAGCGGCCGCGTCGTAGATGCCTACGACGCGGCCGCTTCGCACCTCGTGGGATCGGGCGCTGTCGTTGTCAGTCGTGTCACGTAGGCTCGCAAGTGACGGGAAAAGACTCACCCGAACTGATCCACCACGAGGGAGGGGGCCCACGTGCTCATCGACACCTACGGCCGAGTGGCCACCGACCTGAGGGTCTCGCTGACCGACCGGTGCAACCTGCGCTGTACGTACTGCATGCCCGAGGAGGGCCTGCAGTGGCTGGCCAAGCCCGACCTGCTCACCGACGACGAGATCGTCCGCCTGATCGACATCGCCGTCACCTCGCTCGGCATCGAGGAGGTCCGCTTCACCGGCGGCGAACCCCTGCTGCGCCCCGGCCTCGTCGGCATCGTCGAGCGCGTCGCGGCCCTCGAACCCCGCCCCCAGATGTCCCTCACCACCAACGGCATCGGCCTGCGGCGCACCGCGACCGCCCTGAAGGCGGCGGGACTGGACCGGGTCAACGTCTCCCTGGACACCCTGCGCCCGGACGTCTTCAAGGCCCTCACCCGCCGCGACCGCCACCAGGACGTCCTCGACGGCCTCGAAGCCGCCCGCGAGGCCGGCCTCACCCCGGTCAAGGTCAACTCGGTGCTGATGCCGGGCCTGAACGACGACGAGGCCCCGGACCTCCTCGCCTGGGCGGTGGAGCACGACTACGAACTGCGCTTCATCGAGCAGATGCCCCTGGACGCCCAGCACGGCTGGAAGCGCGAGGGCATGGTCACGGCGGGGGACATCCTCAGCTCCCTGCGCACCCGCTTCGACCTCACCCCCGAGGGCGCGGACGAGCGGGGCTCGGCCCCCGCCGAACGCTGGATCGTGGACGGCGGCCCCCACCGGGTGGGCGTCATCGCCTCGGTGACCCGCCCGTTCTGCGCGGCCTGCGACCGCACCCGCCTCACCGCCGACGGCCAGATCCGCACCTGCCTGTTCGCCCAGGAGGAGACGGACCTGCGAGCAGCCCTGCGCGACGGCGCCCCGGAGGAGGAGATAGCCCGCATCTGGCGTCTGGCCATGTGGGGCAAGAAGGCGGGGGCGGGCCTGGACGACCCCTCGTTCGTCCAGCCGGACCGCCCGATGTCGGCCATCGGCGGCTAGCGCCGCGGCCTAGGAACCCTCGGGCGCTTCCCACTCCGCGAGCAGAACGACGTCCTTCAGGAACCCCCGCACCCCGAGGAACTGCGACAGATGCTCGCGATGCTCCTCGCACGCGAGCCAGGTCTTGCGCCGCTCCGGTGTATGGATCTTCGGGTTGTTCCACGCCAGCACCCACACGGCGTCGACACGGCAACCCTTGGCGGAACAGATCGCGTCACTCACCAGCACGTCTCACAGAGGGGGAACAAGGCGACGCCGAGCAGCCACGGGGGGAGCTGCCCGGCGTCGGTCCGTCGCTCCGACGGGGGATGCGGAGCGCCTACGAAGTATGTCACGGGTAACCCGTCGCCCGGCACCTGAACAACATGATTGATCTGAGCTTTTCTTGAGCTTGGCGCGTAGTCGCCTTCCGCTTACGAGGCCTCCGCTCCGCTCACGCGCGATCGCCCGGCTCGCTCCGTACCCCCCGCCCCGGCTCCGCCGGGACATCGTCCGGGACCGATTCCGCGAAACCGTCACTCGTCTCCGGCGGCGTGATCATCGGACGCAGCGGAACGGTCACGAAGGTCGTGGGGAGCGACGGTGCGTTCTCCCGGCCGGCGTTCGCGATCACCACCGCGATATAGGGCAGAACTGCCCCGAGCACCAACGCCACGATCGCGACGTGCCGTTCGACGTTCCACAGCGAGGCCGCGAGGATCACCGCCACCGTACGGATCGACATCGAGATGACATACCGCCGCTGCCTGCCGCGTACGTCCTCGTGGAGACCGGTCCTGGCTCCGGTGATCCGGAACACCTGGCCGTTGCCGCCGCCATGCTGCTTCCGCATCACAATTCACCATCCACCCGCATCGGCCGCCCCCCGCCCCGTGTCCGGTCCGACCCCGGCCGGGGAACGAGGTCCGGACCCCTCCAACGTTACGCCGCGCCTGCGTCGCCTACGAGACCGGGTCCCCTCCGGCCTGGGCGAACGGCATCGGCAGTAGCACGTACGGCGGTGCCCCACAGGCGCCGTACGGCGTACGCGCCGAGACTGGGCGTACTGCTCACGTCGAGCCGTACAAGGAGGCAGCCATGGGCTGGTTGTGGGCGATCATCGTGGGGTTCGTGCTGGGCCTGATCGCGAAGGCGGTCATCCCCGGCAAGCAGCACAGCCCCCTCTGGCTGACCACCATCTGCGGCATGCTCGGCGCGACCGTCGGCAACGCCGTCGCAAGAGCGGCCGGCGTCGCCTCGACCCGGGGCATCGACTGGAGCCGCCACGCCTTCCAGCTCGTGGCGGCGATCATCATCGTCTTCGTGGTCGACATGCTCTACATGGCGACCTTGGGCAAGAGGAAGCAGACGGTCTGACTAGGCGGACGTGACCTCGACCGCCGCCAGGTTCTTCTTGCCCCGGCGCAGCACCAGCCACCGCCCGTCCAGCAGGTCCTCCTCGGCCGGTACGGCGTCCTCGGAGACGACCTTGACGTTGTTGACGTAGGCCCCGCCCTCCTTCACGGTCCGCCGCGCGGCCGACTTGCTGGCCACGAGACCGACCTCGGCGAACAGGTCGACCACCGGGCCGAGCTCGGCGACCCGGACGTGCGGTACCTCGGACAGAGCCGCGGCCAGCGTCCTGCCGTCCAGCTCCGCCAGCTCGCCCTGACCGAACAGCGCCTTCGACGCGGCGATCACGGCGGCCGTCTGCTCGGCGCCGTGCACCAGCGTCGTCAGCTCCTCCGCGAGCGCCCGCTGAGCGGCCCGGGCCTGCGGACGCTCCTCGGTCTGCCTCTCCAGCTCCTCCAGTTCCTCGCGGGACCGGAAGGACAGGATGCGCATGTACGTGGAGATGTCCCGGTCGTCGACGTTCAGCCAGAACTGGTAGAAGGCGTACGGCGTCGTCATCTCCGGGTCGAGCCAGACGGCGCCGCCCTCGGTCTTGCCGAACTTGGTGCCGTCCGCCTTGACCATCAGCGGCGTCGCCAGACAGTGCACCTCGGCCCCGGGCTCCAGCCGGTGGATCAGGTCCAGGCCCGCGGTGAGGTTGCCCCACTGGTCGCTGCCGCCCTGCTGGAGCGTGCAGCCGTGCCGCCGGTACAGCTCCAGGAAGTCCATGCCCTGCAGCAACTGGTAGCTGAACTCGGTGTAGCTGATGCCCTCCTGGGACTCCAGCCGGCGGGCGACCGAGTCCTTCGTCAGCATCTTGTTGACGCGGAAGTGCTTGCCGATGTCCCGGAGGAACTCGATGGCCGACAGACCGGCCGTCCAGTCCAGGTTGTTCACCATGACCGCGGCGTTCTCGCCCTCGAAGGACAGGAATGGCTCGATCTGCGCGCGCAGCCGGGTCACCCAGTTCGCGACCGTCTCCGGGTCGTTCAGCGTGCGCTCCGCCGTGGGCCGCGGGTCACCGATCTGGCCGGTCGCCCCGCCCACCAGCGCCAGCGGGCGCAGGCCCGCCTGCTGGAGCCGGCGCATGGTGAGGACCTGCACCAGATGGCCGACGTGGAGACTGGCCGCGGTCGGGTCGAAACCGCAATAGAACGTGACGGGACCGTCCGCGAGCGCCTTGCGCAAAGCGTCCTCGTCAGTGGACAGGGCCCACAGGCCCCGCCACTTCAGCTCGTCGACGATGTCCGTCACGGTTCTCGTATCTCCTTGGATGTTCTTCGGGCGGTCGAGCGACCACCGGCTACGAGGTTATACGCCCCGACTGACAGAGCTCATATTGAAGTCGGGCACCCGCAGCGCGGGCATCGCAGCCCTAGTGAACCAGTCGCTCCACTCCCTCGGCAGCGTCTTTTCCGTGCGCCCGGCCTCCGTCGCCCGCCCCAGCAGATCCACCGGCGACTCGTTGAACCGGAAGTTGTTGACCTCGCCGACCACCTCGCCGTTCTCCACGAGGTAGACGCCGTCCCGGGTCAGCCCGGTGAGCAACAGGGTGGCCGGGTCGACCTCACGGATGTACCAGAGGCAGGTCAGCAGCAGCCCGCGCCCGGTGTTCGCGACCATCTCGTCCAGCGAGCGGTCCTCGCCGCCGGTCAGCACGAGGTTCTCGATCGCGGGAGCCACCGGCAGCCTGGTCAGGCCCGCGCTGTGCCGGGTGGTCGTGAGGTGCCTCAGCTCGCCCTCCCGTACCCACTCGGTGGCCGCGAGCGGCAGCCCGTTGTCGAACACCGACTGGTCTCCGCCGGAGGAGTGCGCGATGACGAAGGGCGCGGACTCGAGGCCCGGCTCGTTCGGGTCGCTGCGCAGGGTCAGTGGCAGCTCGGTCAGTCGCTCACCCACGCGCGTGCCGCCGCCCGGCTTGGAGAACACCGTCCGCCCCTCGACCGCGTCCCGGCCCGACGCCGACCACATCTGGTAGATCAGCAGGTCGGCCACGGCTGTCGGCGGCAGCAGCGTCTCGTACCGCCCGGCGGGCAGCTCGATCCGCCGCTCCGCCCAGCCGAGCCGTACGGCGAGTTCGGCGTCCAGCGCCGCCGGGTCGACGTCCTTGAAGTCCCGGGTGGACCGCCCCGCCCACGCCGAGCGCGTACGGTCCGGTGACTTGGCGTTCAGCTCCAGGGTGCCGTTGGGCTGGTCGTGACGCAGGCGCAGACCCGTCGACGTACCCAGGTAGCTCGACACGAGCTCGTGGTTGGCGAAGCCGTACAGCTCGCGTCCGCCCGCACGCGCGCGTGCGAAGGCCTCACCGAGCGCGGGCGCGAAGTCGGCGAACACGGCGGAGGTGGTCTCGGCGGGCGCGTCCGTGAAGTCGGGCGACAGCGGTACGTCCCGCACCAGTGGCTGCGCGTCCTCGGCGGGCCCTGCCCCCCGGGCGGCGGCCTCGGCGGCCCGCACCAGGGACTCCAGCTCGTCCACGGTCACCGCGGAGCGGGAGACCACCCCGGAGGCGGTGCCCTCCTTGCCGTCGACGGTCGCGACGACCGTGAGGGTACGCCCCCTCGTCACACCGTTCGTGGTGAGCGCGTTGCCCGCCCAGCGCAGGTTGGCGGTGGAGTGCTCGCCGGCGATGACCACGCAGCCGTCGGCGGTGGACAGCTCCAGCGCCCGCTCGACGATCTCGTGCGGCTTGTTGCTGCGGGCGCTCATCGACCGGCCTCCTGCGTCGTGTTGAGGATGTTGACGCTCTTGAAGAGCGCGGAGGGGCAGCCGTGCGACACAGCGGCGACCTGGCCCGGCTGGGCCTTGCCGCAGTTGAAGGCGCCGCCCAGGACATACGTCTGCGGGCCGCCCACGGCCGCCATGGAGCCCCAGAAGTCGGTGGTCGTCGCCTGGTAGGCCACGTCCCTCAGCTGTCCGGTGATCCGCCCGTTCTCGATCCGGAAGAACCGCTGGCCGGTGAACTGGAAGTTGTAGCGCTGCATGTCGATGGACCACGACCGGTCCCCGACGACGTAGATCCCGCGGTCCACGCTGCCGATCAGGTCCTCCGTCGACATCCCCGCCGGATCCGGCTGCAGCGACACGTTGGCCATGCGCTGCACCGGCACGTGCCCGGGGGAGTCCGCGAAGGCGCAGCCGTTGGACCGCTCGAAGCCGGTCAGCCGCGCGATGCGCCGGTCCAGCTGGTAGCCGACGAGCGTGCCGTCCTTGACGAGGTCCCAGGACTGGCCCTCGACGCCCTCGTCGTCGTACCCGACGGTCGCCAGGCCGTGCTCGGCGGTGCGGTCGCCGGTGACGTTCATCAGCTCGGAGCCGTACCTGAGCTTGCCGATCTGGTCGAAGGTGGCGAAGGAGGTGCCGGCGTAGGCGGCCTCGTAGCCGAGGGCGCGGTCCAGTTCGGTGGCGTGGCCGATGGACTCGTGGATGGTCAACCACAGGTTGGACGGGTCGACGACCAGGTCGTACAGACCCGCCTCGACACTTGGTGCCCGCATCTTCTCGGCGAGCAGCTCCGGGATCTGCTCCAGCTCGCCCTCCCAGTCCCAGCCGGTGCCGGTGAGGTACTCCCAGCCGCGCCCGACCGGCGGCGCGATGGTGCGCATCGAGTCGAACTCGCCGCTGGACTCGTCGACCGACACGGCGGTGAGCGACGGGTGCAGCCGCACCCGCTGCTGCGTCGTCACGGTCCCGGCCGTGTCGGCGTAGAACTTGTTCTCGTGCACGGTGAGAAGCGAGGCGTCGACATGGTCGACCCCGTTCGCCGCCAGCAGCCGCGCACTCCACTCCGCGAGCAGCGCCGCCTTCTCCTCGTCGGGCACGGTGAACGGATCGATCTCGTACGACGAGATCCACGTCCGGTCGGCGTGCACGGGCTCGTCGGCCAGCTCCACCCTCCCCCACTGCCCGAAAGGCGTGGGAGGTGCCCCCACGTCCGAGCCGGCCGCCTTGATCACCTGGGCGGACAGCTTCGCCATCGCCACCGCCTGCGAGGCGACCTTGGCGGCGGCGTCCAGGCTCAGGTCCACGCCCGAAGCGAAGCCCCAGGTGCCGCCGTGCACGACCCGCACCGCGTACCCGAGGTCGGTGGTGTCCGACGAGCCGGCGAGCCGGGCGTCCCTGAGCCGCCAGGAGGCGCTGCGCACCCGCTCGAACCGGAAGTCCGCGTGCTCGGCGCCCAACGCACGCGCGCGTGCGAGCGCGGCGTCGGCGAGGGCGCGTAGAGGTAGGGCCGTGAAGGCTTCGTCGATGGTATGAGGCACCTGCGTCTCTTCCTGTTGGCATGACAGCGACCGGCGGTTGCTCCGATCATGTCGCGGCGACGTGCTCCACGACCACACGTTTGCGTCCACGTTCGCCGGCATGGTGAGAGCCCCGTCGAAGTTGAGGGGGGCCTGGCCGATCCATGGACGTCTTCGGTGTGCACCAGGACCTCATCGCGGAGTACGAGGCCTTCATGAGTTCCCTCGTCGCCGTACGGGATCCGAACATCGAAGGCCACCTGGATGACGAGCGGCGCCGGAAGACCCGCTGGCCGGACCCCAAGCTGGCTCTGAACCCCACCTTTCGGAGCGGTGGGACCGTGGCCGCTCTGTGCGACGAGGGTCTGCTGCACCCGATGTGCCGCGAGTTCTTCCGGCACAAGGAGCACGAGCACGACCCCGGCAGCCGTACCCTCTCCCTCCACCAGCACCAGCGTGAGGCCATCCTGGCCGCCGACCGCGGTGACTCCTACGTCCTGACCACCGGCACAGGCTCGGGCAAGAGCCTGACCTACATCGTGCCGATAGTTCACCAGGTGCTGCGCGACCCCAATCCGGACGGCATCTCGGCGATCGTCGTCTACCCCATGAACGCGCTGGCCAACAGCCGGCTCCACGAGCTGAAGAAGTACCTGACCTGGGGCGTTCCCGAGGATCGTCGCAAGGTGACCTTCGCCGGGTACACCGGGCAGGAGGACTCCGAGCAGAAGCTCCAGGTCGTGCGGAACAAGCCGGACATCCTGCTCACCAACTGCGTGATGCTGGAGTACCTTCTCACCCGTCCCGACGAACGGCGGGAGCTCAGAGCCGCCCACGGGCTCAGGTTCCTCGCCCTCGACGAGCTGCACACCTACCGGGGCCGCCAGGGTGCCGACGTCGCCCTCCTCGCACGGCGCCTGCGGGACGCCCGTGAGGCACCCGATCTCCGATACGTCGGCGACGATGGCCACGGGCGTCACCTTCGCGGAGGCCCGCGAGGAGATCGCGAAGGTCGCCACCCACGACTCTCACGTCCGCCTCCTCGACGAGCTCAACCGGACGCTCGCGGACGACAGACCGGGGGACCGCTCCTTCCGCGTCGGACCGTCCTGCTTCATGCAGGATCTGGCCCACAACGGCGACGGCGCCCTCGAACGCCTATGGCGCACGCAGATCCTCCCCCTCCTCACCGAGCACCACTGGGGCGACGGCGTGGAAGTGGAGACGGTGTACGCGCTCGGCACCCTGCGCACCCGGCTCGGCATCCGGCCGCCCACCGCTGCCGACGGCGACGCGGCCGACTCGTGAACCGCCGTCACACCCGCTCCCTCCATGGCGACATCGCGTTGCCCGTGGCGCTCAAAGAGGGCGACGGCTGGACCAGTTGGGACCTCACCCAGCCCCAACTGGAGACGCTCGCCGCCCACCCCAGGCTGGTCGCGTTGCATCCGGAGAGCGCCACCCGCTGGAGGCTGAAGCCCAAGGACCACATCGGCTCCGTACGGCTGGGCTCGGGCGAGGGCACCGTACAGCTGAGCATCACCCCCAAGGTCCCCGTCGACCGGCTTCTCCACCTCGTCGCGTACGCCCCGGACCGCGTCGAGTTCGACCCCCGCCCCGTCACCGCCGAGCCCCGCCCCGACCTGCTGCCCGCCCTAGCCCACGCCTTCGTCTCGGCGGCCGACCGGGCGCTCCAGCAGGGCGTTCTGCACGACTACCGGGAGACCCACGACACGCTGCCCGTCGTACGCGGCCGCATCCGCCACGCCGACCAGATCCGCCGCAGACCAGGCGTCCCCGTCCCCCTGGAAGTCGTCTACGACGACCACACCCCCGACATACCGGAGAACCGCCTCCTCCTCGCCGCCATCCGCCGCCTGCTCCGCGTCCCCGGCCTCGACCCGGCTCCGCGAACCACTCTGCAACGGCTGACCGCCCGCCTCGAAGGCGTCCACGCCCTGCCTGCGGGGGCCCGCCCGCCCCAATGGACTCCCGGGCGCCGCAATGCCCGCTACGCCCACGCCCTCGTCCTGGCCGAACTCGTCCTGCGTGGTGCTTCGTACGAACTCGGCGACGGCCGCCACATCGCCGTCGACGGCATGCTCGTCGTCATGTGGCGGCTCTTCGAGGCGTACCTCGCCCGGGCGGTCGGAGAGGCCCTGCGCCACCGCGCCGGCGGCCGGCCCGCGCCCCAGGACCGCAGCCACTTCCTCGACACGGCGGGCCGTCACCCGCTCAAACCGGACCTCGTCCACTACCTGCCCTCTCCGCACGACGGTGTCCAGCGTCCGGCCGCCGTCGTCGACGCCAAGTTCAAGACCAAGCCGCGGCGGGAGGACCTGTACCAGATGACCGCGTACTGCGTACGCCTCGGCCTGGGGGAGGGGCACCTCGTGTACGCGTCGGGGAGCGAAGGCGTCGTCGAAGTGCCGGTGGGCGAGGGACGGTTGAGGATCTTCCGGCATGTCGTCGATCTGGCCCGCCCCTGGCGGGAGTTGGCCGCGGACGTCGAGGCCCTCGCGGAGGTCGTCGACGGCGCGCGGACGGTGCGGGCCGCCTGAATCGGGTGATCGCGGGGCGTTCCCCGACGGCGTCGACTGCGTCCGCACTACGGTGAGTTCATGGCCAGTAAGCGCCGCCAGTCCGGCAAGCAGAAGACGACCCGTCGCACCCGTCAGCCCACCACTCCCGCCCAGGCCGCGCAGGAGTACGTACGGTTGGTGGAGCACTACCCCGAGGACCGTGAGGAACTGTTCCGCGAGGCCGCCGACGCCTGGCGGAGTGCGGGAGAACACGACCGTGCCCTGGCGCTCTACGAGCGGCTGCTCGATCCGGAGTCGGGTGGTTGCAAGGAACCGGACGTGGTCGACGCATGGCGTATCGACACCTTGTGGGAGGCGGGACGCGAGGAGGAGGCGCGGACGGCGGCGGCCTCGTTCCGCGCGCGACACCCCAGTGACGCCACCGCCTGGAGCCTCGTCGCCGGGACCTTCGAGCACGTGGACGAGACGGGGACCGCCGCCGAGTGGTTCACGACCGGTGTCATCCATGCCCTTGGGGCCGGCGCCGAGGTGACGGCGGACGTGGTCGAGGATTTCCGGGACTCGTTCGGTCTGGAGGAGCTCCTCATCGGCCGCCATCGCGTGCGGCGTGTGCTCGGCGAGCCGCACGACGACTGGGACGACGTGGCCGACGAAGTGCACGAGCGGCGCGCGTCGCCCCTGTTCGGCCGGGTACGTCCGCTGGACGAACTGCACGACCCGCTGCGCCTGAAGCGGATGGCCGAGGCGGGGCCGGACGCGTTGTGGGCCGAGATGGAGGAGTTCGCGGCCGCGACGGGCGAGGAGAGGGTGTCGCCAGGGCGAGCGCTCAGGACCTGTGTCCTGTTCTGGCCGCCGGAGGAGTTCGCCCGGCTCGTAGAACGTTGGCCGGCGGTCGTGGAGGCGTATGGCGACGACCACGCAGGCCATCTGCGGCAGGTCGAGGGCACCCTGCGTGAACTGTCGGACCAGGGGGGCGTCCACCTGGCGGTCGCCCGTGCCACGCTGAGCGCCCTGGAGGCGTACATGGAGGAGAAGGGCGGGTCACCGGACACGGCGTCCGCCCGGTCCGGGTACGCGGCCGAAATGGCTCGGAGAGGCGAGGCCGTCGACTGGCCGCCCGCCCGTAACGGACCTTGTTGGTGCGGTTCGGAGCGCAAGTACAAGAAGTGCTGTGGAAATCCCGCCTTCGGGTGAACAGCCAAAAGGGCGGGGCATCCTCGGTGTGGGTACAATCGCATAGATGTAGGTACAGTTGCCTGTATCGAGGAGTCCCTCATGAGCGCCGTCTCTGTCCGCGAGTTCTCGCACAACCCCAGCGCGGTCTTCGCCCGTGTGGAGAAAGGGGAGACCGTCGAGGTCACCCGGCACGGCAACGTCATCGCCATAGTGAGTCCGGCGGCAAGCCCCCTGCAGCGGTACGCGCACCTCGTGGCGGAAGGCAGAATCAGACTGCCCGAGTACACGTCGGCGGACCGTCACAGCATGCCGCGCTACGACGTACCGGACGACGTCGACCCCCTCGCCACCCTCCTCGCGGAGCGCGAGGAGGACCACCGGTGATCTACATGGACTCCTCGGCGCTCGTCACATGGATGTCGCGGCGCAACTACTGGGCCGCGCTGGACACGTTTCTCGGAGACCGCGGAAGCCTCCCCATGGCCACCAGCAGTCTGGGTTTTGTCGAGACGACTCGCACACTTGACCTCATGGGGACCTTCCCCGACGCCATGGTCGACCTGGAGCACGGAGTCGGTGAGATTCTGCTGACCCCGGAGGTACGCCGGGGGGCCGCCGCCCTGACCGGCCGCCTGCGCACGCTGGACGCCGTCCACGTGGCCAGCGCACTGAGTCTGGGAGAGAACCTCACGGCGCTGGTGACGTACGACAAGCGCATGCTGGAGACGGCCCTCGCGGCAGGCCTGCCCGCCCACGCCCCCGGAATGACCGCCTGACCGGCGTCGACTGTAGAAACCCGACAGCCAGTCCCCCGAGCCACTGTCGGTGCCCGAATGTCCTCGGGCGCGACCGGACCGATAGGTTTTCGACTGAAGCCGCCTGTCACCAGGTGTTGGGCGGGTGTGTCAGACCCCTATCGAAAGGGTGATCCGTTGAGCCGCTCGGTTCTCGTCACCGGAGGCAACCGGGGCATCGGCCTCGCCATCGCCCGCGCGTTCGCCGACGCCGGCGACAAGGTCGCGATCACATACCGCTCCGGGGAGCCGCCGGCCGCCCTCACAGAATTGGGCTGCCTGGCCGTCAAGTGCGACATCACCGACACCGAGCAGGTGGAGCAGGCCTACAAGGAGATCGAGGCCCAGCACGGTCCGGTCGAGGTCCTCATCGCCAACGCCGGCGTCACCAAGGACCAGCTCCTGATGCGCATGTCCGAGGAGGACTTCACGTCCGTCCTCGACACCAACCTCACCGGCACCTTCCGCGTCGTCAAGCGCGCCAACCGCGGCATGCTGCGCGCCAAGAAGGGCCGTGTCGTCCTCATCTCGTCGGTCGTCGGGCTCCTCGGCTCGGCCGGCCAGGCCAACTACGCCGCCTCCAAGGCCGCCCTGGTCGGCTTCGCGCGCTCCCTCGCCCGTGAGCTGGGCTCGCGCAACATCACGTTCAACGTCGTCGCGCCCGGCTTCGTCGACACCGACATGACCAAGGTGCTCACCGACGAGCAGCGCGCGGGCATCGTGGCCCAGGTGCCGCTCGGCCGTTACGCCCAGCCCGAGGAGGTCGCCGCGACGGTGCGGTTCCTCGCCTCGGACGACGCCTCGTACATCACTGGAGCCGTCATCCCCGTTGACGGCGGACTGGGAATGGGTCACTGAACACCATGAGCGGAATTCTCGAGGGCAAGCGCGTCCTGATCACTGGTGTGCTGATGGAGTCCTCCATCGCCTTCCACGCCGCCAAGCTGGCCCAGGAAGAGGGCGCCGAGATCATCCTGACCGCGTTCCCGCGGCCTACGCTGACCGAGCGCATCGCCAGGAAGCTCCCCAAGCCGACCAAGGTAATCGAGCTCGACGTCACCAACGACGAGCACCTGGCGCGGCTGGCCGACCTGGTCGGCGAGGAGCTCGGCGGCCTCGACGGCGTCGTGCACTCCATCGGCTTCGCTCCGCAGGACGCGCTCGGCGGCAATTTCCTCAACACGCCGTTCGAGTCCGTGGCCACGGCCATGCACGTCTCGGCGTACTCCCTGAAGTCGCTGACCATGGCCTGCCTGCCGCTCATGCAGAACGGCGGCTCGGTCGTCGGCCTCACCTTCGACGCCTCCTTCGCCTGGCCGCAGTACGACTGGATGGGCCCGGCCAAGGCCGCCCTGGAGGCCACCAGCCGCTACCTCGCCCGCGACCTGGGCAAGCAGAACATCCGCTGCAACCTGGTCTCCGCGGGCCCGATCGGCTCCATGGCCGCCAAGTCCATCCCGGGCTTCAGCGAGCTCGCCTCCGTCTGGGACAGCCGCTCCCCGCTGGAGTGGGACCTCAAGGACCCGGAGCCGGCCGGCAAGGGCATCGTCGCGCTGCTCAGCGACTGGTTCCCCAAGACCACGGGCGAGATCGTCCACGTGGACGGCGGCCTGCACGCCATCGGAGCCTGAGCTCCGGTACGTCGCTCCCGTACGTCGTCGACGCCCCGTTCCGGCAAGGAGCGGGGCGTCCCCCGTTCGGCCTATCCGGCCGGGCGCCGACGGCCCGCAACGGCGCACTCTGGATTACGCGTTCACCGACGCGTCCCCTCCCCAGCACGGCCGAGGAGGTTACCTTGTGCGCCTGCCCCGCAGCCTGGCCTCAGCGACCGCGGCCCTCGCGCTCGTGCTGTCCCTCCCGTACGAAGCGGCGCCCCACGCGCGCGTGAGCAGGCCCGTGCCGGTCGAGCTCTTCGGTGCCGAGTGCCGTACCACGGTCGCCGGTTCCCATGTGACCGCGTACTGCCACAACCCCTATCCCGAGACCGACGGCGTCAGCCTGCACGTGGAGTGCGACCGGTGGTGGGACCTCGACACCGACAGCGCCCCCGTCGACGCCCGGCCGGCGATGACCGTACGGCTCACCGGGCGGTGCTGGAAGGAGGTCCGCTCGGTGTGGATCACCCACCAGAAGCGGTGAACCGCCCCAGTCGGCACTGGAACGGGTAGCTCGCCGCCGCCGCGCCCGCCGCCTCCGCGTCGCCCGCGCGGATCGCGTCGACCAGCCCGGTGTGCTCCATGAACGCCTCCGGCGTCAGGTCCGCGCCGACGTCCTCGCGCAGCCAGTCCATCAGCACCTCGCCCAGGTCGGCGTGCATCGCGGTCATCACCTCGTTGTGGGACGCGGACACCACCGCGAGGTGGAAGGTCGCGTCGGCCGTCACGAACGCCTCCTTGTCGCCCGACTCCCACGCCTCCTCGCGCCGCGCCAGCAGCGCGTCGAGCTGCTTGAGGTCCTTCTCCGTGCGCCGCTGCGCCGCCAGCCGCGCCGCGGCCGACTCCAGGGCTGAGCGCAGCTCGGCGATGTGCCGCGGGTCCGCGCCGGCGAACCGGCGGTGCATCACACCCGCCAGCTCGCTGGTCGCCACGACATAGGTGCCCGAGCCCTGGCGGATGTCCAGCAGACCGTTGTGCGCGAGCGCGCGCACGGCCTCGCGGACCGTGTTGCGTGCCACCCCGAGCTGCTCGACCAGTTCCGGCTCGGTCGGGATGCGCGAACCGACGGGCCACTCGCCCGAGGTGATCTGGTTCCGCAGCGCGGCGATGACCTGCTCGGACAACGCGGAACGACGGGGATGACTCAGAGGCATGGCACACCTTCGCACGCGGTGTCCGGGCGTTTCCGTCCCGGGGATGGACAACCAATCATCCAATGATTCTATGATAGGTCCCATGGTGTATGAGGAAAATCGGACGACGACGTCCACGACGACGGTCCGGACCCCTGCCGTGCGCGAACCCCGGCGACCCGCCACGCGCGCGTGGACGCTACGCCTGCTGGTCATCGGCATCGTCCTGTCGGCACTGAACCTCCGCCCCGCCATCACCAGCCTCGGCGCCCTCCTCGAGGAGGTCCGCGCCGGGCTCGGCATGAGCGGCAGCGTGGCCGGACTGCTCACCTCCGTGCCCCCGCTGTGCTTCGCCGTCTTCGGCGTCATGGCCCCGCGCCTCGCCCGCCGCTTCGGCCCCGGCGCGGTCGTCTGCGCGGGCATGCTCGCCATCACCGCCGGCCTGCTCGTACGGCCGTACGCAGGCGGTACGCCCGGCTTCGTGGCCGGCAGCGCGCTCGCCCTCATGGGCATCGCCGTCAGCAACGTCCTGATGCCGGTCATCGTCAAGCGCTGGTTCCCCGATCGGGTGGGTTCCATGACGGGCCTGTACTCCATGGCACTCGCCCTGGGCACCTCGATCGCCGCCGCGGTGACGGTGCCCATGACCGACGCCCTCGGCGGCGGCTGGCGGACCGGCCTCGTGGTGTGGGCGGGGCTCGCGGCGGCGGCCGTCCTGCCGTGGCTCCCGTTCGTACGGGACCGGGGGACGGCGTCCGCCGGCTCCGTACGGCAGGAGCACGCGCGCGTGGACGCCCCCGCCCTGCGGATCACCCGCAGCCGTACCGCCTGGGCGCTCGCCGTGTTCTTCGGGCTCCAGGCCACCGCCGCCTACGTCACCATGGGGTGGATGGCGCAGATCTTCCGGGACGCCGGGGTGCCCGTCGGCCGGGCCGGGCTGCTGCTCGCCGTGACGATGGTGATGGGCGTACCGCTCGCCTTCGTCATCCCCCGCGTGGCCACCCGGCTGCCCCACCAGGGGCCGATCGTGCTGGTGCTCGGCGCCTGCGGACTCGCCGGCTACGCGGGCCTCTACCTCGCGCCGGCCGGCGGCGCCTGGGCCTGGGCCGTCCTGCTCGGCGTCTCCAACTGCGCCTTCCCGCTGGCCCTGACGATGGTCGGCATGCGGGCCCGGACCGGCGCGGGTGTCGCCCAGCTGTCGGCCTTCGCGCAGAGCACCGGCTACCTCATCTCCATCCCCGGCCCCCTGCTGGTCGGCGTGCTCTACCAGCACAGCGGCGGCTGGGGCCTGCCGATCGCGCTCATGGCCGCGCTGATGGTCCCGCAGATGGTGGTCGGCGTCCTGGCCGGCCGCGACCGCACGGTGGAGGACGAGGCCGCCGCGCGCTGAGCCGTACCCCGGCGGATCCGACGCGGCCCGGGGGTGCGAGACTGGCCGTATGCCAGTGCTCGACCCGAACCCCCAGAACGGCCAGCGGAAGATGCTGCTCGTCTTCGGCTCGTTCTTCGCCATCTTCCTGATCATCGCCATCGTCGCGACGATCGCCTCTCCGTGACGACCGCCTCGCTCTGACCGCCGGAGGGTGGGGCTACCGCCGGAGGGTGGGGCTAACCCCCCATCCCCTAGGGGGCCGTTCTCAGGGTCAAGTGGGTGGATCTCCGGATGGGTTGAGGGGCCCGGCGTCCGTACCTTCGAAGGGTGGCCGCGAGCGGCGGACCACCGACCACTCGAAGACCAGCGGAGGCACCATGTCGGCCCAGTCGCACACCCGGCCCCACCCGGCGACCACGGGCGGCGTCGACATCAGGCTGCCCTGGTGGGCCCTCGTCCTGCCGGCGCTCGCCTTCGTCGTGCTCCTGGCCCTGATGCTGAACCCGACGGGCGCGCAGGCGGCCGGCGACCCGGTGATCACGCACCTCTTCGAGCGGGCACAGCAGCTCATAGCCCGCTGAGCACCCACTGAGCGGCCCGTCAACTCCCTGCGCCTCATGGCCTGTTTCATGCGAAGCTGGGACGCATGAGCGTCGCAGAACCCCGCAGGATCGTCCTCTTCCGGCATGCGAAAGCCGACTGGCCACAGGTGACCGACCATGAGCGCCCCCTCGCTGAGCGGGGCCGACTGGACGCCGCGGCGGCCGGCCGCAGGCTGGCCGACACCGGCATTCCCTTCGACCTGGCCCTGTGCTCCACGGCGACCCGGACCCGGGAGACCTGGAAGCTCGCGGTCCACGAGTTCCCGCACCGGCCGAAAACCGTCTACGAGGAGCGGATCTACGAGGCCTCGCCCGGCGAGCTCATCGCCCTGCTCAACGAGACCCCGGAGGACGCGCAGGGCGTCGTCCTGATCGGCCACAACCCCGGTGTGCAGGGCCTTGCCGAGATCCTGGCCGGCTCGGCCGAGGGCGACAGCCGTGAGCGGATGAACCGGCGCGGCTTCCCGGCCGCCGGCTTCGCCGTCCTGTCCTTCGACGGCTCCTGGAAGACCCTGGAACCGGCGGTGGCCACGCCGCTCGACTTCTGGGCGCCGACCGAGTAGACCGCGCCGTACCTCGCCCGTGGGGCCCGGCACCGCATCGGTGCCGGGCCCCACGCCCGTCCTCGCTCGGCGGCGGTTCAGCCCTCGTCGTGCGTGTCCGCCGCCTCGACCTCTTCGCGGGTGACGCCCAGCAGATACAGGACCGTGTCGAGGAACGGCACGTTCACCGCGGTGTGCGCCGCCTCCCGCACCACCGGCTTGGCGTTGAAGGCGACCCCGAGACCGGCCGCGTTGAGCATGTCCAGGTCATTGGCGCCGTCGCCGATCGCCACGGTCTGGGCGAGCGGTACGCCCGCCTCGGCGGCGAAGCGCCGCAGCAGCCGCGCCTTGCCCGCGCGGTCCACGATCTCGCCGGTGACCTTGCCGGTCAGCCTGCCGTCGACGATCTCCAGCGTGTTGGCCTGGGCGAAGTCCAGCCCCAGCCGCTCCTTGAGGTCGTCGGTGACCTGGGTGAACCCGCCCGACACGACACCCACCTGGTACCCGAGCCGCTTCAGCGTACGGATGAGCGTGCGCGCCCCCGGCGTCAGCCGCACCTCACTGCGCACCTTGTCCACCACCGAGACGTCGAGTCCTTCCAGCAGCGCCACGCGCGCGTGCAGCGACTGCTCGAAGTCCAGTTCCCCGCGCATCGCGGCGGCCGTCACCTCGGCGACCTCGGCCTCGCAGCCGGCGTGCGCGGCGAAGAGCTCGATCACCTCGTCCTGGATGAGCGTCGAGTCGACGTCCATGACGACGAGCCGCTGGGCCCGCCGGTGCAGACCGGCGGCGACGACCGCGACATCGACACCCAGTGCCGCCGCGTCCGTCACCAGCGCGGTGCGCAGCGGCTCGGTCGCGACGCCGGAGACCGCGAACTCCACGGCGGTCACCGGATACTTGGCGAGCCGGAAGATGCGGTCGATGTTGCCGCCGGCCTGAGCGATCTTCGCGGCGATCCGGGCGGTCGCCTCAGCGGTGAGCGGATGGCCGAGGACGGTGACCAGGGAGCGACCGAGGCCGCGGGGCCGGTTGTCGCCGCGGCCGGAGATGATCTCCGCCTGCATCTTCATGGACTCCGCCCAGCTGTGGACGGTCGCCCGCAGGTCACCCTCGAGGGAGGCGGCCGGCTGGGTCACGAGCGCGCACAGCGTGAGGCGGCCACGGGTGACGACCTGCTCGATGTCGACCACGTCGACGGAGTAGGCGGCGAGGGTGTCGAAGAGGCCGGCCGTGATGCCCGGCCTGTCCTTGCCGAAGATCTTGACGAGGAGGGTCGGGGCGTCGGCCGTCACGTCGGACGTCGGGATCTGCGAAGCGCTCATGGTCCACCCACCGTATCCGGCACCCAGTGCCGCCCGCCGCCGCGGTCCGCCTGACGGACACGGAACAGTGGGTGACGCCCGGGTGGTACGCACATTACGCGCGGACCACGGAGGCATCACCGGCAAAGCCTCCACCGGGGGCGTTCCCCTGCTGGCTGAGCGGCCGTTCCTCGGGCTGGCCCAGCGAGGGAGGCGGGGTGGCGACGACGGCATGGCGGCCACGGGTGCGCGTTCCGCCCGCTGATCGGCTCAGCGCCCGCCCCTCGGTCGTCCGGGTGGGGGAGGCGGGGGCGGGGGTGGAGGCGGGCCGTCGTAGGGGCCGGCCACCGTCGGTGGGCCGTACATGTCGTCCCGCCTCGCGTCGGGCGGTGGCACCTGCTCAGGCCCCTGCTGTGTGCGCCCGGAGGCCTCGGGCCGTCGCGTGCCCTCCGGGCGCGCCGGCCGGGCGTCCTGCGGCGCCCGCAACTCCTCCGGCACCTGCAGATACGGGTTGGTGGAAGGGTTCGGCGGCCGGTACGGCGAACCGGGCCGGTACGGGCCCGGCGCCCCCGTACCCGGCGACGGCCGCGACTCCAGCCCGTGCGGGGGGTACTGCTCGCCCAAGGCCGGCGCTCCCGCCGTCGCGGCCGTCGCCAATGGCGCGGCCCGCCGCCCCGCCGCCCCGCTCGCCCACGCCAGCAGCGCCCCGGTGCCCCCCGCGCCCGCACCCCACAGGGCACCCAGCAGCAGAGCCAGTCCGAGGTTCCCGTGCAGTTGGATCCCGGCGCCGAACGCGTCGAACCCCAGGACGGCGAGCGAGGCGTTCACCGACACCTCCGTCAGCCACGCGAGCAGCGGCAACGTCAACGCCGTGGCGACGCCGAACCGCACCGCGCAGCGCCCCGCGAAGCCGAGGGCGCCCACGGGTCCGCTCCCCGGGCCACCGGCCACCGGCGTCCGCACCGCCGCCAACACCCCCGCCACCAGCATCATCACGGCCGCCGCCACCCCCAGCAGCCACACCCGGCCGTCCAGTTCGGCCAGGTGGCCCAGCGTCACCGACTGGCCGCTCCGCGAGGTGAGCAACGCGTCCAAGGGGTGGGGGAGAAGCTTGGTCAGCACCCCCGTCGCCCTGCCGTCGAAGGGGACGAACAGGCCGATCGGGATGCCGAGCCACGTGCCGTTGGGGGCGCCCAGCAGAGCCGCTCCGAAGATCCGCCGGGGATGGGTGTCGCCGATCGCCGCGTACGCCGCCGCCGCGCACCCCGCGGCCACGGCCACCAGCAGCACCGTGACGAGGGCGGACGCGGCCGGCCGTACGACACGGTGCACGGCCTCCCAGCCGTGCGGCAACGGAGTGCGGCGTGAGGCCAGCAACGCGATCAGCAGGATGCCGGCCGACCAGCCGAGACCGCCCAGCAGCGTCGGCGCCGTGTCGACCGAGAAGCCCACCGCCGCCTTGGCGTCGACGAGTTTGCCGATGTTGTCGGGCAGGAGCCCGCCGATGTTCCCGAGGTCACCGAGCCCCGGAATGCTCACACCCCCGCCCCCGCCCCCGACGCCCGGCAGCTTGTCCAGCCCCAGCGAGCCGCCGTCGATCGTGATGACGTCATGCCCGGCCCAGGCGAGGCCGCCCAGTATCGCCACGAACAGCACGACCACCGTGCCCGCCCGCGCGAGGAGTTCGGACGGAGCGATCACAACGCCCGCCGAGCGCAAGGACCGTAGGAAGAACCACGACAGGAGCAGCGCGCCCACCAGACTCACGCCCAATGGCGTGATCGTGACGGCCGTATGGGCCTCCGCACCCTTCAGACCGAACGCGGACACGTCGCCCGAAGGCGAGATCGAACCACCCGCCCCAAGAGCCACCACCGCCGCGGTCATCGGCCCGAGCGAACCCGCCGAGTCCGCCTGCAGCAGATGCAGTCCGAGCGCCGCCGTACCCGCCATCCCGATCAACGCCCAGCTCACGGAGGCGATCGCGGACAACACGACGTCTCCCCACGGCACCCTCGTCCCGCCGCGGACCGACTCGACACCCGACGACGCGCTCATGGCAGACCCCCCGATCCGCGGCGCGGCCGGTCGCCGCGCACGTCCCCCTCGCGTGGACTACCACTCTCCGGGTCGCTTTCAACCCCGTCAACGGAACCAGCGGTTGCGTAGGAGCGTGGTGTTCACAAGGCCCGACTTTCGGTCAGAGGGGCGGGCCTGAAATAGTTCCCGACGATGTTCGACATCCCTAGACTCCCTGTGATGGGGGTAACTCGGGGGACTACTCAGTGGGGCATGGAGTGCCGGAACTCGTACTGGAATCGAATGGACGTACCTGGACGCTCGACGCGTCCCGGTCATACACCCTCGGACGTGATCCGCAGGGCGATATCGTGCTCGACGACGCCAGGGTGTCCTGGCGCCATGCCACGATCAGCTGGACGGGCCGCAGTTGGGTCATCGAGGACCACGGCTCGACCAACGGCACGTTCATGCAGGGGCAGCGGGTCCATCGCATGGAGATCGGCCCCGGCTCGGCGGTCCACCTCGGCAACGCGACGGACGGGCCGCGGGTGAGCGTCACGGGCGCCGCGGCCGCCGTCGCCACACCGCAGGCACAGCCGCAGCAGCAGCCGTACGCCGCCCAGGGCGCGGCCCCCGGCTGGGCCCAGCAGGCCCCGCCGCAGCAGCAGGTCCCGCAGGCCGCCTGGGGGCAGCCGCAGCAGGCCGCCCCGCACGTCCCGCAACAGCAGAACCCCGGTGGTGGCGCGGGGGCGCCGCCGGTCTACGGCGACCGCAGCCCGACCACGTTCCACCAGTTCTCCATCGGCCGCGTGATGCGCATCGGTCGTGCCCTGGAGAACGAGTTGGTCGTCTCCGACCTGCAGGTCTCCCGGCACCACGCCGAGTTCCACTCGACGCCCGACGGCCGGATGGAGATCCGCGACCTCGGCTCGCACAACGGCACGTACGTCAACGGCCAGCCGATCGCCAAGGGCGGTTCGCAACTCCTCGGCCCCGCCGACATCGTGGGCGTCGGCCACTCCACGTACCGGATCGTCGGCGACCGTCTCGAGGAGTTCGTCGACACCGGTGAGGTGTCCTTCTCGGCCCGCCATCTGACGGTCACGGTCGACGGCGGCAAGCAGATCCTCAAGGACGTCTCCTTCGGCGTCCCGGAGAAGTCGCTGATCGCGGTCATCGGCCCGTCCGGCTCCGGCAAGTCGACGCTGCTGAAGGCGCTCACCGGCTACCGGCCCGCCAACCAGGGCGACGTCCTCTACGACAACCGCAACCTGTACAAGCAGTTCGCCGAGCTGCGCCAGCGCATCGGTCTGGTCCCGCAGGACGACATCCTGCACAAGGAACTGACCGTCAAGAAGGCCCTCAAGTACGCGGCCAAGCTGCGCTTTCCCGCCGACACCACCGGCGCGGAGCGCGAGGCCCGCATCGACGAGGTGCTGCGCGAGCTGAAGCTGGACATCCACAAGGAGAAGAAGGTCACCTCCCTCTCCGGCGGCCAGCGCAAGCGCGTCTCCGTCGCCCTGGAGCTGCTGACCAAGCCGTCGCTGATCTTCCTGGACGAGCCCACCTCGGGCCTCGACCCGGGCATGGACCGCGACGTCATGCAGCTGCTGCGCGGCCTCGCCGACGACGGCCGCACGGTCCTCGTCGTCACCCACTCGGTGGCCGAACTGGCACTGTGCGACAAGCTCCTGGTGATGGCGCCGGGCGGTGCGGTCGCCTACTTCGGCCCGCCCGACGAGGCGTTGAACTTCTTCGGCTACGACACCTGGGCCGACGTCTTCTCCGCCTTCGAGAACTACCGCGACTACGACTGGGCCGGGCGTTGGAAGGGCTCGGTGCACTACCAGATGTACGCCGCGGACATCGACGCCGTCGCACCACAGTCCGTACAGCTGCCTCCGATGCAGGCGATGAAGCCGCCGAAGCCGCAGGGCTGGGTCAGCCAGTTCGGCACGCTGGTGCGCCGCTATGTGTCCGTCATCGCCTCCGACCGGGGCTTCCTGGCCCTGACGGTGATCCTGCCGCTCGTCCTCGGCGCGGTGAGCCTGCTCATAGACTCCGGCAAGGGCCTGCTGCCCAACCCGATGATCAACCGGGCCACCGGCCAGCCCGTCCCGAACGGCACGGCCACCACGGTCCTGCTGATCCTCGCGGTCGGCGCCTGCTTCGCCGGCGCCGCGAACTCGGTGCGAGAGCTGATCAAGGAACGGGTCATCTACGAGCGTGAGCGCGCCACCGGCCTGTCCCGCTCGGCCTACCTGATGTCCAAGGTGTTCGTGCTCGGCGTGGTCACCGTGCTGCAGGGCCTGATGGTCGGCGTCATCGGCTTCGCCAGCCGCGAGATCCCGAAGCAGGGCCTGGTCCTCGGCAGCGCCACGCTCATCGAGCTCTGCCTGCCGATCATGGCGCTCGGCTTCACCTCGATGATGTTCGGCCTGATCATCTCCTCGCTGGTGAAGACGTCCGAGAAGACGATGCCGTTGCTGGTCATGTTCGCGATCATCCAGGTCGTGTTCACCGGCTGCCTGTTCGCCCTGAACGGCTCGATCGGCGCCAACCAGGTCTCGTACCTGATGCCGAGCCGTTGGGCGGTCGCCGCGGCCGGTGCCACGCTGGACTTCAACAAGATCAGCCCGCCCGGCAAGGGCAAGAGCAACGACCCGCTGTGGGAGCACACCGTCGGCGCCTGGACCATGGACATGGTCGCGCTGCTCGTCCTGGGTGTGATCTGTGCCTTCTTCGTGGCCCGCTTCCTGCGCCGCCACGAGCCCGAGGTCATGCGCAAGTAGTCCGGGCACCACGCGCCGGTACGACGCGAAGGGCGGCACCCGTCACGGGGTGCCGCCCTTCGGCGTTCACGCACAGAGGTCCGCGCCGACCTCAGTACGCGCTGTTGACGTTGTCCATCGAGCCGTACTTGGCGGCCGCGTAGTTCGCGGCGGCGGTGATGTTGGCGACCGGGTCGTAGATGTTCCAGGACGTGCCGGCGACGTGGTATGCGGTGAACGTCGGCGGGATGACCTGCAGCAGGCCCTTCGACGGGATGCCGTTGATGGCGTTGATGTCCCAGTTGTTGATCGCGTTCGGGTTGCCCGAGGACTCCCGCATGATGTTGCGGTACAGGCCGTTGTAGCTGCCCGGGATGCCCTTGGACTTCATGATGTCGAGGGAGTGCCTGATCCAGCCGTCGAGGTTGTTCGCGTAGCTGGGGGCCGCGGTCTTCTTCACGGCGGCGCGCTGGGCGGACCGGCTGGCGGCCTCCTTGGCCTTGCGCGCGTCCTCGGCCCGCTTCTTCGCCGCGGCCTCGGCGGCCGCCTTCTTCTTCGCGGCGGCGTCGGCGGCGGCCTTCGCGGCGGCCTTCGCCCGCGCCTCGGCCTTCGCCTTGGCGGTCTCGGCCTTGATCGAGTCGACGGCGAGCCGGTCGGTGACGCTGGCCTTGACGTCCTTGATCTGCTGGCTGCTGTAGGCCACGTTGGCCGAGGACGCGGCCTCGCTGGTGGTCGTCGAGGCGTTGCTGGGCACCGCAGAGAACGCGAGGGCGGCCGCACCGAGGGCGGAGACGCCGGCGATGGCGATCTTGTGGTGGCGGGTCAGGGCGGGCTTGTGACGGCGGGTGATGATGTTCTTGGGCATGGCAGACGGACCTCTTCGAATAGCGCGGAGGTCGCTCATACGTCCGGCGGGGACACGGGTTCTTCCCGCACGAACGCCGCGGGCGGAACCCGCGGCGCTGAGCGACGGCAGCCATTCTTAGCGGCCGCAAAATGGCGAGGCAAAGGTGTGACGTACGATCCCGGGTAGTGGATCGGGCAAGGGCAAATCGGGGCAGACTGGACCATCTGTCCCGCTCATGAGGTCAGTCCTTTTCTCCTACCGACCTTCGTACGTGACCTGCGCCCTATGCGCGGGCTCACATCGACCAGGCCACGCTCTCACCGCTAGTTGCGAGAGCAATGCTCTGTGTGAGGGTTCTGTGGCGGGAGGATGAGATGGACGTCCCCGAACTCGTGCCACAGATAGCGCCCGCGCAGCGCCTCGTCGTATCCCCGGTCCAGCGCGGCCCGGCCCGCGATCGCCTCCAGCATCAGCAGATGCGAGGCCTCCGGCTCGTGCAGCCCGGTCAGCAGCCCGTCCACCACCCGCACCCCGCGCTCCGGGGTCACCACCAGGTCCGTCCATCCCGCACGCGCGCGTACGACACCGTCCGGCCCCACCGCCGACTCCACGGCCCGCACCGCCGTCGTCCCCACGGCGACGACCCGCCCCCGTCCGGCCTTCACCGCGTTGATCAGCCGCGCCGAGGACTCCGGCACCGAGAACCGCTCCGGATACGGCGGCTCGTGCGACTCCGCGGACGCCACCCCGGCATGCAGCGTGACCGGCGCGAAAAACACACCCCGGCTCACCAGCTCCGCCACCAGCCGCCCGGTGAAGGGCCGGGCCGCACTCGGCATCTCCGCGCTGCCCGCCCCGTCGGCGGACGGCAGCGCGAACACCGTCTGGTACACGGACAGCGGCTGGTCCCGCGCGGTGTAGGCGTACCGGACGGGCCGCCCGTGCACGCGCAGCACGCCGGCCACCTCCGACCCCGACGCCCGCGCCCACCACAGACGATCACCGCGCGCACTCAGCGGCTCCTCCAGGACCAGGCACGCACCGCCGGGCAGCCGCACCTCCGTCCCCGCGGGCCCGCCCGCCCGCGCGCGCGTGCTGCCCCTCCCGTCCGGATCCCGCAGCTCGACCGCCCACCGCCCGTCGTCCCCGCGCGTGGAGAAGTGCACCACCACGCGCGCGTGCCCGATCCGCCCGTCCACGGCGGCGGCCAGCGTGGCCGACGTGTTCACGACGAGCAGATCCCCGGCCCGCAGCAGCCGGGGCAGCTCCCGGAACGCGTGATGCGACACCTCCGTCCCCCGCGACACGAGCAGCCGTACGGCGTCCCGGTCGAGCCCGGGCCCACGCTGCTCGACCGGGACACGCGCCGACAGCTCCTCAGGCACGCGCACGGCCAGCGTCATCGCCCCTCCACCAGCAGCGACGGAGCCGCATAGCGCCCGCTCGCCGGCCGCTCGTCCAGCAGCCGCAGGAACGCCGGGACCACGGAGGCCGGGTCGGGCCGCGGATCGTCGTCGCCCGGTACGGCCGCCGCGTACAGGTCCGTCGCCATGTCCCCGGGATCCACCGCCCACACCCGCAGGCCCGGCTCCTCCTCACCGAGCACGGCCGCCAGGTGGTCGAGGGCCGCCTTGGACGCCCCGTACCCGCCCCAGGTCTCGTAGGGCTCGGCGGCCGCGTCCGAGCTGATCGTGATCACCGTGCCCGTCGCCGCGGCCCGCAGCAGCGGCAGCGCCTCCTGGACCAGGCCGAGCGCGGCCACCACGTTCACCTCCAGCGCCCGCCGCAGCCCCTCCAGGGGCAGGCCGTCCAGCCGTACGAGCGGCTCGGCGCCCAGCGCGCTCGCGTTGCTCACCAGCAGGTCGACACCGCCCAGCCGCCCGGCCGCCGCCACGAGCTCGGCCCGGTGCCGGGCGTCCGTGACGTCCCCGGGCAGTGCCCTCACGCGCGTGCCGTACGGTCCCAGCCGCGCCGCCGTCTCCTGGAGAACCTCCGCGGTCCTCGCGTCGAGCACCAGATCCCAGCCCCTCGCCGCCAGGGCCTCGGCGAGCCCCCGCCCCAGCCCCTTCGAGGCCCCCGTGATGATCGCTACCGGCATGACTCCGTGTCCCCTCGTCGTCGCCGTCCTTCGACGGGCATGTCCTCAACCTAGGAACGGCGCCGTGCGCCGGCCTCGGACGCGGGCACCAAAACGGCGGGTCCCTTCGCCCTAAGCCGCGGACCCAGGGCGGCAGACCTAGGTCTGCGGTCGTAGGCCCACCGGCCCCCGCCGCGCCCCCACAGGTCCGATCCCGTCGTCACACCCCGCCGGTACCTTGAGGTCATGAGTCATCGGCCCCAGTCCGGCCTCGCCGCGGTGAGCGACGCGCTGCTGGCCATGAGCAGGCATCTGGAGGTGCGCGACGTCCTCAAGACGATCGTCGCCTCGGCCCGCGAGCTGCTCGGCGCGCAGTACGCCGCGCTCGGCGTCCCCGACGACCACGGAGGCTTCGCCCAGTTCGTCGTCGACGGTATGAGCGACGCGCAGTGGAAGGCCATCGGACCGCTCCCTCGCCAGCACGGCATCCTCGCCGCGATGCTGCACGACGCCAAGCCGGAGCGCCTCGCCGACGTTCGCGAGGACCCCCGCTTCGAGGGCTGGCCGTCCGCCCACCCCGAGATGTCCGACTTCCTCGGCCTGCCCATCCGGGACGGCGACGAGGTCATCGGCGCCCTGTTCCTCGCCAACAAGCAGAACTGCCCCAAGCCCGACGGCGGTTGCCGCTTCACCGAGGAGGACGAGGACCTGCTCGCCCTCCTCGCCCAGCACGCCGCGATCGCCCTCACCAACGCCCGCCTCTACGAGCGCAGCCGCGAACTGACCATCGCCGAGGAACGCTCCCGCCTCGCGCACGAACTGCACGACGCCGTCAGCCAGAAGCTCTTCTCCCTGCGGCTGACCGCCCAGGCCGCCGCCGCCCTCGTCGACCGCGACCCGGCCCGCGCCAAGGGAGAACTGCAGCAGGTGGCCGCGCTCGCCGCCGAGGCCGCCGACGAACTGCGGGCCGCCGTCGTCGAGTTGCGCCCCGCCGGCCTCGACGAGGACGGCCTCGTCGCCACGCTGCGCACCCACGTGCAGGTCCTCGACCGCGCCCACAGCGCGCGCGTGACCTTCGACAGCCACGGCGTGCGCGCCCTGCCCTCGGCCCAGGAGGAGGCCGTTCTGCGGGTCGCCCAGGAGGCGCTGCACAACGCCCTGCGGCACTCCGCGGCCCAGGCCGTGCACGTGACCCTGGCCCGGCGCGGCGCCGGCACGGTGCTGCGGATCACCGACGACGGCACCGGCTTCGACCCCAGAGCCGTACGGCGGGCCGGACGCCATCTCGGCCTGGTGTCCATGCGTGACCGTGCGAGCGGGGTCGGCGGCACGCTGACCGTGGAATCGGCGCCCGGAAAGGGCACAACGATCGAGATGGAGGTCCCCGGTGGCTGACGCAATCAGGGTGCTGCTCGTCGACGACCACCAGGTGGTCCGCCGCGGTCTGCGCACCTTCCTCGAGGTGCAGGACGACATCGAGGTCGTGGGCGAGGCCGCCGACGGCGCCGAGGGAGTCGAGCGCGCCGAGCAGCTGAAACCCGACGTGGTCCTCATGGACGTCAAGATGCCGGGCATGGACGGCGTGGACGCCCTGCGCAGACTTCGCGAACTGGACAACCCCGCGCGCGTGCTGATCGTCACCAGCTTCACCGAGCAGCGCACGGTCGTCCCGGCCCTGCGCGCCGGAGCCGCCGGGTACGTCTACAAGGACGTGGACCCCGACGCCCTCGCCGGCGCCATCCGCTCCGTGCACGCCGGGCACATCCTGCTCCAACCCGAGGTCGCCGGCGCCCTGTTGTCCCAGGAGGAGGCCAACTCCGGCCAGGGCAGGGCGGGCTCGCTCACCGAGCGGGAGCGGGAGGTGCTCGGCCTGATAGCGGACGGCCGCTCCAACCGGGAGATCGCCCGCGCCCTCGTCCTGTCCGAAAAGACCGTCAAGACCCACGTCTCGAACATCCTGATGAAACTCGACCTCGCGGACCGCACCCAGGCCGCCCTGTGGGCCGTACGCCATGGCGTGACCGGCTGAAACGCTCTGAGCAGGGTGTCACGGTCGGCAATACGGAGGGTTTTGGTCCGGACTGAGATTCATACCGTCGTGGGAATGTCCCCCGGATGGCGCATCCTTCGTGGATCTCCGCCGTTCTCCAGTGCGTGCCGCGGCGACTGCCGCGGCAATCGCTAGGAGGGCTCAGAAGTGAAGAACCTGAAGAAGGCAGCGGCCGTGACGATGGTGGCCGGCGGTCTGATCGCCGCCGGTGCCGGGATGGCCTCCGCCACCGACGCGCACGCCGACGGCCAGGCCGTGGGCTCCCCGGGCGTCGTCTCGGGCAACCTCGTCCAGGCCCCGGTGCACATCCCGGTGAACGCGGTCGGCAACAGCGTGAACGTCATCGGCGTGCTCAACCCCGCCTTCGGCAACCTGGGCGTCAACCGCTGACGTCCGCTGCCCGGCGGTCGGTGACCTCCGGCCTCCCGGAAGCTCCCGGGAGGCCGGTCAGTTTTTCGTCCGACTGGCACATCGCCAGGAAGGCCGCCGTGGCCGTCACCGTCGCCGGTATCGTCGCTGGCGCTTCCGCCGACGCCGCTGTCGCCGGCTCGCAGGCCGACGGCGCGGCCGTGAAGTCGCCGGGCGTCGGCTCGGGCAACGTCGTCCAGGTCCCGGTCCAGGTCCCCGTCAACGTGGTCGGCAACACCGCGAACCTGATCGCCTTGCTCAACCCCGCGTTCGGCGACAAGGGCGCCAACAGCTGACGGGTGCGCTCAGCGCACCCCCCGCTCCCGCTCCTCCACATACGCGTTGTACGCGGCCACCTGCGCCCGCCGTGCCGTCCGCTCCACCGGCCGCAACGCGGCGGCCCTGGCGCCCATCTCCCCGGCACTCACCGCGCCCCCGTGCCCGTTCTCCTCCGCGAGGGACACCAGCAGGCCCACCCGCTGGGCCAGCTCCAGCACCCGCACCGCCCGCGGCGGGTACCCCGGCGCCAGCACCCCCCGCCCCCGCTCGGCCCGCGCCCGGTACGCGTCGATCGCCGCCTCCGCCACAGGCCCCGACGCGGCGACGTCCAACCGGGACAGAACCTCGGTCGCCTCCCGCAGCGCCTCCGCCAGCTCCCGCTCGGCCTCGCCCAGCGACGGCACGTCCGCGGGCGGCGCCTCCCGCACCGGCAGACAGCGCCAGAGCACCTCGACATGCCTGTCGCCGTCGGGCCCGGCCTCGAACACCTCCGGGACCAGCCCCAGCGCGGCGCCGTGGCAGATCACCGCCTCCTCCGCCTCCAGCGCCCGCGCGTTGAACTCCGGCGGACCGCTCAGCCCCAGCGGATGCCCGGGCGCGGGCAGCGCGACCCTGAGCCCCGCCACCCCCAGCACCCGCAACCGCCCCAGCGCGAGGGTGAGCCCGACCTGGCCCGACTCGCCGGGCAGGCCCTCCATCCGGTGCACGGCATCCTCCCCGACGATCGCGAGCACCGCGTCGTCCGGTGAGACAAGTCCGGCCAAAAGGGCGTTCCCCCAAGCCGCGAGGCGTCCTGAACGTGGTTCCGAGAGCATGCGTCCACCCTAAGGACCGGACCGATGGAATGGAGCGGCCGACCGGTGGCGTAGATTTCTTCGAGGGCGGCGCCCGCAGGCGCCCGCGACCGCCGATGCCGAGACCGGTCACACTGCAAGGGGAGACAACGCGCTCATGAGCGATGTTCTGGAGCTGGAGGACGTATCCGTGGTCCGCGAGGGCCGGGCTCTGGTGGAGGAGGTCTCCTGGTCGGTCAAGGAGGGCGAGCGCTGGGTCATCCTCGGCCCCAACGGAGCCGGCAAGACCACCCTCCTCAACGTCGCCTCCAGCTACCTCTACCCCAGCAAGGGCACCGCGACCATCCTCGGCGAGACCCTCGGCAGGCCCGGCACCGACGTCTTCGAACTGCGCCCCCGCATCGGCATGGCCGGCATCGCCATGGCCGACAAGCTCCCCAAGCGCCAGACCGTCCTGCAGACCGTCCTGACCGCCGCCTACGGCATGACCGCCGGCTGGCAGGAGGAGTACGAGGACATCGACGAGCAGCGCGCCCGCGCCTTCCTCGACCGCCTCGGCATGACGGAGTACGTGGACCGCAAGTTCGGCACCCTCTCCGAGGGCGAGCGCAAGCGCACCCTCATCGCCCGCGCCCTGATGACCGACCCCGAGCTGCTCCTGCTCGACGAACCCGCCGCCGGCCTCGACCTCGGCGGACGCGAGGACCTCGTCCGCCGCCTCGGCCGCCTCGCCCGCGACCCGATCGCCCCCTCGATGCTGATGGTCACCCACCACGTAGAGGAGATCGCCCCCGGCTTCACCCACGTCCTGATGATCCGTCAGGGCAAGGTCCTCACCGCCGGCCCCCTGGAGCTCGAACTCAGCTCCCGCAACCTCTCCCTGTGCTTCGGCCTCCCGCTCGTCGTCGAGCAGGTCGGCGACCGCTGGACGGCCCACGGCCTGCCGCTGTCCTGAGCGCCCCTGCGAGAAGCCGGTTACGGGCTTTTGCGCCCTGTCGGTGAACCGACCGGCGGTCATACCATGACCATGTGAACGACATCGACGCCTGGGTGTGGTGGCTGGTCGGCGCAGCCGCGCTCGGAATCCCGCTCGTGGTAACGGCGATGCCGGAGTTCGGCATGCTCGCCGTGGGCGCCGTCGCCGCCTCGGTCTTCGCCGGACTGGGCTTCGGCACCGTGGCCCAGGTCCTCACCTTCGTCGTCGTCTCCGTCGCCCTGATCGCGGTCGTCCGGCCCATCGCCGTACGGCACGGCAAGCAGCGTCCCCAACTAGCCACCGGGGTCGACGCGTTGAAGGGCAAACAGGCCGTCGTCCTCGAACGCGTCGACGGCTCCGGAAACGGCCGCATCAAACTGGCCGGAGAGATCTGGTCGGCCCGCTCCCTCGACACCGAACGCACCTACGAAGTAGGCCAGGAAGTGGACGTCGTGGAGATCGAGGGGGCGACCGCGATCGTCATCTGACCTCGTACGACTCAACTGAACCGAACAGCTCCCGAGTTGCACGACGGTCTGTCAGACTCGACCAGCAAGATCTTCAACAAGCATAAGATCTTCCGAGAGCGCCGAGGCGGAGAAGGGTACGGGGAACGACGATGGAACCGGTCATCATCGTCCTGATCATTCTGGTGGTGTTGGTCTTCATCGCCCTGATCAGGACAATCCAGGTCATCCCGCAGGCCAGCGCCGCCATCGTCGAGCGCTTCGGCCGCTATACGCGGACGCTGAACGCGGGCCTCAACATCGTCGTCCCGTTCATCGACACCATCCGCAACCGCATCGACCTGCGCGAACAGGTCGTACCGTTCCCGCCGCAGCCGGTGATCACACAGGACAACCTGGTCGTCAACATCGACACGGTCATCTACTACCAGGTCACCGACGCCCGCGCGGCCACCTACGAGGTCGCCAGCTACATCCAGGCCATCGAGCAGCTCACCGTCACCACGCTCCGCAACATCATCGGTGGCATGGACCTCGAGCGCACCCTGACCTCCCGCGAGGAGATCAACGCGGCCCTGCGCGGTGTCCTCGACGAGGCCACCGGCAAGTGGGGCATCCGCGTCAACCGCGTCGAGCTCAAGGCCATCGAACCGCCCACCTCCATCCAGGACTCGATGGAGAAGCAGATGCGCGCCGACCGTGACAAGCGCGCCGCGATCCTCACCGCCGAAGGTACGCGCCAGGCCGCCATCCTCACCGCCGAGGGCGAGAAGCAGTCCCAGATCCTGCGCGCCGAGGGTGAGGCCAAGGCCGCCGCCCTGCGCGCCGAGGGCGAGGCCCAGGCGGTCCGCACCGTCTTCGAGGCGATCCACGCCGGCGACCCGGACCAGAAGCTCCTCAGCTACCAGTACCTCCAGATGCTCCCGAAGATCGCCGAGGGCGACGCCAACAAGCTCTGGATCGTCCCCAGCGAGATCGGCGACGCCCTCAAGGGCCTGTCCGGCGCCATGGGCAACTTCGGCCCCATGGCGGGCGGTTCGGGCGGAGGCGGCACCGAGAAGGCCACCGAACGCCGCGAGAAGCCGTCGATAGACTGACTCCGCCGACACGACAGCGGGGCCCGCCTCCCTCAGGAGGCGGGCCCCGCTGTCGTACCCGCTACGCCGCGTTCAGCGCCAACCAGTCGGGCAGCGCCTCGAAGTCATCGGCCCCCAGCGCCAACAGCATCGCGTCCTGCGGCGAGGGCTCGAACGGCTGCCGCAGCAACGGCATACCCGCCTGCTCCGGAGTCCGGTCCGCCTTACGGTGATTGTCCTCCGCGCAGGAGGCCACCGTGTTCAGCCACGAGTCCCGCCCACCCTGCGCCCGGGGCACCACGTGGTCCACCGTCGTCGCACGCCTGCCGCAGTACGCGCACCTGTGCCGGTCCCGCACCAGCACACCCCGCCTCGACCACGGCGCTTGTCTTCGGAACGGCACCCGTACGTATCTGCACAGCCTGATCACACGGGGCGCGGGTATGTCCACCGCGGCTCCCCGCATGCGCAGTTCGGGGTGGGCCTGCTCGACAACAGCCTTGTCCTGCAGCACCAGAACGACGGCCCGATTCAACGTCACCGTCGACAGCGGCTCGAAGCTCGCGTTCAGTACCAGCGTCTCCCGCATCCAGCCCACCTCCCGTGCAGTCGGCCCACCCCCTGGCGGGCTTGGATCAACTCTGGCCGGGCACGCCGAGATGGACAACGCAATAAAAAATGCCCGCCCCTGATCAATTCCAAGACCAGAGGCGGGCAAACGTTCCATGAACGTCAGTCTTCGGCGGGCACCTCGAACTCACCGATGAGCTGGGCACGCGCGATGGCGTGGAAACGCAGGTTGAAGCCGACGACAGCCGGGGTGACGTCCGCGTCCGGACCGAGCTTCTCCTGGTCCACGGCGTACACCGTGAACACGTACCGGTGCGGTCCGTCCCCGGGAGGCGGAGCGGCCCCGCCGAAGTCCCGGGACCCGTAGTCGTTACGCACCTGGATCGCGCCCTCGGGCAGTCCCTCGAACTTGCCGCTGCCCGCGCTCGCCGGCAGCTCGGTCACCGAGGCCGGGATGTCGAACACCACCCAGTGCCAGAACCCGCTGCCCGTGGGGGCGTCCGGGTCGTAGCAGGTCACGGCGAAGCTCTTGGTCTCGGCGGGGAAGCCCTCCCACCGCAAGTGCGGCGAGGTGTTCCCGCCCGCGTAGACCTGAGCGTCCTTGAGCGTGGCGCCCTCCTGGACGTCCTCGCTCGTCACCGTGAACGCCGGCACGGGCGGGTGGAAGTCATGGGGGAGAGGCCGCCGCTTGAGCTCGGACACCTCGGTACCTCCTGATCTATGACGGAACCAGCAGTTCCGAGCCTAGAACCAGTTCCGCTTGCTGCCGACCTCGGACAGCCACTGGTTCAGGTACGCCGCCCAGTCGGTCCCGTGGAAGTCGTGCAGACCCACCTGGAAGGACCGGTAGGTGTCACTGCCCTCGCTGAACAGCCCCGGCTTCTTGTCCATCTCCAGGACGACGTCCATCGCGTGCTCGTCGGCCACGAAGCTCAGCTCGACCTGGTTCAGTCCCCGGTACTGGGACGGCGGATAGAACTCGATCTCCTGGTAGAACGGCAGCCGCTGCCGTGTCCCCCGGATGTGACCGCGCTCCATGTCCGCGTTCTTGAACCGGAAGCCCAGCTGGATGAAGGCGTCCAGGATCGCCTTCTGCGCGGGCAGCGGGTGCACGTTGATCGGGTCGAGGTCGCCGGAGTCCACGGCCCGTGCGATCGCCAGCTCCGTCGTCACCCCGATGTGCATCCCGCGCAGCGCCTGCCCGTCGATCATCGTGACCGGCGTCTCCCACGGGATCTCCAGCCCGAACGGCACCGCGTGCACAGCTCCGGCCTGCAGCTCGAAGGCCCCACCGAGCCGCACCTTGGTGAACTCGATGTTCTGCTTGTACTCCTCGTCGCCGCTCTCCACCTCGACCTTGGCCTGCAGCCCGACGGACAGCCCCTCGACGTCCTGGTTCACGGAGCCGCCCTGGATCCGCACCTCCCCCTGGACCACGCCACCCGGAACGACGTTGACCTCGGTCAGCACCGTCTCGACCGAAGCCCCGCCGGCCCCCAGACTCGCGAGCAGCTTCTTGAACGCCATGTCTCTCCCTCTACCTGTACGTGCCGAACGAGCGGGCCCTTGATCACTACCAACGCGATCCGACCGCCCCCGGTTCCGCCCCACACCCTGGCAAGAAGGGGAATTCTTGACCACCCCTTGGCATCCACCCGCCTGGACTACGCTCGGACGCCATGATCGTGTCCCCGGACCGTACGCCCCTCCCCAGGGAGTTCTTCGACCGCCCCGTCCTGGAAGTCGCCCCCGACCTCCTGGGTCGCGTCCTTGTGCGCACCACCCCCGACGGCCCGATGGCCCTGCGCCTGACGGAGGTCGAGGCGTACGACGGCCCGAACGACCCCGGCTCCCACGCCTATCGCGGCCGCACGCCCCGCAACGACGTGATGTTCGGTCCGCCCGGCCATGTGTACGTCTACTTCACCTACGGCATGTGGTTCTGCATGAACCTCGTCTGCGGTCCCGAGGGCAGGGCGAGCGCGGTCCTGCTGCGGGCCGGCGAGGTGATCGAAGGCGTCGAGCTCGCTCGTAAACGTCGACTTTCGGCCCGGAACGACCGAGAACTGGCCAAAGGCCCGGCACGCCTGGCCACGGCCCTGGGGGTGGACCGCAGCCTCGACGGCACGGACACCTGCAGCGCCAACGAGACCCCCCTGCGCATGCTCACGGGCAGCCCGGTCCCCTCCGGCCAGGTACTGAACGGTCCACGCACCGGTGTGGCCGGTGAAGGGGGCGTCCACCCCTGGCGCTTCTGGGTCGCCAACGACCCGACGGTGAGCCCCTATCGGGCCCACGCGCCCAGGCGCCGCCGAAGTTGACTCGCTCTTGGAAGGTGCGTAATGTAGCCCGAGCCGCTTGAACCGGGTACGGCGATCGCCAGCAGCCGGAAGCGGCCAAACCACTACTTACGATCACTCCCTCAACGGGGTCGAATTCGTCATGTCAGCATGCCCGAATTCGAACTCGCGGAACTCGATTACGAGTTCTCGGAGGAATCGGCTAACGTAGTGAACGTCGAAAGGCCCCGCCGACAGGGAATCAGACGCCGAAAGGATCTGATAGAGTCGGAAACGCAAGACCGAAGGGAAGCGCCCGGAGGAAAGCCCGAGAGGGTGAGTACGAAGGAAGCGTCCGTTCCTTGAG
>NZ_JBIWPO010000022.1:120824-130039 GCF_044768275.1 Streptomyces sp. NPDC101152 | reverse complement strand
CCAGCGCCATCCCGAACTCATTGACGGCTGCCTCACCGAGACCGGACTGACCATCACTTCACACCAACCGAACCCAACCTGAAAAGCTCAGTAACGTCCTCGGCCCTCACTTCGAGCAGGTCTGCCGGGACTGGGCGCTGCACCACGCCGACCCGGAACTGATCGGCGGTCTCCCTGCGCGGGTTGGACACGGCGTGGTGCACGATCCCAATACTCGCGTCGGACACGAGGTGGTTGTGGCGGTCATCGGCATCGCGGACGGCTCCAGGCCACGCTTCTCGCCATCGGCGAGGCCAAGTGGAATGACACCGTGGGCATTTCGATGTCCAACTGGTCGACCTGGAGACGCCCTACGACATGGAATGACCCGTGCGCATGGGTTGCCGTAATTCGGTGGCGGCGCGGGCTGACTGTCCCTAGTGTCAGTCTTGTTCGAGCGGTGACCGGAGGTCACCGCGGGTGACTCGGCTTGGTTTGGGAGGTGTGACCGATGGCTGTCGTCGAGATGGGCGTTGCCCGCATCCGGAAGTTCGTCAAGTCCACCTCCGTGGTTTCCGGCTGACCTCACTCTTCTCCCGCGCCAGTGGGCGCGGTGCCGGGGCCACCCATGGAAGGGTCACCCCTTGTCTTTCTCTTCTTCTTCGGTTTCGTCGCACCCTCTCGCCGTCTACGGCTGGGACGAGGGTTGGGAGGCCGAGTTCGCTCCGTACGCCGAGCAAGGTCTCCTGCCCGGCCGTGTCGTTCGGGTCGACCGTGGACTGTGCGACGTCATCACCCCGGCCGGCACTGTCCGGGCCGACACCGAGTTCGTCGTTCCCCGCGATCCGATGAAGGTCGTGTGCACGGGGGACTGGGTCGCGGTCGATCCCGAGGGCAGCGATCCGCGGTACGTGCGGACGCTGCTGCCGCGCCGTACCGCCTTCGTACGGTCCACGTCGTCGAAGCGTTCCGAGGGCCAGGTGCTGGCCACTAACATCGATCATGTCGTCATCTGTGTGTCGCTCGCGGCCGAACTCGACCTTGGGCGGATCGAGCGGTTCCTGGCGCTCGCCATGTCCTGCTCGAGCGGTGAGGCCCTGCTGCACAAGTCGGCACTCTCCTGGGAGTCCGGCGCCCAGCCCCTGGTCGTCCTCACCAAGGCCGACCTCGTGCCCGACCCGGTGACCCTCGCGCACCTCGTCCAGGACGTGGAGCGCTCGGCGCCCGGCGTTGGCGTGCTGCCCGTCAGCGCGCTCGGCCGTGACGGGCTCGACGTCCTGGTGAGCGTCGTCCGCGGCGGTACGTCCGTCCTGCTCGGCCAGTCCGGCGCGGGCAAGTCGACCCTCGCGAACGCGCTGATCGGCGCGGACGTGTTGGACGTACAGGCCACCCGGGACGCCGACGGCAAGGGACGGCACACCACCACCACCCGCAACCTGCTCGCCCTGCCCGGCGGGGGCGTCCTCATCGACACACCCGGGCTGCGGGGAGTCGGGCTGTACGACGCCGAGAGCGGGGTCGGGCAGGTCTTCACCGAGATCGAGGAACTGGCCCGGCGCTGCCGTTTCCAGGACTGCGCGCACGCCGCCGAGCCCGGGTGCGCGGTGCTGGCGGCCGTGGACGCCGGACAGCTCCAGGTCCGCCGTCTGGAGAGCTACCGCAAGCTGGTGCGGGAGAACCAGTGGATCGTGGCGAAGACCGACGCCCGCGTGCGCGCCGAGCTGCGCCGGGAATGGAAGCGGAAGGGGGCGGAAGGGAAGGCGGCGATGGAGGCGAAGCGGGGGCGCTGGGAGTAGCCGACGTCACGTCCGATTCCCGCCAGCCCTCCGCCCAGCCAGGGCGGAGACTTGGGGGGTGATGGACGAGGACACCAGGTACGAAGCCGTACGCAGCCGGGACGGCCGGTTCGACGGGGAGTTCTTCTTCGCCGTCGAGACCACCGGGATCTACTGCCGGCCCAGCTGCCCGGCCGTCACCCCGAAGCGCCGCAACGTCCGCTTCTTCGCGACCGCCGCCGCCGCGCAGGGCTCGGGTTTCCGGGCCTGCCGACGGTGCCGGCCGGACGCGGTGCCGGGGTCGGCCGAGTGGAACGCGCGCGCCGACGTCGTGGCCCGGGCCATGCGCCTGATCGGCGACGGGGTCGTCGACCGGGAGGGCGTGGCCGGGCTCGCCGCGCGGCTCGGTTACAGCGCCCGGCAGGTGCAGCGCCAGCTCACCGCCGAACTCGGCGCCGGGCCGGTCGCCCTCGCCCGTGCCCAGCGGGCGCACACCGCGCGGGTGCTGGTGCAGACCACGGACCTGCCGATCACCGAGATCGCGTTCGCGTCCGGGTTCGCCAGTGTGCGGCAGTTCAACGACACCATGCGTGAGGTGTACGCCGCGACGCCGAGCGAGCTGCGGGCCACCGCGCCCCGCCAGCGCGGCCGGCACCCGGCCGGGGGCGTTCCGCTGCGGCTCGCGTACCGGGGGCCGTACCAGGCCGGTGACGTCCTGGACCTGCTCGCGGACGAGGCCGTACCCGGAGTGGAGGAGATCACCGGGACGCGCGGGCGGCGCACCTACCGCCGTACCCTCCGCCTCCCGCACGGCACCGGCATCGTCGCCGTCGACGAACGGCCGAGGGCGGCGGCATCCGCGTCCGGTGCCCGCCCCGGCGGCTGGCTGGACGCCCGGCTGCAGCTCACCGACCCCCGCGACCTCACCACCGCGGTCGGCCGGCTGCGCCGCCTGTTCGACCTCGACGCCGACCCGTACGCCGTCGACGAGCGGCTCGGCGAGGACGAGCGGCTGGCCCCGCTGGTCGCCGCCCGGCCCGGACTGCGCTCACCCGGCGCCGCCGACGCGGAGGAGATGGCGGTACGGGCACTGGTGGGTCCGAAGGACGCCGCCGAACTGGTGCGGCGGTACGGCAAGGCGCTCGACTCGCCCTCCGGCAGCCTCACCCATCTCTTCCCCGAACCGGCAGTCCTCGCCGAAGCCGAGCCGCACGGCTCCCTCGGCGCACTGGCCGCCGCCCTCGCCGACGGCACCCTGCGCCTCGACCCCGGCGCCGACCGCGACGACGCCGAGGCGGCGCTGTTCGCCCTGCCCGGCATGGACACCGCCACGATCGCCGTGATCCGCACCCGCGCCCTCGGCGACCCCGACGTGGCGCCGCCCGGCCTCTCCGTCCCCGACAGCCGGCGCCCCTGGCGCTCGTACGCCCTGCGACACCTGCATGCTGCAGGAGAGTTGGACTGATCTGTGATGACCACCCGCTGGACCCACGTCGACAGCCCCGTCGGCCCCCTGCTCCTGACCGCCGACCCGGCCGGAGCGCTCACCTCCGTCAGCGTGCCCGGCCAGAAGAACGGCCGCACGGTGCAGGACGGCTGGCGCCACGAGCCCGCCGCGTTCCGCGCCGCCGAGGAACAGTTCGCCGCCTACTTCGCCGGCGAACTCCAGGAGTTCCGGCTGGAATTCAGCACCGAGGGGAGCGAGTTCCGGGAACGGGTGTGGAACGCCCTGGACTCCGTGCCCTACGGGACGACCACGACGTACGGCGAGATCGCCGCCCGGATCGGGGCGCCCCGGGCCGCCGTACGGGCCGTGGGAGGCGCGATCGGCGCCAACCCGCTGCTCGTCGTCCGGCCCTGCCACCGGGTGATCGGCGCGGACGGCTCCCTGACCGGCTACGCGGGCGGTCTGGACCGCAAGGTGCGCCTGCTCACCCTGGAGGGCTGCCTCCCGTAGTCAGTCCTCCAGCCCCCAGCTGTGGATCCGCCGCGGATGGATCCGGATCACCTCCTCGCTGAAGTGCGGGCCCAACGCGCGCGAGCCGGTGAGGAGTTCGGCCTCGCCCCGGATGTCGATGCCGCGCACCTTCCAGGGGCGCAGGCTGACGATGTCGTCGACGACCAGGGCGACCTTGGGGTTGTGCCGGAGGTTGCGCCACTTCTTGGTCGTCCCCATGGCGCGGCCGCCGACGAGGATCGTGCCGTCGTCCTGCGGGAAGAACCCGACCGGGTTCGCCTGCGGCTGCCCGTGCGGATCGACGGTGGCCAGCCGTCCCAGCCGCTGCGACCGGAGGTACGCGCGCTCGGCCTCACTGAATTCGGTCATACCCCTCAGCCAAACACGACGGGAGCGCCCCTACCTCATCCCTCATCCCCAGATCACCGCGCCCAGCCACGCGCCCATGATCAGCAGGCAGGTGAACAGCTCGGCGAGTACGCTCGAGCCGCCGGAGCGCATGGCCGTCCTGAGTGCCGCCATCGCCTCCTCGTGCCGGCCGAGGCGCCGGCGTTCGCCGAGGTAGATGCCCGCCATGAAGCCCGGGATCGCGCCGAGCACGGGGAGCAGGAAGAAGCCGAGGAGCGCGCCCGTACCGGCGTACACCCCCATCCGGGGCGTGGCGCCGCTCGCGCGCAGCCGGCGGGGCGGGAGCGCCCAGCGGACCACCTGGGAGAGGAACAGCACGGCCGTGGCGCCGACCAGGACCCACCAGGCGACCGGCTGCGGATCCTTCACCGCCCACCACAGGACCCCGGCCCACACGAGCCACGATCCGGGCAGGCCGGGCACCAGCACTCCGCACAGGCCGAGCAGGAGGACCAGTCCGACCAGCAGGAGGTCCCACACTCCCATGTGCCCAGAGTGCAGGAGGCCGGGACGAAGCGCAGGCCATCGACGCTCTTTCCCGTATCCCCGTTCGACGGGTCACTCGACACGCCGTTCGACGCGCCGCGCCGCGCCGGATTTTCCCGATGCACCGTTTTCATACGGCCCGTGCGGTGGACAATTAGGGGCATGAGCCAGCAGGGGGGTAGGCCCACCGGTCACGAGGACGACTGGTGGGGGCAGCTGTACGACGACTCCACCGAGGACGCGGGGCCGGCCCCCGCCGCCGACACCCTGGACGACCGGTTCGCCTCGGCGGCGGGCACCGTGGGCGACGGATCCGGCCGGGGCGAGCGCGCCGACGTCGTCCCCGCGCAGCGCGGCGGTACGTCGACGGAGTCCCCGGTCACGACGGTCCCCGCGTCCCGGCCCCCGGCCGACACCGGTCCGCCGCCCCTGCCCGTCCCAGCGAGTGCCCCCGCCGTACAAGGTGCCGAGGCGGGCCCCCACCCGGACGACCCCCCGCCCGCCCCGGCCCCTGCCGAAACCGCCGTCCCCGTCGCCCCTGTCGACTACGTCGGTTCCGGCCCGCCCACCTACGAGGCCGAACCCACCGCCCTCCCGCCCGCCGACCCCGACGACCTCGACGACCTGGTGGCCGACACCGTCCTCGACGGCGCCCGGTACGGGTCCTGCACGCTGCGGGCCGTGTCGGTGCGCGGGGACTCCGCCCGCTACCGCGGCGAACCCCGCCGTGACGCGCTGCTCACCGCCCGCTTCGGCACCGCCGAGAACGCGCTGATCCTCGTCGCCATGGCCACCGGGGCCCGCGCCACGCCCGGCGCGCACCGGGCCGCCGCCGAGGCCTGCCACTGGATCGGCCGGGCCGTCGGCCGCAGCCACGCCCGGCTCGCGGAGGACATCAGGGCGGCCCGGCGCGGCGACCTCAAGTCGGGACTGCACCGCCTGACCGACCGCAGCCTGGGCAAGCTCCGCGCGAGCGCCGCCGAGCAGGGCCTCGAGCCGGAGGAGTACTCCGCCAGCCTGCGCTGCCTGCTGCTGCCCGCCGACCCCCAGTGCCGTACCCGCGTCTTCTTCGGCGTCGGCGCCGGCGGACTGTTCCGGCTCCGGGACGGCGAATGGCAGGACATCGAGCCGCGGGTCACCGAGGTCACCGGCGACCCGGTCGTCGGCTTCGGCTCGCAGCCCGCCGAGACGCCCGAGGGCGACCGCCTCACCATGGACCTCGGCATCCCCACACCCCCGAGCCCGTACGAGCCGGCCCCCGAACCGCCCCGGGAGCCCTTCCGCTTCCGTGCCTCCGTCGCCCACCCGGGTGACACCCTCCTGATGTGCACCGGCGGCCTCGCCGAACCGCTGCGCGGCGAACCCGACCTGTGCCGCCACCTCACCGGCCGGTGGTCCGGGACCACCCCGCCCGGCCTCGCCGCGTTCCTCGCGGACACCCAGGTCCGGGTCAAGGGATACGCGGACGACCGCACGGCCGCGGCCGTTTGGGAGACGTGAGGACGCTTCTCAGAAGGACCCTAGTAGGGCACCCAGGCGCGCTCGCCCGCGTCGTTCGTTCCGTACCAGTAGCGGGGCATGCCCTTGATGGCGCTGGTGCGGAACGGGCGGCCGTGGTCGTCGATGCGGACCGTGCCGGTACGGCCCTGTGAGGACCAGTCGAGTTCCAGGTACCAGCCGGCGTCGTAGGCCTCGGTCGTCGCGGTGACCAGCAGGACCTGAGGGTCCTGGGCGGAGACGCGGAAGGGGAACGGGACGGCGGGCGGCGGCTTTCCGCCGTCGTTGGTGCCGGGCACCGGGTGGGCGATGGGCCGGTTGACGTCGAGGTTCACGGCGAAGCTGCTCGGGGTGAGACCGCCGCCGCAGCCCTGGTCCATGGAGTACGCCCTGCCGGGCACCGGGGTGCCCCGGCTGACGACCCGCACGCGCAGGGCGTTCAGGACGACGGCCGTGGACGACTTCCCCTGCACCGAGATCTGCACCATCGACTGCCGTCCCTGCACCGCGCCCTGTGTCGCCGCCCACGCCGCCGCGTCCTGCGGCGTCGGCGGCGGGGGCACCCGCGCCGGCGTCTTGTCGATCACGTAGTTCTCCCCGCACCCTCCCTGCCAGACCTGCGAGTCGACGGTCAGGGACAGGGGCACGCCACCGGACGCGGGCGCCTTGTCCTGCACCGCCGGGGCGCCCTGCGCCGGGGGAGTGTGCGACGCCGTGCCGCCCGTCGAGGGGGAGGCCGAGGTGGCACCGGGGGAGGGGCTGTCCGCGCCGGTCGACGGGGCGTCGGGGGCACCGGCCTCCGTCGTACGGGACTGCCCGGACGGTGCCCTGGCCGAGCCGTCCCGCGTGCCGTCCTCCGTCAGCGCCGAGACGGTTCCGAGCGTGGCCAGCAGCGCGGTGGCCGCGGCGGCGCCGACGAGCGTCCGCCGCCGACGGAACCAGGGGTGGTGAGCGGCGGCCTGCTCCCGTACGCGAGCTGTTTCCTCGGCCACGGGAGCGGGACCGGGTGTCGTCTCCGTCTCCTCCGGGGTACGGATCCGCCGGCGCGCCGCGACCGCGAGCAGCCACAGCCGGTGCAGTTCCAGGCGTTCCTCCGGCGTGGCCGCGCAGAAGGCCGCCAGCCGTTCCAGCGGGGCGAAGTCCTGTGGGACCGCCTCGCCCGCGCAGTAGCGGTGGAGCGTGGAGGTGTTCATGTTGAGGCGCCGGGCCAGCGAGCCGTAACTGCGGTCCGTGCGGTCCTTCAACCGGCGCAGCAGCGCCGCGAACTGCTCGACCTCGTCCTGTGCCGCCACCGTTCCCCCGTCTCCCCGGCAACCCGTATCCCAGGCGCTCATATACCTGCACGTCAGACGGGCTGGGATGGTTCCACCCCCGCCGACGGGCCGGCAGCCGTTGCGCCGGCCCGCCCAGGCCGCCGATGCTCTTGGTGTCGCACCGACCAGGGCCGGACCGACCATCCGCCGCCGCCGCGACATCCGACGATCATGCACTCATCCACGGGGGACACCCATGCCCAAGCGCACCCAGCAGGCGCGCTCTTCGCTCTGGCCGGACCTTCGGCTGACCGCATGACCAGGGCCGCCCTCGTCCACGGGGGTGGGGAGGGCGGCCCGACCACCAGCACCTTCCGAAACACGCAACCGAAAACGGGGAAACACACATGAGCAGCAGGACCCGCACCGTCGTCACCACCGGCCTCCTCGCCGTCGCCCTCGGCCTCGGCGTCACCGCCCAGGCCTCCGCCGGCGCCCCGCGCAGCGTCAGCGGCAGGACGACCGACAACCTCACCCGGATCGCCGACTTCTACGGCGCCTACATCGACGCCACGCTCGACGAGGACAGGGGCAAGCTCGGCACCGCCCTGCGGGAGCACTACCTCACGCCCGCCTTCCAGAAGGAGCTGAAGAAGTGGGAGGCGCGGGAGAACGCCGACGGCGTCCTGCGAGCCCAGAACGTGCCGCTCGCGTGGAAGGTCACCGAGACCGGCACCACCCACGGCCGGACGGAGGCCGTCGTCACCTTCACCTGGGGCATGGGGTCCCCCACGAAGGTCGTCGTCGACATGAACCGCGACCACAAGATCTTCCACATCGGCGAGAAGGGGCTCGGCACCAAGTGACCGCGTGAGGACGCGGACGGCCACAGCGCGGAGCCCAAGTCGGCTCCGCGCTGCGGCCGTTCCGCCTTCTGGGACAGGACCGGCGGATTCCGGCCAGTTTCACGGGCCGCGCGGAGGCCCACAGCCGGCGCCCCGTGTCGCACCGGTGGATCAGCACCCCGGCTCCCTGACAGGCCAGGGGACGATTGCGCGGGCGAACGCCCTTGCGGCGCGGCGGGGAGGACGTCGTACAGGGGTGCATGGGCGCCCGCACGGTCCTTCCAGGAGGGCCCGGACCCGGCCGGAAGGGGCATGTCGATGGCCGAACACCGGCCCCCGATGATTCGGCATGACTGGCCCGTGTGGCAGAGGGCATGGATCCCGTGAACGTGTTCGACAAGGAGGGGAACCGACATCGGCACGCGGGCGGGGGTCATGAAGAGGCAGGCACGAGGGGGCGGTCCCATGGCGATCGGGGCCTCCTCGGCTCGGACGGTGGAGGAAGAGGCCGACGGCTCGACGGAACAGGCGCAGCCGCACCAGTTGCGGCGCAGACTCGGGCGGGGGGACCTGAAGGCGGTCCCGGAGGCGCGCAGGGCGTTGCGCGAGCTGCTGCGGCAGTGGGGCAGGCCCGGTCGCTCGGACGTGGCGGAACTGCTCACCAGCGAACTGGTCACCAACGCGCTCGTCCACACCGATCACGACGCGGTGCTGACGGCCACCGTCGGCCCGCGCGGACTCAGGGTAGAGGTACGGGACTTCGTGGCCCGCAGACCCAGGAAGCGCGCGGCGGACGGCGACGAGAGCACCCACGGCAGGGGCCTGGTCCTCGTGCAGTCCCTCGCGGACGCGTGGGGGGTGCGGACGCACGGCGTCGGGAAGGTGGTGTGGTTCGAGCTCGACGCCGGACTGGCGTGAACGGGGAGGGGGCGTGGCCCCCCCGCCCCCCCCCCCCCCCCCATACAAGACGGTGAAGACCTCCCACAAGAAGTCGTAGATCAATCTTTGGGACCGC
>NZ_JBIWPO010000022.1:0-120814 GCF_044768275.1 Streptomyces sp. NPDC101152 | reverse complement strand
GGGGGGTGGGGTCCCCAGGGCTGGGGTAGGGTGGTGTGGTCGGTCCTCCCCGCCGCACTGGCGTTACGGGGCGGGGGCGTTGCCCCCCGGCCCCCCCCCCCTCCCCGATTCCGGCCGAGGTCAGCCGAACTGCTGCTCGAGGTCCTTGAGCTTGCGCTCCAGGGAGTCGAGGCGCGGCAGGGCCATTGTGTCGTCCTCCGCGGTGAGGTCGACCGTGACCGACTCAGAACCGCCCTGGCGGACGGGCTGCAGCGAGGGACGCTGGCGTACGGGCAGCGGCTCCGGGGTCGGTAGGGCAGGCTCCGCGGGGGTCTGGGTGCCGCCACGCTCCAGGGCCTGCGGCTCCGGACGGCCACGGCCGATGATCCCGCGGTGGCCCCGGCTGATCGCCTTGAGCTGGGCGCGCTCCAGCCGGTCCGCCTCGCGGCGGCGCAGCCGGTTGGCCTCCTCCTGCCGCTTGTCCTCGCGGACCTCCTCGACCGCCTCGTCCAGGCTGCGCACGTTCTCAAGGAGCATCAGCGACCAGGCCTTGTAGGTCTCGCGGGGGGCCCGCAGCCAGCGCACCATACGGATCTGCGGCAGCGGACGCGGCACCAGGCCCTGCTCGCGCAGGGCGGCCCGGCGGGTCTGCTTCAGCGCGCGGTCGAAGAGCACGGCCGCCGAGAGCGACATGCCGGCGAAGAACTGCGGCGCGCCCGCGTGGTCGACACCCCGGGGTGCGTGCACCCAGTTGAACCAGGCGGAGGCCGCCGCGAACGTCCACACCAGTATCCGGGAGCCGAGGGCGGCGTCGCCGTGGCTGGCCTCACGTACCGCGAGCACCGAGCAGAACATGGCCGCGCCGTCCAGGCCGAACGGGACCAGGTACTCCCAGCCGCCCGAGAGGCCGAGGTTCTGCTGGCCGAAGCCGACCAGGCCGTGGAAGGAGAGCGCGGCGGCGACCGCCGCACAGCAGAACAGCAGGACGTAGGAGGCGGTGCCGTATATGGCCTCCTTGCGCCTGCGGCGCTCCTCGCTGCGCTCCCACGAGTCGTCCTTCGCGTGCTCCCCGCCGGACCGCTTGCTGCGCGCGAGCACCGCCACCGCCGCCAGCATGCCCAGGAGCAGTACGGCGCCCGGAAGCAGCCAGTTCAGCGATATGTCGGTCAGTCTCATCTAGGGGTCCCTTGCATTGGGATAGGGCGTAACGCCCGCCATAGTGGCCCAATCCCACCGGCCCTCAGGGGGTTTCGGGGCAAGAGGCCGCCAAGGAAGTGCAAGGGAATGCCCAGGGCAGCGTTCTGCTCGAACTGCCGCTTGAGGGGCGGGAGTTGAGTTCGAATAAGACTACCCGTACGGGTGGTTCCTCGGAAAGTTCCTGCGGCAAGTGAGGAAGTTGTGAATCGCCTGTAACCGAGCGGGTGACCTCTTCGCGGGTGATCTTACGGCACGACCGCCCTCCGGCATGCCGGAGGGGGGTCCAACTGGCGGCGGTCGCCAGCGGCTTGACGCCTCGACGGCTCACCGGAAGGGCGTCCTGCTCGCCTTCCGTAGTCTCCCCGTCACTCAGCGGTGACCTGGTTTGACCTGACGGCTTGTGCGCATATGGTGCTTGACGGACGAGTAACAACCCGTCGTAATGGCCCCAAGTACCGACACGTCCGGAGGAGGACCCGTGAGGCAGCACGTGCAGGGCTCCACGGGGACCGGAACACCGCAGGGCCGTACGGCAGCCGCCCCCAGGGTGCCGTCGCAGCCCGGGGCGGCCGACGTGGACCGGGAAGAGGGCGCGGCCGCCCGCGGCGAGCACACGCACAGCGAGCCGCCGATCCCGCGTCCGCGGCTCGTCCAGCGGGCCTCGGTGCGCGGGCAGATCCTCGACGCGCTGCGCAGCGCGCTGGTCACCGGGGAACTGGTACCGGGCGAGGTGTACTCGGCGCCGGCGCTGGGGGAGCGGTTCGGGGTCTCCGCCACGCCCGTGCGGGAGGCGATGCAGCAACTGGCGCTCGAGGGCGCCGTCGAGGTCGTTCCCAACCGGGGCTTCCGGGTCGTCGAACGCGGTACCCGGGAACTGGCCGAGCTGGCCGAGATCCGCGCGCTGATCGAGATCCCCGTGATGCTCCGCCTGGCCCGTGCGGTGCCGGTGGAACGCTGGCGGGAGCTGCGCCCCCTCGCCGAGGCCACGGTCCGCGCCGCGTCCTCCGGCTGCCGGGCCACGTACGCCGAGTCGGACCGCGCCTTCCATCGCGCGGTGCTTGCCCTGTCCGGCAACGAACAGCTCGTCCAGATCGCCGACGACCTGCACCGCCGGGCACAGTGGCCCCTGGTGGGCGGCCGGACCCCCGCCGGTCACGCCGACCTGCTGGCGGACGCGACGGAACACACCGCCCTCCTGGACGCACTGACGGCGGGGGACGTGGACGTCGTCCGCGGCCTGGTGAGCCACCACTTCGCGGGCGCGGCCTAGACCGCGTCCGACGCTTCGCGGGTGGTCGGAACCCGTCTCCGCCGTGGAACGGCAGCCGGCCCGTGCCGCGCTGCTTCAGGCGCTGACGGCCGGGAGGTGGACGTCGTACGCGTGCTGGAGAGGGTCCGACGCTTCGCGGGCGGGGCCTGGGTCAGTTCCCCTTGCCGGGAGTGGTCTCCGCCTTCGAGTAGCTGCCCGTCCAGGCCGCCTTCGCGCCCGAGTCGCCGATGCGGTAGACGTCGACGACCGCGCCCGCGGCCACGGCGACGCTCAGTACGGCGGCCGCGACGCGTATCACGGACGCGGAACGGGTGCCGGTCCGCTCGGTGGACGTCCGCCGAGCCGTCCACCACACCGCCGCGGCGAGCACGAACAGGCCCAGTGCCCAGGGGAGGAGACCGTCGCCGAGTTCCGTGTGCCTGCGGATGAGGGCGCTGCTCGTCACGTGCCGCTCCAGCCACTCGCCGGCCTGCGTGGTCAGCGGCACGCTCACCAGCGTGACGAAGGCCAGGACCGGCAGCACCACGCCCATCCGGCGGGCGGCCGCGGGCCACACCGCGCCGGCCACCAGTGCCAGCGCGGTCAGCGGCACGAGGACGACGACGAGGTGGACCAGCAGGATATGTGCCGGCAGACCGTTGACGAGGCTCATCGGTTTTCCTCCATGGGGGGTGACAGGCGCGTCAGACTGCCACAGGAACCTCTGAGGTTCCTCTGAGCCCACCCGTAACACCCGCGGAGCGTCAGGCCGTCGCCGCTCCCGGTGCCGGCGGCGCCAGTTGACCCGCCAGCCACGTCGGCACCCCGCCCAGCAGCCGGAACAGCCGCCGGGCCTCCTCCCGCAGCCGGGATGCCTCCGGCTCCGTCTCCGCGTCCGCCAGGGCCACCAGCGCGGGGGCCGTGCCCACCAGATAGCCCAGCTCCTCGCGGATCCGCAGGGACTCGGCGAAGCCGTGCCGGGCCTCCGCCAACTCGCCGTCCCGCAGGGCCAGTCCGGCGAGATGGCGCCAGGTGAAGGAGAGCAGCAGCAGGTCGGAGTTGGCCGTGGCGCCGGCGTGGGCACGCCGGTACGCGGCCCGCGCGGCCTGTGGGGAGCCGGTGAGGTTCTGGGCGAGCAGACCGCGCCGGAAGTCCAGCAGCGCCCGTCCCGGCGCCCCCGGAGCGATCAGCGCCGCCGCCCGCCCGAGCGCCGCCCGCGCCTCGTCGGCCCGGTCGCGCACCGAGTGCAGGGTCGCCGCGTACGCCAAGTACCCGCGTTCACAAGCGGCCGCGCCGCGCTCGTCGTCGGTGTGCGCCAGCGCCTCCGCCGTACGCAGCGCGTCCTCCGCCGCGTCCCAGCCCTGCTCCGTGTACAGGCACTTCTCCACGAGCAGGGCGGTCCGCTGCAGCGCGGGGGCGGCGGTGACCGGTTCCAGCAGCGCCGCCGCGTCGGTCCAGCACGCGCGCGAGCGCAGCCGCCATACCGCGGTCTGGAGGGGATCGTCACCTGCGGTCGTTCCGGTACCAGACATGGCGGTATGCGCCACATTGCCCTCCCCGAGCACGCCATCGAGCTTTGAGTGGTGGCCGCATCTCAGCACGGATCCCGCGGCCGGGCCAAGGGGCTGGGTGAAGGATTTCACAAAGTCGGGTCAGCTCATGCGCAACGCCAGGAAGAAATCGAGCTTGTCCTCCAGCCGGGACAGGTCCCGGCTCGTCAACTGCTCGATGCGGCCCACGCGGTAGCGCAGCGTGTTGACGTGCAGGTGCAGCCGGGTCGCGCAGCGCGTCCAGGAACCGTCGCAGTCGAGGAAGGCCTCGAGGGTGGGGATCAGTTCGGCGCGGTGGCGGCGGTCGTAGTCGCGCAGCGGGTCGAGCAGCCGCGCCGTGAAGGCGCGGCGGACGTCGTCGGGGACGAAGGGCAGGAGCAGGACGTGCGAGGCCAGTTCCTGGTGGCCCGCCGCGCACACCCGGCCCGGGCGCGCGGCCGCGACCCGCCGCGCGTGCCGTGCCTCCTCCAGCGCCCCGCGCAGGCCCTCCGCCGAGTGGACGGCGGCGCTGAATCCGAGGGTGACCTGGCCGTCGTCGTCGAGGCCGGCCGACAGCGGCTCGCGGACGGACTCCAGCAGCGCCTCGGCGAGGATCCCGGACTCCGAGCCGTCGTGCTCGGCCGAGACCGCGGGGAGCGGGACGAGGGCGATCGCCTCGTCGCCGGTGTGCGCGACGGCGATCCGGTCCGAGGGCTCGGGGCCCGTGGCGCGCGGGTCGACCAGGATCTCCTCCAGCAGGGCCTGCGCGACCGGGCCCGCCTCGATCTCCGCGTCCGCCCAGTCGACGCGGGCCACCACCACCTGCCAGTGCGGGGCCGTCCCGAGGCCGGGCAGCAGCACCGGGGCGGCCACCCGCAGCCGGGCGGCGACCTCCCCCGGCGCCGCGCCCGTCTGCACCAGTTCCAGCACCTCCTGCGCGAGCCGGCGCCGTACCGTGCGGGCCGCCTCCCGGCGGTCCCGCTCGACGGAGATCAGCTGGGTGACGCCCTGCAGCAGGTCCAGGCGCTCGGCCGGCCAGTCGCCCGCGTCCGCCTCGACGGCCAGCAGCCAGTCCGACAGCACGGTCTCGCGCACGTCCCGCGCGGCCTGCGGCGCCCGGTTGCTGCCGCGGATCGGGAAGAGGCTGTACGTCACCCCTCCCGCCGTCACCCGGTGCGGCCCCCGGCGTCCGCCGCGGGTGGCGGCGAGATGCTCGGCGGCGAGCTGGACGCACACGTCGGCGGCGAGCCCCGGGCCGGCGACCTTCGGACCGGCGATCAGCCGTCCGGTGGGGGAGAGCACCCAGGCCCTGAGGTCGAGGTCGGAGCCGAGCAGGTCGAGGACCACGTCCGGGCCGCCGCCCGCCGGGCCCGAGGTCATCATCCGCCGGTGCCGGTCCACCACGGCCGCCAGATCGCCCGCGCGCTCGCCGGAGACCTGCCGGACGACGTGCTCGGTGACCGTCGCGAACGCCACCGACTCGTGCACCGCGAAGAGGGGAAGCCGGTGCCGGGCGCAGGCCACCACCAGGTCCTCGGGGATGTTCCCCAGTTCCGCCTCGCCGGCCGCGAGCGCGGCCACCCCGGCCTGCGCCAGGATCCGTACGAACGGTTCCGAGTCGTCGGCGTCCCGGCGCCAGGCCAGGCCCGTGAGCACCAGCTCACCGCCCGACAGGTAGCGGCTGGGGTCCCGCAGGTCGGTGGTCATCACGCCCCGGACGGTCCGGTCCAGTTCGTCCTCGCCGCCGAGTAGCCTGAGGCCCAGCGCGTCGGTGTCCAGCAGTGCGCGCAGCCGCATCTCGTCGCCGCCGTTCTTTGTCTCGAAACCTACGATGCATCGTGAGGGTGGTCGGGGGAGGAACCCGCTGGACGGCGCGGGCACCGCACTCTTCCGCAGCCAGGCTGTGTCCTGTGTTTCTACCGGAAAACTGGGAGGTAACCGATGACCTCCGTTCATATGAATCTACAAGATGCCCGCCCTGGCCAGCCAACTCCTTCATGGTTTCCGTGACTGACCCCGATGGAGTACGGCGCTGTGTACTGACTTCACTCCGCGTGAACAGCACATGAACGAGCCGGGCCCGCCGCACCGAATCTGGCTCGATTCCGTACCACCCCACGAGACGAAGAAGAGAGCCGGTCATGGACTTCCTTCGCCCCGCCAGCTGGGAGGAGGCGCTCGCCGCGAAGGCCGAGCACCCCACCGCTGTGCCCATTGCGGGCGGCACCGACGTGATGGTCGAGATCAACTTCGACCACCGCCGGCCCGAGTACCTGCTCGACCTGAACCGCGTCGGCGACCTCTACGAGTGGGAGGTCGGCGAGGACAGCGTGCGGCTCGGTGCCTCCGTCCCGTACAGCGGCATCATGGAGCACCTGCGGACCGAGCTGCCGGGGCTCGCCCTCGCCTCGCACACGGTCGCCTCCCCGCAGATCCGCAACCGCGGCGGCGTCGGTGGCAACCTCGGAACCGCCTCCCCGGCCGGTGACGCCCACCCCGCGCTCCTCGCGGCGGGCGCCGAGGTCGAGGTCGAGTCGGTGCGCGGCAGCCGCCGTATCCCGATCGACGCGTTCTACACCGGCGTCAAGCGCAACGCGCTGGCGGCGGACGAACTCATCCGCGCCGTGCACATCGCGAAGGCCGACGGACCGCAGCAGTACTCGAAGGTCGGCACGCGCAACGCGATGGTGATCGCCGTGTGCGCCTTCGGGCTCGCGCTGCACCCGTCGACGCGGACCGTCCGCACCGGCATCGGCTCCGCGGCGCCCACGCCCGTCAGGGCCAGGGCAGCGGAGGAGTTCCTGAACGCGGCGCTCGAGGAGGGCGGCTTCTGGGACAACGGCAAGATCATCACCCCGTCGGTCGCGAAGCGGTTCGCGGAGCTGTGCTCCGGTGCCTGCAACCCGATCGACGACGTCCGGGGCACGGCGAGCTACCGCCGGCACGCGGTCGCCGTCATGGCCCGGCGCACGCTGACCTGGACCTGGGAGTCGTACCGCGGCACCGCCGCCCGCTCGGAGGGAGTCGCCTGATGCGCGTCAACTTCACCGTCAACGGACGCCCGCAGGAGGCCGACGACGTGTGGGAGGGCGAGTCCCTGCTGTACGTGCTGCGCGAGCGGCTCGGTCTGCCCGGCTCGAAGAACGCCTGCGAGCAGGGTGAGTGCGGGTCCTGCACGGTACGCCTGGACGGCGTGCCGGTGTGCGCGTGTCTGGTCGCGGCCGGGCAGGTCGAGGGACGGGACGTGGTGACCGTCGAGGGGCTCGCGGACTACGCCAGGCAGCGCTCCTGCGGCGACGCGTGCGGCACCTCGCTGGACGAGGCCAAGGGCTGGCAGGCGAAGGGCACCGACTCGCAGACCGGCGAGGGCACCGAACTGGCGCCCATCCAGCAGGCGTTCATCGACGCCGGCGCCGTCCAGTGCGGGTTCTGCACGCCGGGCCTGCTGGTCGCCGCCGACGAGATGCTGGAGCGCAACCCCAACCCGACCGACGCGGACATCCGCGAGGCGCTGTCGGGCAACCTGTGCCGCTGCACGGGCTACGAGAAGATCATGGACGCGGTGCGCCTGGCGGCCGCCCGGCAGGGAGAGGCGGTCTGACGATGCCGACCAACGGCGCTCCCACCAAGATCACCCAGGGCTCCCGGACCAAGGGCGGCATCGGCGAGTCCACGCTCCGCCCGGACGGCACCCTGAAGGTCACCGGCGAGTTCGCGTACTCGTCCGACATGTGGCACGAGGACATGCTCTGGGGCCAGATCCTGCGCTCCACGGTCGCGCACGCCGAGATCGTCTCGATCGACACGAGCGAGGCGCTGAAGACCCCCGGCGTGTACGCCGTCCTGACCTACGACGACCTGCCGACCGACGTGCGGAACTACGGCCTGGAGATCCAGGACACCCCGGTCCTCGCGCACGGCAAGGTCCGCCACCACGGCGAGCCGGTCGCCATCGTCGCCGCCGACCACCCGGAGACGGCCCGCCGGGCCGCCGCCAAGATCAGGGTCGAGTACCGCGAGCTGCCCGTCGTCACCGACGAGGCCTCCGCGACCGCCCCCGACGCGATCCTCGTCCACGAGAACCGCGACGACCACCACATCGGCCACGTCCCGCACCCCAACATCGTCCACCGCCAGCCGATCGTCCGCGGCGACGCCACCGAGGCCGCGAAGAAGGCCGACGTCATCGTCCGGGGCGAGTACTACTTCGGCATGCAGGACCAGGCCTTCCTCGGCCCCGAGTCGGGCCTCGCGGTGCCGGAGGAGGACGGCGGCGTCCACCTCTACATCGCCACCCAGTGGCTGCACAGCGACCTGCGCCAGATCGCGCCCGTCCTCGGCCTGCCCGAGGAGAAGGTGCGGATGACGCTGGCCGGCGTCGGCGGTGCGTTCGGCGGTCGCGAGGACCTGTCGATGCAGATCCACGCCTGTCTGCTCGCCCTGCGTACGGGCAAGCCCGTCAAGATCGTCTACAACCGCTTCGAGTCCTTCTTCGGGCACGTCCACCGCCACCCGGCCCGCCTGCACTACGAGCACGGGGCGACCCGTGAGGGCAAGTTGACGCACGTCAAGTGCCGCATCGTCCTCGACGGCGGCGCGTACGCCTCCGCGTCCCCCGCGGTCGTCGGCAACGCCTCCTCGCTCGGCATCGGCCCGTACAAGGTCGACGACGTGGAGATCGAGGCCATCGCCCTCTACACCAACAACCCGCCGTGCGGCGCCATGCGCGGCTTCGGCGCGGTCCAGGCGTGTTTCGCCTACGAGGCGCAGATGGACAAGGTGGCGAAGGAACTCGGCATGGACCCGGTGGAGTTCCGGCAGCTCAACGCCATGGAGCAGGGCACGCTGATGCCGACCGGCCAGCCCGTCGACTCGCCGGCACCGGTCGCCGAACTCCTGCGCCGCGTCAAGGCGATGCCCATGCCGCCGGAGCGCCAGTGGGAGTCCAGCGAGGGCGCGGACGTACGGCAGCTGCCGGGCGGCCTGTCCAACACCACGCACGGCGAGGGTGTCGTACGCGGCGTCGGGTACGCGGTCGGCATCAAGAACGTCGGCTTCTCCGAGGGGTTCGACGACTACTCCACCGCCAAGGTGCGCATGGAGGTGGTCGGCGGCGAGCCCGTCGCCACCGTGCACACGGCGATGGCGGAGGTCGGCCAGGGCGGTGTCACCGTCCACGCGCAGATCGCCCGCACCGAGCTGGGCGTCGCACAGGTGACGATCCACCCGGCCAACACCGAGGTGGGCAGCGCCGGTTCGACCTCCGCCTCCCGGCAGACGTACGTCACCGGAGGCGCCGTCAAGAACTCCTGCGAGCTGGTCCGGGAGAAGGTCCTGGACATCGGCCGCCGCAAGTTCGGCACGTACCACCCGGCGTGGGCGACGGCGGAGCTGCTCCTTGAGGGTGGCAAGGTCGTCACCGACGGCGGCGAGGTGCTGGCCGACCTGGTGGACGTGCTGGAGGACGAGGCCGTGGAGGTCGAGGCCGAGTGGCGGCACCGCCCCACCGTCCCCTTCGACCTGCGCACCGGCCAGGGCAACGGCCACGTCCAGTACTCCTTCGCCGCACACCGGGCCGTCGTCGAGGTCGACACCGAGCTCGGCCTGGTCAAGGTCGTCGAGCTGGCCTGCGCCCAGGACGTCGGCAAGGCCCTCAACCCGCTGTCCGTCCTCGGCCAGATCCAGGGCGGCACCCTCCAGGGCATGGGCATCGCGGTGATGGAGGAGATCATCGTCGACCCGAAGACCGCGAAGGTGCGCAACCCGTCCTTCACGGACTACCTCCTGCCCACCATCCTCGACACGCCGATCATCCCGGTCGACGTGCTCGAACTCGCCGACGACCACGCCCCGTACGGGCTGCGCGGCATCGGCGAGGCACCCACCCTGTCCTCCACCCCGGCCGTCCTCGCGGCGATCCGCAACGCGACCGGCCTGGAGCTGAACAGGACGCCGGTACGCCCGGAACACCTCACCGGCATGGCGTAGCACAGTCCCTCCGGGCGGTACGGGGAACGTCACACGTCGACGTGCCGCCCGGAGCGGCCAGTTCGTTCGTCTCGGGCCGTCCCCCGGGTCGTGCGGCCGAAGCACCTTCCCAAATCCCGCACCGCTCAGCGCATTTCGCGGGTGCCCCTTTGAACCTTGGGAGTAGGCCCACATGACCCAGCAGTCACTGGAGCCGCAGACCGTCGCCGACGACGCGGGAGAAGGCACCCGCGTCCCGGCCGGACGGTCGTGGCTCGACCGGTACTTTCACCTGTCCCAGCGGGGATCCAGCGTCGCCCGTGAGGTGCGCGGTGGCGTCACCACCTTCATGGCGATGGCGTACATCCTGCTGCTCAACCCCCTGATCCTGTCCGGCAAGGACGCGGCGGGGGACACCCTGCACCAGAAGGCGCTGATCACCGCGACCGCGTTCGCGGCGGCCCTCACCACGCTGCTGATGGGTCTCGTGGGCAAGGTCCCCCTCGCGCTTGCCGCCGGCCTGTCCGTCTCCGGCGTGCTGTCCTCGCAGGTCGCCCCGCAGATGACCTGGCCGCAGGCGATGGGCATGTGCGTGGTGTACGGCGTGGTCATCATGGTGCTGGTCGTCACCGGCCTGCGCGAGATGATCATGAACGCGATCCCGCTCGCCCTCAAGCACGGCATCACCATGGGCATCGGCCTGTTCATCGCCCTCATCGGCTTCTACAAGTCCGGCTTCGTGCACCAGGGCAGGGCCACCCCCGTCACCCTCGGCCCGGCGGGCCAACTCGCGGGCTGGCCGGTCCTGTTGTTCGCCGGGACCCTCCTGCTGATCTTCATGCTGCAGGCCCGCGACGTCCCCGGCGCCATCCTCATCGGCATCGTCAGCGGCACGGTCGTCGCCGCGATCCTCAACGCCGCCGGCGTGATCGCCCCCGGGCAGTGGGCGGGCGGCGCCCCCGAACTGCACGGCGGCGCGGTCTCCATGCCGGACTTCTCGCTCTTCGGGCACGTCGAGTTCGGCGGCTGGGGCAAGGTCGGCGCGATGACGGTCGGCATGATCGTCTTCACGCTGGTGCTCGCCGGGTTCTTCGACGCGATGGCCACCATCATCGGCGTCGGCACCGAGGCCGGGCTCGCCGACGGCAAGGGCCGGATGCCCGGCCTGTCCAAGGCGCTGTTCATCGACGGCGCGGGCGGCGCGATCGGCGGGGTCGCGGGCGGCAGCGGCCAGACCGTGTTCATCGAGTCGGCGACCGGCGTCGGCGAGGGCGCCCGCACCGGACTCGCCTCGGTCGTCACCGGCCTGTTCTTCGCGGCCTGCCTCTTCTTCACCCCGCTCACCGCGATCGTGCCGCAGGAGGTGGCCTCGGCCGCGCTGGTCGTCATCGGTTCGATGATGCTGATGAACGCCCGGCACGTGGACTGGGGCGACCGCGCCACGGCGATCCCGGTCTTCCTGACGGTCGTCGTGATGCCGTTCACGTACAGCATCACCGCCGGTGTCTCGGCCGGCGTCATCTCGTACGTCGCCGTCAAGACGGCCCAGGGCAAGGCCCGGGAGATCGGCGCCTTCATGTGGGTCCTGACGGCGATCTTCCTGGTCTACTTCGCCCTCCACCCGATCGAGAGCCGGCTGGGCGTCCACTAGCCGTCCGCCACACCAACCCCGTGAGGAGACCGACAGATGCTGGACATCGCCGAGGAGCTGGACCGGTGGGTCGGGCAGGGACGCGACTTCGCCGTGGCCACCGTGGTGGCCGTCGGCGGCAGCGCGCCCCGCCTGCCGGGCGCCGCCCTCGCGGTGGACGCCGACGGCACGGCGATCGGGTCGGTCTCCGGCGGCTGTGTGGAGGGCGCCGTGTACGAGCTGTGCCGGCAGGCGCTGCGGGACGGCGAAACCCTCCTGGAGCGCTTCGGGTACAGCGACGAGGACGCCTTCGCCGTCGGCCTGACCTGCGGCGGCGTCATCGACATCCTCGTCACCCCGGTACGGGTCGGCGATCTGGCCCGTCCGGTGCTGGCGTCCGCGCTGGCCGCCGCCGCTCGCGGGGAGGCGGCGGCGGTGGCGCGGATCGTGCGGGGGCCGGAAGAGTTGCTGGGGCGGGCGCTGCTGGTAAGGCCCGACGGCTCGTACGAGGGCGGTTTCGGCGCCCACCCGGAGCTGGACCGCACGGTCCTTGGCGAGGCCTCGGCCTTCCTGGACGCGGGCCGCACCGGCACCCTGGAGATCGGAGAGCAGGGCTCTCGCTGCGGAGCACCGCTCACGGTCCTGGTCGAGTCCTCCGTCCCCGCCCCCCGGATGATCGTCTTCGGCGCGATCGACTTCGCGTCGGCGCTGGTGCGGATCGGCAAGTTCCTCGGCTTCCACGTGACGGTGTGCGACGCCCGCCCGGTGTTCGCGACCCGCGCCCGCTTCCCCGAGGCCGACGAGATCGTCGTCGAGTGGCCCCACCGGTACCTGGAGCGGACATCGGTGGACGGCCGCAGCGTCCTGTGCGTCCTCACCCACGACGCGAAGTTCGACGTACCGCTGCTCCGCCGCGCGCTACGGCTGCCGGTGGCCTACGTCGGCGCGATGGGCTCGCGCCGCACCCACCTGGACCGCAACGAGCGCCTGCGCGAAGTAGGCGTCAGCGAACTGGAGCTGGCGCGGCTGCGGTCACCGATCGGCCTCGACCTCGGCGCCCGTACGCCCGAGGAGACGGCGCTGTCCATCGCCTCGGAGATCGTCGCCGCCCGGCGCGGCGGCAGCGGTGTCCCGCTCACCGGCGCGCACCGGCCCATCCACCACGACGTGACGTCGGTGCCGGCGCGCCGGATCGGGTCGGTGGCCTGAGCGTCCCCGGCGAGCGCGTCACTCCATCCTGAGCAGGCGGTTCACCGCGCGGCCGAACATCCGGCGGGACGCCCCCAGCAGGAGCGGATCGAACAGGCCGGGGAGCAGACGGACGGCCAGTTCCTCACGCCAGACCACCCGGCTCCGGCCGCCCGGTCCCGGCCGTACCTCGATCTCCGCCCAGCCCCTGACCACCCGGCCGCGTTTCTCCAGGCGGACCAGACCGGGCTCGTCGTCGGTCGGCGGGCGCCACACCGTGACCTCCATACGGTCGTCGAAGGCGAGCGGGCCGAAGCCGGTACGCGCGACGAACACCGTGCCCTCGCCGGTCGGCGGCGCGGTGAGCACGGTGACGCGGGTCAGCGGGACCACCTTCCCGTGCCGGGGCCACTCCGTGAGGCGGCGCCAGGCCTCGGAGAGGGGGAGCGGTGCCGTGCGTTCGATGAGGAAGGAGACCACAGGCCGCATCGTAGGGAATCCGGGCTGCTCAGCGCGCCTTTCGGTGGCGCGTCACACACATGGCGCAACGGAAGCGCCGCGGAAGGCACCGGCCTGCCGACCCCTACCGCACCCGCACGCCCCTGCGGCACCCTGGGAACCCGTGTCCCCGCCGCCCGGAAAGGCGCCCCATGGACCGTCAACCACCCACCGGACTGGACGAGTTGCAGCGCGATCCGTACCCCCGCTACGACCACGCCCGGCGGGCCGAGGGCCTGACACGGGTCGCCGAACTCGACGCCTGGCTGGTCGCCCGGGACGCCGACGTGCGCGAGGTCCTGCGCAGGCCCGAGGACTTCTCCTCCGCCAACGCCCTCACCCCGGACGTGCTGCCCTCGCCCGCCGCGTTCGCGGTCCTGGCCGGCGGGTTCGGCGGGCGGCGGCCGGTGGTCGTCGGCACCGACGGCACGCGCCACCAGGAACTGCGCGCGCCGATCGTCCGCGGGCTGTCACCGGCCCGGGTGGCGGCCGTCCTGCCGTACGCCGCCGAACGCGCCGCCGCCCTGGTCGACGCCTTCGTGGCGGACGGGCACGTCGAGCTGATGTCGGCGTACGCCGGCCGGCTCCCCGGCGAGGTGATCGGCCGTGTCGTCGGCCTCGACCTCGCCGACGTCCCCGGTGTCGTGCACGGCGGGTACCGCGCCGAGGAGTTGCTGTTCCGCCCGCTGGAGGAGGACGAGCAGCTCGCCGCCGCCGAGGACGTGGTCGCGATGCAGCGCACCCTGGAGCGGTACGTCCGGGAGCGGCACGCCGAGCCCCGCGACGACCTCTGCACGGAGCTCGTGAGGTCGGTCGTGCCCGACGGCGAGTTGGGCCTCGAGCACCGGAACGAACTCGTCGCCCATCTCCAGAACCTGCTGCTCGCCGGGCACTTGACCACCACGGCGCTGATCGGCACGACCGTGCTGCACCTGCTCCGCCATCCCCGCCAGTGGGAGCTGCTGTGCGCCGAGCCCGAGCGCATCCCCGCCGCCGTCGAGGAGGCCGCCCGCTACGACAGCGCCCTCCAGGGCTTCCGCCGGATCACCACCCGCCCGGTCACCCTCGCCGGCACCGAACTTCCGGCCGGGGCGACGCTGTTCGTGGCCTTCGGCAGCGCCAACCGGGATGCCGCCCGCCACCCCCGCCCCGACGAGTTCGACATCACCCGTGAGCCGGTCCGTCATCTCGCCTTCGGCCTGGGCGCGCACGGCTGCCCCGGCGCCCAGCTGGCCCGTGAACAACTCCGGCTCACCCTCGCGGAGTTGACCCGTCGACTGCCGGATCTGCGGCTCGCCGAGTACCGTCCGGTCGTCATGCGGCCCACGATGATCCACCGGTCGCCGCAGGCCCTGCACCTGACCTGGTGAGGGGAGGCGCTGGTGGTCCCAGGTGCGGCTCGCCACCTCGTGCCCCTCGGCCACTATGCGTGAAGGCATGCCGGGACTCCGCATACCGGGTAGCGACGGAGTGCACAGTTGTGCGATCGGCAGCCGGAACCACGTATGCGATCGCCCTCACCGGGTTACTCGCGCCGACACGCAAGTGAACGGCGAGAGTGAGGAGCGACCCGTGAGCGGACACCTGTGGCGCCGGGCCCTGGTCACCGGCGGAGCCGGGTTCGTCGGCTCCCATCTGTGCGGACACCTGCTCGCGGCCGGCAGCGACGTCGTCTGCCTGGACAACCTCTGCACCGGAACGCGGTCCAACGTCGCCGAGTACGAGCGGCGGCCCGGCTTCCGGTTCGTGCGCGTCGACGCCACCGACCCGGCGGCACTGCGCGACCTGCCGGGCCGCTTCGACCTCGTCCTGCACTTCGCCTGCCCCGCCTCGCCGGCCGACTACCTGCGACTGCCGCTGGAGACGCTCGACGTGGGCAGCACCGGCACCCGCAACGCGCTCGAGCGCGCCCGCGCCGACGGTGCACGGTTCGTCCTCGCCTCCACCTCTGAGGTGTACGGCGATCCGCTGGAGCACCCGCAGCACGAGGGGTACTGGGGCAACGTCAACCCCATCGGCCCGCGCAGCGTCTACGACGAGTCCAAGCGGTTCGCGGAGGCCCTGGTCACCGCCCACCGCAGCGTGCACGGCACCGACGCCGCCATCGTGCGGATCTTCAACACCTACGGCCCCCGGATGCGCACCGGCGACGGCCGCGCCGTCCCCGCCTTCGTCTCCCAGGCCCTGGACGGCGCGCCGCTCACGGTCGCCGGCGACGGCCGGCAGACCCGCTCCCTGTGCTACGTCGACGACACGGTCGACGGCGTGCTCGCCCTCGCCGCCTCCGGGGAGAGCGGGCCCGTCAACATCGGCGGCGGCGAGGAGATCGCCATGCTCGACCTCGCGCGCCGCATCGTCGACCTCACCGGCTCCGCCTCCCGTATCCGGTTCGTCGAACGCCCAGCCGACGACCCCGCCCGTCGCCGTCCCGACACCCGGCTGGCCCGGGAACGGCTCGGCTGGGAGCCCAGGGTCGGCTGGGCGGAGGGGCTGGAGCGCACCATCGGCTGGTTCACGCGGGCCGTCGCCGCCTGAGCCGCCCCATGGGGTGCCGGCTTCCCGGCACCGAGTGTGGACCGCCGTAGCGCAGAAAGTGAAAAGTCACCTTATTGGCGGACAAGTTGGTTCCAAGTGTTTGAGCCAACTGGGGTGCGGCACCCGCGAAGACCAGAGTCCGAACACGCCGCCCGTGACGGAGCACCCCCCATGCGCATCCTCGGCATCAACGCTTTGTTCCACGATCCGGCCGCGGCTCTCGTGATCGACGGACACACGGTCGCCGCCGCCGAGGAGGAGCGTTTCAGCCGCCGCAAGCACGGCAAGCGGCCGCTGCCCTTCTCCGCCTGGGAACTGCCCGAGCAGTCGGCCCGCTGGTGCTTGCGGCAGGCGGGCATCCAGCCGCGGGAGCTCGACGCCGTCGCCTACTCCTTCGACCCGAAGCTGGCCCGCCCGGCCGCCGAGATGGGCCTGGACGACCCCTGGGACCCGCTCCGCCTCGAGTACGCCGCCCGCGCCCCCGGCTTCCTCGCCGAGGCCCTGCCCGGCCTCGACCCCGACCGGGTCGTCTTCGTCCCGCACCACGTCGCGCACGCCGCCTCCGCCGGGCCCGCCTCCCCGCACCCCGACAACGACGTGCTGGTCCTCGACGGCCGCGGCGAGAGTGCCTCCCACCTGGCCGGCCGCTACCGCGACGGCAAGCTCGACACCCTCGCGACGCAGGCCCTGCCCGACTCGCTCGGCCTGGTCTACGAGGAGCTGACGGCCCACCTCGGGTTCCTGCGCAGCAGCGACGAGTACAAGGTGATGGCCCTCGCCTCCTACGGCACCCCCCGCTTCCTGCCGCAGCTCAGGCAGCACGTCCACGCCACCGGCCACGGCGGTTTCCGCGCCCACGGCGTCGACTGGGCCGCCCTCGCCCCGCCCCGCGCCAAGGACGAGCGGTGGTCCCGGGACCACGCCGACCTCGCCGCCGGCGCCCAGGCCGTGCTGGAGGAGGTCCTGCTCGAACTCGTCCACTGGCTGCATGGCGAGGCGGGCGGCGACACGCTCACCATGGCCGGCGGGGTCGCCCTGAACTGCGTCGCCAACTCGAAGATCGCCGCGCGCGGCCCGTACGACAACGTCTGGGTGCAGCCCGCCGCCGGCGACGCCGGGACCGCCCTCGGCGGCGCCCTGCACCTCGCGGGCAACGACGGCACCCCGCAGCCCATGCCCGGCCCCGACCTCGGCCGCGGCTGGAGCGAGGAGGAACTGCGCGCCTGGCTGGAGCGGGCCGCCGTACCCTACGAGCGGCCCGGCGACATCGCCGAGACGGTCGCCGAGGAACTCGCCCGGGACGGCATCGTCGCCTGGTTCCAGGGCCGCAGCGAGTACGGCCCGCGCGCCCTCGGACACCGCTCCCTGCTCGCCCACCCGGGGCGCGCCGAGAACCTGGAGCGCCTCAACCACGTCAAGGGCCGAGAGGAGTTCCGCCCGGTCGCCCCCATGGTCGCCGCCGACCGCGCCCACGAACTGTTCGCCGGGCCGCTGCCCAGCCCCCACATGCTCTTCGTCCACGAGGTCGCCGACGAGTGGCGCGAGCGCATCCCAGCCGTCGTGCACGTCGACGGCACCGCCCGCGTCCAGACCGTCGACGAGCGCGACGAACCGCTGGTGGCGCGGATGCTGGCCGCCTTCGAGCGCCGTACCGGCCTGCCCGTCGTCGTCAACACCAGCCTCAACACGGCCGGCCGGCCCATGGTCGACGACCCGCGCGACGCCCTGGAGTGCTTCGGCTCCGCACCGGTCGACCTGCTGGCGCTCGGACCGTTCGCGGTCCGCCGGGGGAGGGCGTTCGCATGACGACCTCCTACGCCGTCGTGATCCCCACCCTGGTGCGGGACACCCTTGCCGACTGCCTCGCGGCCCTCGCCGCCGCCAACGGCCCCCGGCCCACCGAGATCGTCCTGGTCGACGACCGCCCCGACGCCGCCTCCGAGCCGCTGGAACACCCGCTCAGCGTCCTGGGCGACCTGCGCGGCCGGACGACCGTGCTGCGCTCCCGCGGCCGGGGCCCCGCCGCCGCCCGCAACACCGCGCTGCGCGCCGTCACCTCCCCCTGGATCGCCTTCCTCGACGACGACGTGCAGGTCGGCCCGTACTGGTGCGAGCAACTGGCCGAGGACCTCGCCGACGCGTCCCCGGACACGGCGGGCGTGCAGGGTGTGATCGCCGTACCGCTGCCCGGCGAGCGGCGGCCGACGGACTGGGAGCGCGGGACGGCGGGGCTGGCCCGGGCCCGGTGGATCACCGCCGACATGGCCTACCGCACCGACGTGCTCAAGCAGGTCGGAGGCTTCGACGAACGCTTCCGGCGCGCCTTCCGGGAGGACGCCGACCTCGCGCTGCGCGTCCTCGACGCGGGCTGGCGCATCCACCAGGGCCGTCGCACCACCCGCCACCCCGTGCGCCCCGCCTCCCGCTGGGTGTCGCTGCGCGCCCAGCGCGGCAACGCCGACGACGCGCTGATGCGGCGGCTGCACGGACCCGACTGGTGGGAGAAGGCGGTCGCCCCGCGCGGCAGGAGGCGCTCCCACCTCGCGATCACCGCGTCCGGCGCCGCCGCGCTCGCCCTCGCGGCCACCGGCCGGCCCCGGGCCGCCGCGGCCGCCGGCGCCGGCTGGGCGCTGGGCACCGGCGAGCTGGCCTGGGCGCGGATCGCGCCCGGGCCGCGCACCCGCTACGAGGTGACCACCATGCTCGTCACCAGCGTGCTCATCCCGCCCGCCGCCACCTGGTACTGGCTGACCGGGCTGTGGCGGTACCGCAACGCCCCCGCCTGGCGGGAGGTGACGTCATGACCCGCGTCCAGGCCGTGCTGTTCGACCGCGACGGCACCCTCGTCCACGACGTCCCCTACAACGGCGACCCGGACCGGGTGCGCCCCGTCGACGGCGCCCGCGAGGCCGTCGCCCTGCTGCGCGCCCACGGGGTGCGCACCGGCGTCGTCACCAACCAGTCCGGCATCGCCCGCGGCCTGCTCACCGACGCCGACGTCCGCCGGGTCAACCACCGGGTCGACGAACTCCTCGGCCCCTTCGACGTGTTCGGCATCTGCCCGCACGGCCCGGGCGACGGCTGCCACTGCCGCAAGCCCGAACCCGGCCTGGTCCTGTGGGCCGCCGGACGCCTGTGCGCCGCCCCCGACCGCTGCGTGGTCGTCGGCGACATCGGCGCGGACGTCGAGGCCGCCCGCCGGGCCGGCGCCCACGGCATCCTCGTACCGAACGAACAGACCCTCCCGGAGGAGACCGCCCGCGCCGACCACGTGGCCCCCGACCTGCTGACAGCGGCACGCGCGGTGCTCAACGGGCCGCCGCGGGGGACGGTGCTGGTCGACGAACGGCCCATCGAGGCGGCCTACGACACCGGTTGGAGGCCGCGATGAAGGCCCTCGTCGTGCGGCTCGACAGCTTCGGTGACGTCCTGCTCGCCGGGCCCGCGATCCGGGCCGTCGCCGCCCGCGCCGACCACGTCACGCTGCTGTGCGGTCCGCGTGGCGCGCCCGCCGCGGCGCTGCTGCCCGGCGTGGACGACGTGCTGGTGTGGGACGCGCCCTGGGTGGGCTTCGAGCCGCCGCCGGTGGGCCGCGGCGAGGTCGACCAGCTCATCGACACCCTCGACGCCGACACGGCGCTGGTCCTGACCTCCTTCCACCAGTCCCCGCTCCCCGCCGCCCTGCTGCTGCGCCTGGCCGGCGTCGGACACATCGCCGCCGACAGCGAGGACTACCCCGGCTCCCTGCTCGACGTACGCCACCGGCGCGCCCCCTGCGCCCACGAGACCGAGGCCATGCTGGACCTCGCCGAGGCGGCCGGGTTCCCGCGCGCCGACGACGGACGGCTGCGGGTGCTGCCGCCACCCGCCACGACCGCCCTCACCGGCCCGGGCCCGTACGTCGTCATGCACCCGGGCGCCGCCGTCCCGGCACGCACCTGGGGCCCCGAGCGGGCCGCCGAGGCCGTGCGCGAACTGGACGAGGCCGGGCACCGGGTGATCGTCACCGGCGCCGGCGGCGAGCGCGAGCTGACCGCGTACGTCGCCGGAGACCACGCCCTCGACCTCGCCGGCCGCACCGGCGCCCCCCAACTCGCCGGCGTCCTGGCCCGCGCCGACGCCGTCGTCACCGGCAACACCGGCCCCGCGCATCTCGCCGCCGCCGTCGCCACCCCGGTCGTCTCCCTGTTCGCACCGGTCGTGCCCGCCGAGCGGTGGCGGCCCTACGGCGTCCCCTACGTCCTGCTCGGCGACCAGCAGGCGCCCTGCGCCGGCACCCGGGCCCGGCAGTGCCCCGTCCCCGGCCACCCCTGCCTGGACACCGTCACCGCCCACGACGTGGCCGCCGCCGTGGAGAAACTCCTGGGGGAGACATGAGGATCCTGCTCTGGCACGTGCACGGGTCGTGGACCACGGCCTTCGTGCAGGGCCCGCACACCTACGTCGTCCCCGTCACCCCCGACCGGGGCCCCGACGGCCGCGGCCGCGCCCGGACCTGGGACTGGCCCCGCTCCGTCGTCGAGGTGCCGCTGGAGCGGCTGCGCGACGAGGAGATCGACGTCGTCGTGTTGCAGCGCCCGCACGAACTCGCCCTGGTCGACGCCTGCCTGGGCCGCCGCCCCCCGCTGGTGTACGTCGAGCACAACGCCCCGGACGGCGACGTGCCCGACACCCGGCACCCCGTCGCCGACCAGCCGGACATCACGCTCGTCCACGTCACCCACTTCAACCGCCTGATGTGGGACTGCGGACGCGCCCCCACCACCGTGATCGAACACGGCATCGTCGACCCCGGCCAGCGGTGGACCGGCGAGCTGGAGCGGGCGGCCGTCGTCGTCAACGAGCCCGTACGGCGCGGCCGTACCACCGGCACCGACCTGCTGCCCGTCTTCGCCGAGGCCGCACCGCTGGACGTCTTCGGCATGGCCACCGACCGGCTCCGGGTACCGAACACGCACACCTTCGACCTCGCCCAGCGCGACCTGCACGCGGCGATGGCCAGGCGGCGCGTCTACGTCCACCCGGTCCGCTGGACCTCCCTCGGGCTGTCCCTGCTCGAGGCGATGCACCTGGGCATGCCCGTGGTCGCCCTCGCCACCACCGAGGTCACCGAGGCCGTACCGCCCGGCGCGGGAGTGGTCTCCAACCGGATCGACGTACTGACCGACGCCGTACGGGACTTCGTCGCCGACCCGCTGCACGCGCGGCTGGTCGGAGAGGGAGCCCGCGCGGCGGCCCTGGCCCGCTACGGGCTGTCCCGTTTCCTGGACGACTGGGAGCGGCTGCTGAAGGAGGTCACCCGATGAGGATCGCCATGGTGTCCGAACACGCGAGCCCGCTCGCCGCTCTCGGGGGGCCGGACGCCGGAGGCCAGAACGTGTACGTGGCCCGCCTCACCGAGGAACTGGCGCGCAGCGGCCACGACATCACCGTCTACACCCGGCGGGACTCCGACCGGCTGCCCGACCGGGTGCCGCTGCCCGGCGGCGGTGTGGTCGAGCACGTGCCGGCCGGACCGGCGAAACCCGTGCCCAAGGACGAACTCTTCCCCTACATGCCGGGCTTCGGCGCGGCCCTGGCCCGCGCCTGGCAGCGGGAGCGGCCCGACGTCGTGCACGCCCACTTCTGGATGTCCGGGATGGCCTCCCAGATCGGCGCCCACGAACACGGCGTCCCGTTGGTGCAGACCTTCCACGCGCTCGGCACCGTCAAGCGCCGCCACCAGGGCCGCCGCGACACCAGCCCCTGTGAACGCGTCGGCGTCGAACGGCAGATCGGCCGCAACTGCGCCCGGGTCCTCGCCACCTGCGGCGACGAGGTCCACGAACTCACCGAGATGGGCGTGCCACCCCCGCGGGTGTCGGTGGTGCCGTGCGGCGTGGACGCCGAACACTTCCACCCCGGCGCGCACAGCACCGGCGTCCCCGAACGCCGCGAGCGCCACCGGCTGCTCGCCTGCGGCCGGCTCGTCCCGCGCAAGGGCTACGACAAGGCGATCCGCGCCCTGACCCGGATCCCCGGCGCCGAACTCCTCATCGCCGGCGGCCCCGAACCCGGGCAGCTGGACGGCGACCCCGAGGCGGTACGGCTGCGCAGGCTCGCCGACCGCGCCGGGCTCGGCGATCGGGTACGGCTGCTCGGCGCCGTCGACCCCGACCACATGCCGGGGCTGATGTGCGCGAGCGACCTCGTCCTGTGCACCCCCGTCTACGAGCCGTTCGGCATCGTGCCGCTGGAGGCGATGGCCTGCGGTGTGCCCGTCGTCGCCACCGACGTCGGCGGACACCGCGACACCGTCGCCGACGGGCACACCGGACGCCGGGTGCCGTCCGGCGACACCTGGGCGATCGCCGCCGCCGTCCGCGAACTGCTCGGCGACGCGGCGCTGCGCCGCCGCATGGGCGCGGCGGGCCGCGAGCGTGCCCTCACCCGCTACACCTGGCAGCGCGTCGCGGACGGCGTCGAACAGGTCTACCAGCGGGTCCTGACCGGACACCGGATCTCCGAGGAGGTGGCGTGATGACCGTTCACCCGCCCGCCGTCGGGCACTGCGACGAACTCCTCGACGCGCTCGGCCAGTTCCGGACCTCCGCCCACATCACCGAACGGTGGGGCCGCCGGCTGGCCGCCGTGCTCGGCGGCGGCGGACGGCTGCTCGCCGCCGGCAACGGCGGCAGCGCAGCCCAGGCCCAGCACCTGACCGCCGAACTCGTCGGCCGCTACCGGGACGACCGGCCGCCGTTCTCCGCGATCGCCCTGCACGCCGACACCTCCTCCACCACCGCCATCGCCAACGACTACGGCGTCGACGCGGTCTTCGCCCGCCAGGTCCGCGCGCACGGCCGGCCCGGCGACGTCCTGATGCTGCTGTCCACCAGCGGCGCCAGCGCCAACCTGCTGTCCGCCGCGTCGGCGGCCCGTGCGAGCGGGCTGAGCGTGTGGACGCTGACCGGCCCGGCCCCCAACCCCCTCACCGCCGGCAGTGACGAGGCCCTCTGCGTCGAGGCGACCTCCGCCGCCACCGTCCAGGAACTGCACCTGGTGGCGGTGCACATGGTGTGCGCGGCCTTCGACGCGGAAGTGGAGAGGAGGGCCGCATGACGGACCGGGCCCCGCTGCTCGTCGTCGGCGACGCCCTGCTCGACCGGGACCTCGACGGCCACGCCGACCGGCTCGCACCCGACGCGCCCGTCCCCGTGGTCGCCGACTGCGCGGAACGGCTCCGGCCGGGCGGCGCGGCCCTCGCCGCCTACCTCGCGGCGCTGGACGGCCGCGAGGTGACGCTGGTGGCGGGCGTCGGCGACGACCCCGCGAGCCGCGACCTGCGCCGACTCCTCGAACCCTGGCTGAAGCTGATCCCGCTCCCGCTGACCGGCCCCCTCTCCGAGAAGACCCGGGTACTGGCCCAGGGACGGCCGGTGGCCCGCCTGGACCGGGGCAGCGGCACGACCCGTGAGGCGACCGACGCCGCCCGCGCGGCGATACGCTCCGCGCCGGCCGTCCTGGTCTCCGACTACGGCCGCGGCACCGCGGACGCCCTCCGCGACGTGCTCACCGCCCACCCGCCCCAGGTCTGGGACCCGCACCCGCGCGGCGGCCCGCCGGTACCCGGCGTACGCCTGGTGACCCCGGCGGAGAAGGAGGCCCACCGTTTCGCCGGACAGGACCTCGCCCCCGCAGGAGAGCTGCGCGGCGCCGCCCGTGCCGCGGCCACGCTGGTACGGGACTGGCGGGCCGGTGCCGTCGCGGTCACCCTCGGTGCGCGCGGCGCCCTCCTGTCGTACGGCGACCAGCCGCTGCTGTGCCCCGCCCCCGCGGTCCACGGCGCCGACCCGTGCGGGGCGGGCGACCGCTTCGCCGCGACGGCCGCGGGACTGTTCGCCGACGGCGCGCTGGTCGGCGAGGCCGTGGAGGGCGCCGTCACGGCGGCGACCGCCTTCGTCGGCGAGGGAGGGGCGAGTGCCCTCCCGGGGACCTCCGAGGTGGCCGCCGACACCGAAGACGTACCGGAGGTCCTCGCCCGGGTCCGCGCCGCGCACGGCACCGTGGTCGCCGCAGGGGGCTGCTTCGACCTGCTGCACGCCGGGCACGTGGGACTCCTGGAGGCCGCCCGGCGGCTCGGCGACTGTCTCGTGGTGTGCGTGAACTCGGACGCCTCGGTACGCCGGCGCAAGGGCTCCGGACGGCCGGTCACCCCGCTCGCCGACCGGGTACGGGTGTTGCGCGCCCTCGGCTGCGTGGACGCCGTCGCCGTGTTCGGCGAGGACACCCCCGAGCGCCTGCTCGCCGACCTTCGCCCCGACATCTGGGTCAAGGGCGGCGACTACAGCGGGGCCGAACTCCCCGAGGCCGCGCTCCTGGAGGAGTGGGGCGGCCAGGCGGTCCTCCTGCCGTACCTGGACGGCCGCTCCTCGACGACCCTGATGACCCGCGCGGCGGGCGCGCTGTGACGGTGACGCCGCAGCCCCGCGTCCTCGTCCTGCGTGCCCTGGGCCTCGGCGACCTGCTCGCCGGCGTCCCAGCGCTGCGGGCGCTGCGCCGCGCGTTCCCCGGGCACGAGCTGGTGCTGGCCGCGCCCGCCGAACTGGCGCCCCTCGCGGCGGCGACCGGCGCCGTGGACCGGCTGCTGCCCGCCGCCGCCCCCGGCCGGGCCGTGCCCCGCGCCCTCGACTGGACCGGCCCGCCCCCCGACATCGCCGTCGACCTGCACGGCAACGGCCCGCCCAGCCACCGCCTCCTGCAACGGCTGCGGCCGCGCACCCTGCTGGCCTTCGCACACCCCGAGACCCCCGAGATCGACGGCCCGACATGGCGTGCCGAGGAGCACGAACGGGCCCGCTGGTGCCGACTGCTCGCGTTCTACGGCATCGACGCCGACCCCACCGACCTGCGCCTGTCCCGCCCGCCCGGCGCCGGATCGGCACCCGGCGCCGTCGTCCTCCACCCCGGTGCCGGAGCGCCCTCCCGCTGCTGGCCCGTGGAGCGGTACGCGACGGTCGCGCACGCCCTGCGCCGCCAGGGCGTGCGGGTCGTCGTCACCGGGGGAGCGGACGAGGACGAGCTGGTCGCCCGGCTCGCCGCCCGCGCGGGCCTTCCCGTCGCCGACCTCTTCGCCGGCGGCCTCCCCTTCGACGACCTGTGCGCCCTGGTCGCCGGCGCCCGGGCCGTCGTCAGCGGCGACACCGGCATCGCCCATCTCGCCGTCGCCCTGGGTACCCCCTCCGTCACCCTCTTCGGCCCCGTACCGCCGAGCCGCTGGGGCCCACCGCCCCACCCACGCCACCGCGCCCTGTGGCACCCCGGCCCGGACGGCGACCCGCACGGCCACCACCCCGACCCCTCCTTGCTGCGCATCCACCCGGCCGACGTCCTGCAAGCCCTCGCCGAACAGGACGTCTGTCCAGGGGAGTTGGTCCCGGCCCCCCGCTCAGCCTTCCGTCAGCCGGCACAGCAGCCGGAACGAGGCGAACAGGGCCGCCGGCCAGACGCCGGCGAAGGCCCAGATCGCGGCCGGCTCGGAGGTGACGATCCCGGCGGTCATCAGGCCGGCCGAGAGGAGTAGGAGGAACGCGACCGTCCACACGCGCGGGCGGTACGCGGCGAGTCGCGCGAGGTCGGGGCGGCGGCTCGGGCGGAAGGTGCGCAGCCGTCGCTCCAGACGGCGGTCGCGGCGCAGGGCGCGTTCCATCTCGTCGAGGGCGCGCTGTTCGTGATCGGGGAGTCGGCTGGTGGACACGGTGCCTCCTCGGCGGCGGGGCCTGGACTTCGAGTGCCCCGGGCCACCGCAGAAGTAACCGGTGGGAGTTGCGGACCGAAGGTGTCCGCAAGCCCCTATAGCGTGCCCTGCATGACGAAGACGACAGCCGCCGCGCCCGTGCTCGGCGCCCGCGCCCTCAACCGCGCGACCCTCGCGAGGCAGCTTCTGCTGCGCCGCTCGCCGCTGTCCGTCCCGCAGGCGGTCGAGCACGTCGTCGGCCTGCAGGCGCAGAACGTCAAACCGCCGTACTACGCGCTCGCCGCGCGCCTCGAGGGTTTCGCGCCCGAGGAGCTGTCGCGGCTGATGGCCGACCGCGAGGTCGTCCGCATCGTCACCCTGCGCTCGACCATCCACACCCACACCGCGGACGACTGCCTCACCCTGCGCCCGCTGGTCCAGCCCGCCCGGGACCGCGAACTGACCATCTTCCGCAAGGGACTCGTGGGCGTGGACCTCGACCGCCTCGCCGCCCTCGCCCGCGAACTCGTCGAGGCCGACCCGCGCACCATGGCGCAGTTGCGCGAGGCCCTGACGGCCGAGTGGCCGGACGCCGATCCGCAGGCCCTCGGCATCGCCGCCCGCTGCCGGCTCCCGCTGGTCCAGGTCACCCCGCGTGGGCTGTGGGGACGCAGCGGCCAGGTCGCCCTCACCACCGCCGAGCACTGGCTCGGCCGCCCCGCCGAACCCGCCCCGGCCCCGCAGGACGTCGTGCTGCGCTACCTCGCAGCCTTCGGCCCCGCCTCCGTCAAGGACATGCAGTCCTGGGCCGGCCTGACCCGTCTGCGCGAGGCCTTCGAGGGCCTGCGCCCCCGCCTCGTCACCTTCCGCGACGAGAACGGCGTCGAGCTCTTCGACCTGCCGGACGCACCCCGCCCCGACGCGGACACCCCGGCCCCGCCCCGCTTCCTCCCCGAGTTCGACAACCTGCTCCTCTCCCACGCCGACCGCACCCGTGTGGTGCCGAAGGAGTACTGGGGCCGCTACTGGGTGGGCAACCTGGTCCACCGGACCTTCCTGGTCGACGGTTTCCTGGCGGGCGTGTGGAAGCTGGAGCAGGACGCGCTCGTCATCGAGCCCTTCGGCACGCTCACCAGGGCCCAGCGGGCGGACCTCACCAAGGAAGGGGAGCGGATGCTGGGCGTCATGCACGCGGGGGAGCCGTACGACGTCCGCTTCGGGACCGTCCTCGCGGAACGTGGATAGGGGGCGCTGCGAGCTGCTCGTGGTAGCTCGCAACGCCCCCCGGTCTCTCACCTGAGGGGTGCTCAGGAGTCCCTCGGGGCTAGGAGGTGACCTGCGCGGTCACCAGATCGGAGAAGGTGGTCAGCCGGGTGTAGACACCCGGGTAGCCCGCCTCCGCGCAGCCCTCGCCCCAAGAAGTGATCCCTGCCAGGACGCCCCCGATGAGCAGGGGACCGCCGCTGTCGCCCTGGCAGGTGTCTGTGCCGCCGGTGGTGTATCCGGCGCAAACCATGTCGGACGGTACGTATTGTGAGCCGTAGGAGCTCTGGCAGCCGGCGTCGGACACGATCGGGACGGTCGCGGTCCGCAGCTGGTTGGAGGGGCTGCCGTTCTCCGAGGTGGTGCCCCAGCCGAGGATGCGCGCGGTGGTGCCGGCCGCGTACAGGCCCGTGTCCGAGGCGGAGACGTACTTCGCCGTGGTGTACGGCATCGAGGTCGACAGGGTCAGGACCGCCACGTCGGAGCCGTTGGAGGCGTCGGTGTAGGACGGGTCGATCCAGATCCTGCTGACCGTGCTGACGGTGCCGTCGGTGTCGTTCAGGTAGGTGCGGCCGCCGACGACGCGGACGCTGTCGGTTGTCTCGCCGGCCATGCAGTGGGCGGCGGTGACCACCTTGGTGGGCGAGACGAGGGTGCCGCCGCAGAACTGGTTCTGCGAGGCGTCCGTGATCTGCATGACGAACGGGTACGCCGTGGTCGTCGTCGTGGTGCCGCCGACGACCGGCTGGGGTGCGGCTGCCGCGACAGGCGCGCCGAGCAGTGCGGTGGCGGCCGCCGCTGCGGTCGCCACCACCACCGCGGCGGTCTGTCTTGCGCGGGTGAGCCCGAACATGAGTCTCCTCGGTGGACTTGCCGGTGGGGGATCGCACGGGTGTGGGGGGTTTGCACGGGGGTCGCGGGACCGACCCCCGTATGCCCGGGCGAGCGGCACGCCCTCACGCTAGAACCCGGCGCGCCCTTCACCCAATGAGGGAACCCCCTAGGGGAGTTGGACAGGGAAAACCCTCGGTCGGCGACCAGTAAACCCGGACAAACCTCACTTTGTGCGGCGCCCCGCCGCCAGTCGGACGATATCCACCCGAGAGCGGATGCCGAGCTTGCGGTAGACCCGGGTGAGGGTCGCCTCGACCGTCTTGACGCTGATGAACAGGCGCGCGGCGATCTCGCGGTTGGTCGCGCCCTCCATGACGAGCGCGGCGACCTGACGCTCCATCGAGGCGAGGCCCTCCAGGCCCTCTGACGCGGCGAGGGGCGGATCCGGTTCCACCGGGGTCGCCGCGGCCGCCTCCTCCACCTGCCGCAGCCACGGCAGCGCCCGGCACCGGCGGAAGAGCCGGGCCGCTTCGTCGTAATTCGCCTCCGGTGCGCCGGGGGCGGGGGCGGGGCCGGTGCGCCGGGTGCGCAGGGCGGCCAGCGCGAAGGCCGCGCGGGCCTCCTCCAGGCCGTAGCCCAGCTTGGCGAGCCGGTCCTGAGCGTGCGTCAGCTGGGCGAGCGCGGCCTCGCGTTCGCCGCGCGCGGCCCGCACCAGGGCCTCGGCCCGGTCGAGGACCGCCAGCACGCTCTCGCGGCCCAGCCGCAGCGCGTGTTCCCGCGCCCCGGCGACGAGTTCGTACGCCTCGTCGACCTCGCCGATCCGCACCAGGGCCTCGGCGAGGTCGCCGTGCCAGCGGCCACGGGCCGGGTCGGTGATGCCGAGTCCGTGCTCCAGCTCCCGCACCCGGCGCAGCGAACGCACCGCGCCCTCGGTGTCCTGGGCGACCAGCTGGGCGTGCCCGAGGGCGGTCAGGCCCCGGGAGACGTACATCTGGTCGCCCGCCAGCTCGGCCTGTTCCAGTGCCTCGCGGGCCAGTGCGAGCGCCCGGTCGGCGTCGCCGCCGGAGGCCTCGGCGAGGGAGTTGAGCACGGCGGAGGGGATCTCGCCGATGCCGGAGTCGCGGGCCAGCCGCATGCTCTCCCGGGCCAGGTCCAGCGCGCGCCCGCAGTGTCCGGAGCGCAGCTCGGTCTCGGCGAGCATCCGCACGAAGTGCACCTCGCTCTCGACCATGCCGCGCTGCCGGGCCCGGCGCAGCAGCGCGGTCACGGTGGCGCGCGCCTCGGGCACCTGGTCGCTCATGACCAGCCAGCGGAACCGGGCGGACCCGGCGCCGTTGTGGTGGCTGGCCACCTGCGGGTCCTGGGGTTCCTTCATGGCGCGCTTGATGGTGGCGGGGGCGTCCGGGTGGCCCATCAGGGTCTCGGTCTCGCCCTGGAAGGCGAGCGCGAGCAGTTCGGTGCGCCGGTCACCGGCCCGTGCGGCCAGCTCCGCCGCGTGCGCCGCCTCCTGGCGGCCGGTGGCGAAGTCGCCCTCCACGACCAGTCCCCGCCAGGCCAGCTGGTAGTGGACCAGGGCGAGCAGCCGCGGGTCGTCGCCGGCGTCGGCGAGGGCCTGCGGGTAGACGGTGTCGACGTCGCCGAGCGCCTGCCCGGCCGACTCGATCACCACCATCCAGGCCCGCACCCGGTCGGCCGGCGCGGTGGCCCGGGTCAGCACGTCCCGGGCGATGTCCCGGGCGAGATCCACCTCGCCGGCGATGATCGCGTCCTCGGCGGCCTGCAGCCGGCGCTCGTCCGGGCCGGGGTCGCCGTCGGCCGGGGTGTGCCGGGCCGCCAGCAGTCCCAGCGAGGCGGCCGCCGACGGGGCGCCGCGGTCCCGGGCCAGGGCGGCGGCCTCGGCGAGACGGGCCGCGGCCTCCGGGTCGGTGCCGGTGGTCGCGAGCGCCAGGTGCCGGGCCCGCTCGATCGGGTCGGAGGCCGCCGTGGACAGGGCGGCGTGCGCGGCCCGCCGCTCCTGCGCGGGCGCCTCCGCGTACAGCGCGGCGGAGATCAGCGGGTGCGCGAACCGTACGGCGGGACCCTCGGGTTCCGTGGCCAGCAGCCCGAGTTCGGCCGCCTGGGCGGTCTCGGCCTCGGCGTTGACCCGGCCGGCCGCGTGCAGCAGGGCCAGCGTGGGGCGGGCGCCGGCACTGGCCACGAGGAGGGTGCGGCGGGCGTCGTCGGAGAGCATCTCCAGGCGGCTGAGGACCAGGGCGCGCAGCGAGGTCGGCACCGGCAGCGGTTCGCCCGGCCGGGGCGGGGTCGGGTTCTCGGCCAGGGCGCGGCCCAGTTCGAGGGCGAAGAGCGGGTTGCCGCCGCTGGTGCGGTGGATGTCGCGGACCGTGGAGCGGGGCAGGCCGGTGTAGCCGCGGTGGTCGAGCAGGGCGGAGACCTGGGCCCGGGAGAGGGCGCCGAGCCGGACGGCGAGGGTGTCCGGGGGTGAGGCGCGCAGGTGACGGTCGTACTCCTGGCCCTCCGTGCGCACGGCGCACAGCATCTGCACCGGGGTGTCGCCGAGGCGGCGGGCGGCGAAGCCGAGGAGTTCGGCGCTGGCCGAGTCGAGCCACTGGAGGTCGTCGGCGACGACGAGGACGGGGCCCTCGGCGGCCAGGGCGCGCAGGGCGGACAGCACGGCCAGGCGCAGGGCGAGACCGTCGTGCTGGAGCGTGGACTCGCCGCGGCCGGTGAGGGCCGACTCCAGGGCCGTGCGCTGGGCGGCGGGGAGCTTGCCGGAGATCCGGTCGACGGCCAGGCCGAGGAGGTCCGCGAGGGCCAGGAAGGGGAGATGGGATTCGGACTCGGTCGCCGAGCAGCGCAACACGGTGTGGGCCGGTGTCCCATATTCGGATGCCAATGCCCGCAGGACGGTCGACTTTCCTATTCCGGCGGGTCCGTGGAGCAGCACACTGCCGCCGCGGGCGAGCTGCTCGCGTGCCGCGCCGAACGGCTCGTCCCGGCCGATGACCAGGTCGGGGCGGTGTCTGGCAGGCTCCTTGAAGTCCCGTCGCACGGTTACCGCTCCCTCCCATGTCGTGTCCGGACCAAATTCTAGGCAACGTCTCCTTGAAATTCGGACGGACCTCGTGCGCAGGGGCATGACAAAGCTTACGGGATACGGAAATTCAAAGCATCACTGAATGAATAGCCCCCTGTCGGGGCGGTCCCAGGACCCTAGGGCAGCAGACCCGCCCGGCGGGCCGCCGCGACCGCCTCTCCCCGGGTGTGCGCGCCCAGCTTGCGCATGGCGGAGCGCAGATAGCTCTTCACCGTCTCCGGCCGCAGCCCCAGCCGCTCGGAGGCCGCCGCGTTCGTCGCCCCGGCCGCCGTGCAGGCGAGGACGTCCAGTTCACGAGGGGTCAGCCGGACCGCCGCGCGCGGGGCCCGCGGGGCCAGCAGCGCGCACGCCTCGAGCAGTTCGGCCCGCAGGGCCGGGTCCGCGATCCGCGACGCCAGGGCCCGCAGCGCCGCGTGCGCCTCCCGCACCTGTTCCCGGGCCGCGCCGGACTCGGGCTCCCGGACCGACGCGGTGGCCGACGCTACGAGATCGCCGACCTCGTCACGCACGACCAGCGTCTGCTCCACGTCCCGCGCCGCCTGCATCGCCGCGTCCAGCGTGCGGTCGCCCAGCGGCTCGGCCGTGCGCAGGGCGCCGTACAGCACACCGCGCACCCGGCGCCGTACCACCACCGGGACCGCCAGCACCGAGCGCAGGCCCTCGGCGGCGACCGGGACGTCGTACTCGTGGCTGATCTGCCGGGACGAGGAGTAGTCCGGCACGGCACACGGGCGGGCCAGGGCGACGGCCCGGCCGCCGAGGCCGTTGCCGGAGGTCACCGGGAGTCCGCTCAGCGCGGTCGTCGCGGCGCCGCTGAGTTCGCTGATGCGCACGTGCTGCCGGCCCGGCTCCACCAGCCCGCCGAAGGCGACCGGCAGCCCGGTCGCGCGCCGCAGCCGCACCAGCGCGTTCCGTATCTCGACCGCCCCGCCAGCGTCCGCGTTCACCTGCTCGCCCTTTCCGTGCGGCGCCCACCCCCGTACGGGGGTAGTGAGACCAGCATCACGGATTACACGATGGATGAGAGCCGCCCGGCAATGGTCCGGTCCGTGGGAGTGAGCCGTAGGGGCGCCCCGATGGGGAGCGACCTGAGAAAGCGAGGACGCACGATGACGACGGCGACGGAGGACTTCCGTAGGGCGCGGGACTTCCTGCTCGCGCATCGCGAGGACTACGCGACGGCGTACGAGGGGTTCGACTGGCCCCGCCCCGAGCGCTTCAACTGGGCGCTCGGCTGGTTCGACGTCGTCGCGGAGGGCAACGACCGGCCCGCCTTGCACATCGTCGAGGAGGACGGCACCGAGGTCCGGGTCACCTTCGCCGAGATGTCCGAGCGCTCGGACCGGGTGGCGAACTGGCTGCGCGACCGGGGCGTCGCCCCCGAGGACCGCATCCTCGTCATGCTCGGCAACCAGGTCGAGCTGTGGGAGACGGCCCTGGCCGCGATGAAGCTGCGGGCCGTGGTCATCCCCGCCACCCCCCTGCTCGGCCCGGCCGACCTGCGCGACCGCGTGGATCGGGGCCGGGTCAGGCACGTGATCGTACGGGCCGAGGACACCGCCAAGTTCGACGACGTGCCCGGCACCTACACCCGCATCTCCGTCGGCGGCCTGCCCGAGGAGGGCTGGGAGCCCTATGAGGACGCCTACGCAGCCCCCGCCGAGTTCCTGCCCGACGGGCCCACCCTCGCCGACGACCCGCTGATGCTGTACTTCACCTCGGGCACCACCGCCCGCCCCAAGCTGGTCGAGCACACCCACACCTCGTACCCGATCGGCCATCTGGCCACCATGTACTGGATCGGCCTCCGCCCCGGCGACGTGCACCTGAACATCTCCTCGCCCGGCTGGGCCAAGCACGCCTGGTCCAACCTGTTCGCGCCGTGGAACGCGGAGGCGACCGTCTTCATCCACAACTACACGCGCTTCGACCCGGCCCGGCTGATGGCCGAGATGGACCGCGCCGGCGTCACCACCTTCTGCGCCCCGCCGACCGTGTGGCGCATGCTCATCCAGGCCGACCTCAGCCAACTGCGGACCAGGCCCCGCGAGGTCGTGGCGGCCGGTGAGCCGCTGAACCCCGAGGTCATCGAGCAGGTCAGGCGGGCCTGGGGCGTCACCATCCGGGACGGCTTCGGACAGACCGAGACCGCCGTGCAGGTCGCCAACAGCCCCGGCCAGCGGCTCAAGACGGGCTCGATGGGCCGGCCCAGTCCCGGCTACCGGGTCGAGCTGCTGGACCCGGTCACGGGCGCGCCCGGCGCCGCCGAGGGCGAGATCGCGCTCGACCTGTCGGCCCGGCCGGTCGGCCTGATGACCGGGTACCACGGCGACCCGGAACGCACCGCCGAGGCGATGGCCGGCGGCTACTACCGGACGGGCGACGTCGCCTCCCGGGACGCGGACGGCTACCTGACCTACGTCGGCCGCAGCGACGACGTCTTCAAGGCCTCCGACTACAAGATCAGCCCCTTCGAGCTGGAGAGCGCGCTGCTGGAGCACGAGGCGGTGGCCGAGGCGGCCGTCGTCCCCGCCCCGGACGAGCTGCGCCTCGCCGTGCCCAAGGCGTACGTAGTGCTCGCCGAGGGCTGGCAGCCGGGCCCCGACACCGCGAAGGTGCTCTTCGAGCACTCCCGTGAGGTCCTCGCCCCCTACAAGCGCATCCGCCGCCTGGAGTTCGCGCCGCTGCCCAAGACCGTCTCAGGCAAGATCCGCCGGATCGAACTGCGCGAGGCGACGGCCGCCGGGTCGGACGCCGAGTACCGCGAGAAGGACTTCCGGTGACCTCGGAACTGTCGTACACGCACGGGACGAGCGGCACGGTCCTGCTCGGCGACACCATCGGCGCCAACCTGGACCGGGCCGTGCGCCGCTGGCCGGAGCGAGAGGCCCTGGTCGACGTGCCGTCCGGGCGGCGCTGGACCTATGCCGAATTCGCCGCCGACGTCGACGAGTTGGCGCGTGCCCTGGTGGCGAGCGGGGTCGCCAAGGGCGACCGGGTGGGCATCTGGGCGGTCAACTGCGCCGAGTGGGTGCTGGTGCAGTACGCCACCGCCCGGATCGGCGCGATCATGGTGAACATCAACCCGGCCTACCGCACGCACGAGGTGGAGTACGTCCTCAACCAGGCAGGAATCTCCCTGCTGTTCGCATCGCTGAGCCACAAGACGAGCGACTACCGGGCGATGGTCGAGCAGGTGCGCGGCAGCTGCCCGCAGCTGCGGGAGGCGGTCTACATCGGCGACAGCGGCTGGGACGCGCTGCTCGCCCGGGCGCAGCCGCAGGCCTCCTACCCGGCGCTGTCCTGCGACGACCCCATCAACATCCAGTACACCTCGGGCACCACCGGCTTCCCGAAGGGGGCCACGCTCTCCCACCACAACATCCTCAACAACGGTTACTTCGTGGGCGAGTTGATCGACTACACCGAGCAGGACCGGATCTGCATCCCGGTGCCCTTTTACCACTGTTTCGGCATGGTGATGGGCAACCTGGCGGCCACCTCGCACGGCGCCTGCATGGTCATCCCCGCCCCGTCCTTCGACCCCGCGGCCACCCTGGAGGCGGTCCAGCGGGAGCGCTGCACCTCCCTCTACGGCGTCCCGACGATGTTCATCGCGGAGCTGAACCTCCCCGACTTCGCGAGCTACGACCTCACCTCCCTGCGCACCGGCATCATGGCGGGTTCGCCCTGCCCGGTGGAGGTGATGAAGCGGGTGGTCGCCGAGATGCACATGGAACAGGTCTCGATCTGCTACGGCATGACGGAGACGTCCCCGGTCTCGTTGCAGACGAGGATGGAGGACGACCTGGAGCACCGCACGGGAACCGTCGGCCGCGTCCTGCCGCACATCGAGGTGAAGATCGTCGACCCGGCCACCGGTGTGACCCAACCCCGTGGCAGCGCGGGCGAGTTGTGCACCCGCGGCTACAGCGTGATGCTCGGCTACTGGGAGGAGCCGGAGAAGACCGCCGAGGCCGTCGACCCCGGCCGCTGGATGCACACCGGGGACCTGGCCGCGATGCGGGACGACGGTTACGTGGAGATCGTCGGCCGCATCAAGGACATGATCATCCGGGGCGGCGAGAACATCTACCCGCGTGAGATCGAGGAGTTCCTCTACGGCCACCCGAAGATCCAGGACGTCCAGGTCGTGGGCGTCCCCCACGAGGAGTACGGCGAGGAGGTCCTGGCCTGTGTCATCCCGCGCGACCCGGCCGACCCGCCGACGCTCGCCGAGGTGCGCGCCTTCTGCGAGGGCCGGCTGGCCCACTACAAGGTGCCCAGCCGCCTCCAGCTCCTGGAGTCCTTCCCGATGACGGTGTCGGGGAAGGTGCGGAAGGTGGAGCTGCGGGAGAAGTACGGCGTCTGAGGAAGCCGTCCGAGGGACGCCACCGGGACCCCTGTCCCGGTGGCGTCCCTTTTGCCTGCCCGGGCCCACCCTCCCTTGACTGCCCTCCCCACCCCACCTACATTGCTTCCAGATAGTAGAAAGTAATTTCCGCATTACGGAAAAGAAGTCCAGGAAGCCGATCACGGAAGTGCTCACCGCGGGGCGCGACGGGAGTACGCATCCGACAGCCGAGGCAGGAGTACTCGATGGCACGTATGACCGCCGCCCGCGCGGCAGTTGAGATCCTCAAGCGCGAGGGCGTCAGGGACGCGTTCGGTGTGCCGGGCGCGGCGATCAACCCCTTCTACGCGGCACTCAAGGCCTCCGGCGGCCTCACCCACACCCTCGCCCGCCATGTCGAGGGCGCCTCGCACATGGCCGAGGGATACACCCGTACCCACCCGGGCAACATCGGCGTCTGCGTGGGCACCTCCGGCCCCGCCGGCACCGACATGATCACCGGGCTCTACTCCGCCATCGGCGACTCCGTCCCGATCCTGTGCGTCACGGGCCAGGCGCCGACCGCCGTGATCCACAAGGAGGACTTCCAGGCCGTCGACATCGCCTCGATCGCCAGGCCCGTCACCAAGATGGCGGTCACCGTCCTGGAGGCCGCGCAGGTCCCGGGCGTGTTCCAGCAGGCCTTCCACCTCATGCGCTCCGGCCGCCCCGGCCCGGTCCTGATCGACCTGCCCATCGACGTCCAGCTCACCGAGATCGAGTTCGACCCGGAGACGTACGAACCGCTCCCGGCCTTCAAGCCCGCCGCGACCCGCGCCCAGATCGAGAAGGCGATCGGCCTCCTGAACGCCTCCGAGCGCCCGCTGATCGTCGCGGGCGGCGGCGTCATCACCGCGGACGCCTGCGAACTCCTCGTGGAGTTCGCCGAGTTGATCGGCACACCGGTCGTCCCGACCCTGATGGGCTGGGGCGTCCTGCCCGACGACCACGAACTGAACGCGGGCATGGTGGGTCTGCAGACCTCGCACCGCTACGGCAACGCGACCTTCCTGGAGTCCGACTTCGTCCTCGGTATCGGCAACCGCTGGGCCAACCGCCACACCGGCAGACTCGACGTCTACACGGCCGGCCGGACCTTCGTCCACGTCGACATCGAGCCCACCCAGATCGGCCGGATCTTCGCACCCGACTACGGCATCGCCTCGGACGCCCGGGCCGCCCTCGAGCTGTTCGTCGAGGTGGCCAGGGAGTTGAAGGGGGCGGGCATGCTGCCGGACCGCAGCGCCTGGGCGGCCGCGGCCCAGGAGAGGAAGGCCACGCTCCAGCGCCGTACCCACTTCGACGACGTCCCGATCAAACCGCAGCGCGTCTACGAGGAGATGAACAAGGCCTTCGGGCCCGAGACCCGGTACGTCTCCACCATCGGCCTCTCCCAGATCGCCGGCGCCCAGATGCTGCACGTCTTCAGGCCCCGGCACTGGATCAACTGCGGCCAGGCGGGCCCCCTCGGCTGGACGATCCCGGCCGCCCTGGGCGTCGCCAAGGCCGACCCCGGGGCTCAGGTCGTCGCGCTGTCCGGCGACTACGACTTCCAGTTCATGATCGAGGAACTGGCGGTCGGCGCGCAGCACCGGATCCCGTACGTGCACGTCCTGGTGAACAACTCCTACCTGGGCCTGATCCGTCAGGCGCAGCGGGCGTTCGACCTCGACTTCCAGGTCAAGCTGGAGTTCGAGAACATCAACTCGCCCGAGCTGGGCGTCTACGGCGTCGACCACGTCAAGGTCGCCGAGGGTCTGGGCTGCCGGGCGATCCGGGTGACCGACCCGGCGGAACTGGGCGCCGCCTTCGAGCAGGCGAAGAAACTCGCGGCCGAGTACCGGGTCCCGGTGGTGGTCGAGGCGATCCTGGAACGGGTCACCGACATCTCGATGTCCACCACCAACGACATCGGCAACGTCGTCGAGTTCGAGAAGCCCGCGACGGAACCGGGGCACGCGCCGACGTCGATCAGGACGCTGAAGGTCTGACGGACACCTCGACACACCAGGAGGGCGGCTCGACCGGTTGGTCGGGCCGCCCTCCTTCATGGCGTGGACGTCCTACGCCCGCGCGCGGTCACGTCACCTCGTGGTGCTCGGACAGTCCCGGCCAGTCCTCCGGGCCACCGCCCTGCCACTCGATGAAGTCGCTGGCCTCGACGTCCGTGACGTACAGGTCGGCCAGCCGCAGGATCTCGGCCACGTCGTCCATGTGGGTGGCGATCCCCAGGGTCTGCTCGCCCTCCGTGACCCGCCGCGAACCGTCGAGCGCCGGCGGGTGCACCACGACACGTGGATGCTGCGTTGGATGTGCCATGCCTTCAGACTCCTGCGGAAGCGGCCGCTCCGCACCCCGGAGCGCCGTACCGCGCGGACAGCGGGAGAGGCGCCGGATGCGGAACGCTCCCGCATCCGGCGCCTCTTCCGCCGGAAGGTCTCCGGTTGTGGTGGCCGTCCGACGGCGCGAGGCTGGGCGCGACGGATCGTCCGCGCCGCCGGACGGGGCTGGTGCGGCCGGGACCGCGGCGGGTGCGACGGGAGCCGGGGCCGTCCCTTCCCTCAGGTCGAAGAAGGGGGCCCGGTGCCCTCACCACCGCACTGGCTCGCACGCCGCCGCGGTCCTTGCCTCGCCCACGCCGCCGGCCGGCCACCCCTCATCCGGGCCGTCCGAAGGTCGCGGGCCGTTCGTGCCGGTCCTCACTCGAGGGCGAGGACCGCTTCCGGTCGATCAACAGGGGTTTCCGGTCCGCGGCGGCGCCTGGGCGCGACAGGACATGTCAGCGCCGCCGCGGACCGGAGGCCGGGGGTCAGACCTGGGCGCCGGACAGCCGTTCCACGGCCCGCAGCAGCGCCGAGTGGTCCAGGCCGCCGTCGCCCTGCGCGCGCAGGCCGGCGACCAGTTGGGCGACCAGGGCACCGACCGGCAGCGCGGCGCCGACGTTGCGCGCCGCATCCGTCACGATGCCCATGTCCTTGTGGTGCAGGTCGATGCGGAAGCCCGGCCTGAAGTCGCGGGCCAGGAAGTTGTCCTTCTTGCGGGTCAGCACGGTCGAGCCCGCCAGGCCGCCGTTCAGGACGTCCAGCGCTGCCTTCAGGTCCACGCCGGACTTCTCCAGGAAGACCACGGCCTCGGCGCACGCCTGGATGTTCACGGCGACGATCAGCTGGTTGGCGGCCTTCACGGTCTGGCCCGACCCGTGCGGCCCGCACAGCACGACGGTCTTCCCCAGCGCCTCGAAGATCGGCTTCGCCTCGTCGAAGTCGGCCTGTTCGCCGCCGACCATGATGGACAGCACGGCCTCCACGGCACCGGCCTCACCACCGGACACCGGGGCGTCCAGCACCCGGATGCCGTTGCCCGCGGCCGCCTTCGCGAGGTCGACGGAGGTCTGCGGGGTGATGGACGACATGTCGATCAGGAGCGTGCCGGAGCGGGCGTTCTCCAGGATGCCGTCGGGCCCGTAGGAGACAGCCTCGACCTGCGGTGACGCGGGCACCATCGTGATGACCACGTCGGCGTCCCGCACCGCCTCGGCGATCGAACCGGCCGCGGTGCCGCCGGCCGTCGTCAGCCGGTACAGCTTGTCCTGTTCCAGGGTGAAGCCGGTGACGTCGTAACCCGCCTTGATCAGGTTCTCGGACATGGGGGAGCCCATGATGCCGAGCCCGATCCAGGCGACCTTGGGGAGTGCGTTGCTCATGACAGAGGGTGCCTTTCGGTACGAGGGTCAGCGGCGCAGCCAGTCGAAGGCCTCGGCGCTCGGGCGGTCGCCCGGCTTGTACTCGAGGCCGACCCAGCCGTCGTAGCCCGCCTTCTTCAGCTGGTCGAGGAGGTCCTCGAGCGGGAGCGAGCCCGTGCCCGGGGCGCCGCGCCCGGGGTTGTCGGCGATCTGCACATGGGCCGTCCGCCCGGCGAACCGGTCGATCACCGACAGCAGGTCCTCGCCGTTCATGGACAGGTGGTAGAGGTCCATCAGGAAACGCGCGTTGTCCAGCCCCGAGGCCCGGTTGACCTTGTCCACGATCCCGACCGCGGCGGGTGCGCTCACCAGCGGGTACAGCGGAGACTCGGGCTTGTTGAGGGCCTCGACGAGAAGGACCGCGCCGATCCGGTCGGCGGCCCGGGCCGCGAGGACCAGGTTCTCCAGCGCCAGCGCGTCCTGCTCCGCCGGGTCGACGCCCGGCACGCGGTTGCCGTACAGCGCGTTGAGCGCCCCGGCGCCGAGCGAGTGGGCGAAGTCCGCGGCGACGTCGATGTTCGCGCGGAACCTCGCCGACTCCTCGCCCGGGACGGACAGGGCGCCGCGGTCGGGGCCGGGCAGCCGGCCGGCGTAGAAGTTGAGGCCCGTGAGCTGGACGCCCGCGTCCTCGATCGCCCTCCGCAGGGCGTCGAGCTCGGACCGCTCGGGGGTGGGGGAGTCGACCCAGGGCCACCACAGCTCGACCGCGGTGAAGCCGGCCGCGGCGGCAGCCGCGGGGCGCTCCAGGAGCGGGAGTTCCGTGAAGAGGATCGACAGGTTGACGTTGAAGCGCTGGTCCGCGAATCCCATGGGGGTCGGCGCTCCCTTCCGTGCCGGCGGCGATGATCTGCATTCCGTATCGTGGAATCTGAATTCTGCTTAACGGAAGAGTGCCTGTGGCTGGGGAGACCTGTCAAGGGCGCCCGCGCGAAAAGGGCGAGCGCGCCGGGGCGGAAGGAGCCGCCTACCCTGGAGGCGTGGCCCGGTCCAACGACGAGGTCGCGGCCCTGCTCCAGGAGTACGCGGACCTGATCTCGATCACCGGCGGAGACGCGTTCAGGGCACGCGTCTACGAGAAGGCCGCGCGTGCGGTCGGCGGCCACCATGCCGACGTGTCCACCCTCGACCTCAAGGGCCTCCAGGAGATCCCGAACGTCGGGAAGTCGATCGCCCAGAAGGTCCTGGAGTACTTCGGCAGCGGCAGCGTCTCGGCGGTGGAGGAGCTACGGGCGAAGATCCCCGCCGGGGTGCGCCGGCTGACGGCCATCCCCACCCTCGGCCCCAAGAAGGCCCTCACGGTCTACGAGGAACTGGGCATCTCCTCGGTCGAGGAACTCGCCGAGGCCATCCACCAGGAGCGGCTGCGCGACCTCAAGGGCTTCGGCCCCAAGACCGAGGAGAACATCCTCCACGGCATCGAGCTACTGCAGTCCTCCGGCGGACGCGTCCAGCTCGACGTCGCCATGGAACTGGCGGAGGACATCGTCGGCGCCCTATCCCGGCTGCCGGGCTGCGAGCGGTGCGCGTACGCCGGGTCACTGCGCCGGGTGCGCGAGACCATAGGCGACATCGACGTCCTCGCCGCCTCGACGAAGCCGGCACCGGTCATGCGCGCCTTCACGCGGCTGCCGTACGTCACCGAGGTGATCGGCACGGGAGAGAAGAAGACGTCCGTGCGCACCACCAAGGGCCTGAACGTCGACCTGCGCGTCGTCCCGCCCGACTCCTGGGGCGCCGCACTCCAGTACTTCACCGGCTCCAAGGCGCACAACATCCGCACCCGCGAGCGCGCCGTCCACCACAAGCTGAAGCTCTCCGAGTACGGCCTCTTCGACGTCGAGACCGGCGAGAAGATCGTCTCCAGGACCGAGGAGGAGGTGTACGCCCGCCTCGGCCTGCCCTGGATCCCGCCCACCCTGCGCGAGGACCGCGGCGAGATCGAGGCCGGGCTGCGCGACGAACTGCCCGCTCTGGTCACCGAGTCCGACCTCCACGGCGACCTGCACACCCACACCGACCTCACCGACGGACTCGCCCCGCTGGAGGAGATGGTGGAGGCGGCCGCCGAGCGCGGCTACGCCTACTACGCGATCACCGACCACGCGCCCGACATGGCCATGCAGCGCATGACCGACGAGCGGATGCTGGCCCAGCGGGCCCGCGTGCGCGAACTGGACGGCACGTACCCGACGCGGGGCCGGCGCGGCGGGCTGCGGCTGCTGCACGGCACCGAGCTGAACATCGGCCCGGACGGCGAGGTGGACTGGCCGGACGACTTCCTCGCCGGGTTCGACCTGTGCGTGGCGTCCGTCCACTCGCACTTCAACCAGGACCGCGACGCCCTGACCCGCCGTCTCGTCCGCGCCTGCGAGAACCCGTACGTCAACATCATCGGGCACCCCACCACCCGCATCCTCGGCAAGCGCCCCGGCATCGACGCCGACCTCGACGCGGTCTTCGCCGCCTGCGCCCGCACCGGCACCGCCCTGGAGATCAACGCCCACCCGGACCGCCTCGACCTGCGCGACGAGGACATCCTGCGGGCCCGCCGCCACGGCGTCCGCTTCGCCGTGAACAGCGACGCCCACGCCGTCCCCCACCTCGCCAACATGCGCTACGGCATCGGCACCGCCCAACGCGGCTGGCTCACCCCCGACGACGTGATCAACACCTGGCCGGAGCGCCGCCTGCGGGGCTTCCTGCGCAAGGGCCGACGGTGATGGTGCCGGTGCCGGCACCGACCTCGTGAGGGCTGCCCCAACACCCGTACCGGGCGTTAGGTTGAGCGCGTGCGATGGAGAGTGGAGTGCTGCTTACCACGCCCCCGGCGCGCACCGGAGCACTACTGGCCGGTGACGCGGTGGAAGGTCCACTGCTGGTTGGTGCTGCCCCTGTCGGAGTACTGGATCAGCGCGGCACCGTCGGCCGTACTGCCCGAGTTGACGTCGAGCACCTTGCCACTGTTGCGGTTGACGACGGCGAACACGCCACCGGTCTGGGGGCGTAGCTGCCACTGCTGGCTCGTCCGGCCGTCGGCGGTCATCTGCACGACCCGTGCGCCGTCCGCCGTGGAGGACCCTGCCACGTCGAGGACCTTGCCGCTCTGGACGCACATGATGGTGTGGTGGCCGTCCCCGGTGGACTGGAAGGCCCACTGCTGGTTCGCTGCGCCGTTGTCCGGCCACTGGATCACGGCGGCGCCGTCCGCGTTCGACGCGCTGGAGACGTCGGCGACCTTGCCGCTGCGCACGCTGGCGCACGTGTAGGTCCGGGTGGGAGCGATGGTGTACTGCACCGAGTCCACATCGATGTAGCCGGTGTCGTTCGGGTTGTAGGTGTAGAGGCCGATCCGGTCGCCGCGGTAGCCGCCCCAGGTGAGCTGGTAGGTGCCGCCGAACGCGGTGAAGGTGTTTCCGTCGAGGCTGTAGGAGAACTGGCTGATTCCGTTGACGTCCCAGGTGGTGCGCAGCCACACGGCGTTCTGGGTGATCGACGGACCGCTGGTCAGGGTGCCGTTGACGTTTTGCGTGATCATGGTGGTGGTGCCGGAGCGCCGCACGCCCAGTCCGGCGTAGGTGGCCGCGTAGTGGCACAGACCGGCGTGCTGGCCGTCGGCGAGGCTGGCCGGTTCGAGGCGGACGGTCACCGTCGCGCCGCCCGCTGTGCGCAGCACCCGTTGGGTGATGGTGTTGCCGACCTTGGTCAGATTGTCGGCTGCCAGCGGTGCGAACGCCTTCAGCCGGAGGCAGCCGGGACGTTGGGTGAGCGACCAGTGGTCCGCGCGGGGCTGGTAGTACCACTCCCACTGGGGCTTGAGGCTGGTGTCGGTGAACAGGTCGCTGGTCACCACGGGAGGCAGTACGTCGAGGGGCAGGCCGGGTGTGCCGCCGGCCGGTACCTGGCCGGTCCACACCATGTTGCCGATGCCGTCCGTGCCCCCCGTGCCGATGATCGGCCAGCCGTCGACCCAGGTCACCGGCAGCAGGGACAGCACGCGCCCCTCCCAGTCGCCGTGGCCGTGGTGGGTAACGAAGTACCAGGCGCCGTCCGGCGTCTGCACCAGCCCGCCCTGGTTGGGCTCGCGGTCCACCGCGGCGTTGACGTGCAGCAGCTGCTTGGTCTCGTACGGTCCGTAGAGGCTGGAGCCGCGGTTCATCATCAGCACTCGCCCCTCGGACTTCACCTCGCTGTACAGGTGGTAGTAGAGGCCGTTGATCTTGTACAGTTTGTTGGCCTCGCTGCCCGGCGACTGGTGGATGACCGTGGGCGTGCCGACCAGCGACTTGCCGTCCGCGGACAGCTTGAACAGGTTGGTCTTGTAGCTGTCCGAGTAGTGCGTGGTGACCAGGTAGCCCTGGCCGTCGTCGTCCCAGAAGGGGCACGGGTCGTCCCAGCCGGAGGTCCGCCACACCGAGGTCAGCGGATCCCAGGGCCCGGCCGGCGACGCGGCCGACGTCATGAAGAGTGTTGAAGTACACCCAGTACCGCCCCGCGTGGTAGCGGATGGCGCCGGCCCACACACCGCGGCCGTAGCGGTTCATCCGGTCCCAGTTCAGCTCCGGGCCGATCTGGATGACATCGGTGACCGCGCCGCCGAGTGTCCGCCAGTTGACCAGGTCCGTCGAGTGCAGGACGGCCACGCCGGGCGAGTACCCGAACGTGCTGGTGATGCCGTAGTAGTCCGAGCCGACCCGGATGCAGTCCCAGTCACTGAAGTCGCCCGGGAGGACGGGGTTGACGTAGGTGCCGTCGCCTTGGTCCCCCCACTTCCCGGCCGACAGTGCGGCTGCCTGCGCCATGCTCGCGGGCAGTGGGCCCGGCAACAGGAGCGCCCCGGCACCGACCGCGGCGAGCCGGCCGAGCTGTCGTCTGGTGATGTCCACGATTTCCGTCCTTGTCCAGGAGTCATCACGGGTAGGGGAGGGGTTGTGCGCGAGTACGCGGTTGGCGGAGGTCGGCAGGGGATGGTGTCGGCGCGCGTTTCGCCGATACCTTCCCCATGTCCCTCGTCTCCTTCGGTCCGCCCCGGCAGCAGCAGGCTGAGGGGCTGAGCGGGGTGTGCCGATCCCGGCGGCCGGCAGGTCAGTCCACGTTCACCGCCTGCCACAGCTGGCTGTCGGCGTTCGTGTCCGTCGTCTGCACGAGCTGGGCGCCTGCTGATGTCGAGGAGCCAGACACCGCGAGCAGCATGCCGCTGTTCACGTTCTTGATCTTGTAGTAGCCGTTTCCGGCAGCGGTCAGTTTCCAGTGCTGGCTGTCAGCGTTGTCGTCGGCCTGCTGGATGACGGTCGCGCCGTCCGCTGTGGATGCGCTGGTGACGTCCATCAGTTGGCCGCTGTTCTGGTTGACGATCTCGTAGCTGCCGTCACCCACCGCGACGAAACGCCAGTCCTGGTTCTGCGCTCCGGTGTCGTTCCACTGGATGACGTTCGCCCCGGCGGTCGACGATGCGCCCGAGACGTCGGCCGCCTTGCCGCTGCCCTTGTTGAGGACCTTGTAGAACGCGTTCTTGGCGGGAAAGGGAATGGAGGCGAACGCGTCCAGCGCACAGACGGTGTTGGACGAGGCCGCGTCCTTCGTTCCGTCGCAGACGACCTTGATGGTGTGCGGGCCCGCGGGGAGATCCGTCTTCTCGAACAGCGGCACCTGTTTCGTCACCGTCGGGGCGTAGGCGTCGATGCCCGACTGCGCCAGGGTGCCGTCGATGTAGACGTCGATCTTCCCCATGTTCGGCTGCTTCATGCTGAGGTACCGGACGCCCGAGCCGGTGAACGAGTACTGGACGTAGTCGCCGGTCTTGTTGGTGTATCTCTCGGATCCGTTGAAGTCCTTGGAGTCGTTCCAGTTCGACCAGGTGGAGGAGTAGGTCAGACCCGAGTCCTTGTCGTCGACGTAGGCCCATCGCTGCCGTACGAGGGACTTTGACGCTGCGGACGCGTTCCCCTGGGCGTCCACGACGTAGAGGCGGTAGTCGTCGACCGTCGGCGGGATACTGATGGTCGTCGCCGTGCCGGACGCCTTGGTCATGGTGGGGCCGGCGGCGAACGTCGTCGTACCCGAGGGAGCCAGCCAGAGCGTCTTCGTCGCGTCGCCGAGGCTGCGGACGGGGATGGACGACACGCCCTTGCCGGTGAACGTGCTCGCGGGCAGGGCGTAGTCCTGATCACCCAGGCTGCTCTGGGGGACGAGGTCCTTGTAGGCGTCCTCCAGACCGGAGTTCACGGCGATGCTGTACGCCTGCGACGGCCACACGTCGTCCGCGTACGCGTGTACGTCCTGGATGGTGCTGTTCGGGACGCTCTTGCTGAAGATCTTGTTGATCGTGCCGTAGGTGTTGGTGATGCTGAGGTCGTGCTGGCGGCCCCATGTACCGGAGTTGATGGTGTAGGCGACGCCCGGGTCGATGTCGAGCACGTTGTCGTGGAAGTTGAGGTAGGCGGACCCCTCATCTGGGTGCAGTCCGTACTTGTGGCCGGCCGGCACGCCCTGGATGTAGTTGTTGCTGATCACGGTGCCCGGCTGGCTCCCCAGGTCGTAGATGGGAGCAGAGTCGCCCAGCACCTGCATCGTGTCGACGATCTGGTTGTAGCTGATGGTGTTGTTCTTGGCAGTGGTGGTGGGGTTCCCGGGGTTGATGGAGTTCGCCGAACCGTCGAAGTTCCACCATCCCCAGCCGAGGGTGATGCCCGCCCACGGGGACTTCTCGATCCGGTTGTGCTGCACGGACAGCGTGTCGGTGAAGTACGCCGACACCGGGCTGGACCCCTGGAACAACACCGCACTGTCGTAGAGGTAGTTGTCCGTGATCGAGATGTTCTTGCAGAGACCCTCGACGTTCACCGGATACTTCTCGTGGTTGGTCGAGGTGTAGTCCCCGATGTACACGTGCTGCGGGTGCCCCACGGTGATGGCAGACCCGGCTATGTCGTTCGTGACGTTGCCGGTCAACTGCGAGTCCGTCACGTCGTTGGCCATGGTGATTCCGTCGGCGCCGGTGTGCTGCACTGTGGTGCGCGACAGGACGATGCCGTCGGCGTTCTCGATCTGTACGGCAGCCGGCGGCAGGTCGACGTTGCGGTAGGTGTACGCGTGGAAGTTCTGCCTCGCGTACACGGTCGAGCTGGCGTTGCCCTGTTGCCCCTGCCGGAAGACGGAGCCCGCGACGTTGACCAGGTTCCAGTCAGAGTGCTCGACCGTGAGCCCGGAGAACGTGATGTTCCGCGCGTGGTCGGTGGTGGACGTACCGGCGATCTTGATGAGGGTGGACACGTTGTTCGGAGCGAAGACCTGCGCCGACGTCATGTCCTCGGAGCCGGACTTGTAGTAGTAGAGGGTGTGGCTCGTCTTGTCGAAGTAGAACTCGCCGGGCTGGTCCAGGAATTCGTACGCGTTCATGAAGGTGTGGCTGCCACTGCCGGCCTTGAAGTTGCCGTTCGGCGGTCCCTGGGCGATGGCCGCGCCCGGCTCCTGGAACAGGGCCACCCGGTTGGCGCCGTCCGAGCTCATGGTGATCTGGCGGACGCCCACGATGGCCGTGGTCCAGGTGGTCGCCGACTGGATCTCCACGTCGTCCTGGTTGGAGGCGACGGCGGGAAGGTCGGAGAGGCTGTACTTGGCCCCGTCGCACTGCGAACCCGACTCCCACGCCCAGGAAGCCTGGCCGGCCGTAACGGCGTAGGACCCGTAGCATCCCGCCGAGTTGATCGTCTTGGAGGCCATCTTGGCGCGCTTGCCGTTGACGTAGAGCGAGCGGAGCTTGATGTTGCGGTTCAGCGTGGCCTTCCAGATGTTCCCGCTGTGCTGAGTCCAGCCGGTCACCTGAACGCCTCCGTCCAGCACCGGCTTCTCGTGCTGGTAGGCGGCGTACACGACACGGTGGCGGTTCGTTCCGGAGTCGGCCGACGTGAAGTCGATGGTGCTGCTCACCGGGTAGTTGCCGCCACGGAGATAGACGGTGATGTCTCCGCTCATGTTGCTGTTGACCGTGCGCACGACGTCCCGTGCGTGCTGCAGGGTCTTGAACGGCGCCGTGATCGTCCCGGCGTTGGCGTCGTCGCCGTCGGGGGCGACGTAGTAGGTCGCCTGGGTCACGGCCGAGGCCGGGGTCGGCGTCGTGAGGGAAGTCAGCAGGGCAGCCGAGCAGGCCATGGCAAGCACTGCTGACAGCTTGCGGAGGGTGGAGGTGGCGGGCTTCATCGTCTGCCCCTCCTTCTGCTACGGACGGTCGGCAAAGCGTTCATGTGGCGGCTCCGGGGTGTTGTCGGTATGGCTGACGCGGATCTCCCCCCGGCCGGCGAGCGTCCCGAGGGCTCAGGAGCGTCGGTGAGCGGCACAATCTCGCGTATGGGGGGGCGACTTCAGCAGGCGGACATCGACGGTGCTTGGGGTGGGTGGTCGCGGCACAGTCGGTGAGCAGTTCGTCCGCAGGTGGCGGCCCAGCGGTTCCAGCCGCCCGCGAGGACGGCGCCGGACCAGCCCGCGTTCAACGAAGGGGCGTTGCAGCTCCTCCGGGTCCGTCTCGCCCTGGACGGGGCGGCGCTCTCACGAGCCGAGGTAGCGGACGTTGGTCGAGCTCCCCCAGGTGGTGGATGTCGATGAGTGGGGTGGTGGGGGCCACTGCTGGTCCGCAGGCTCGTTGCCGGTCATGAGGGATTCCCTTGGTTTGCAGGGGCCAGAGCAGGTCGGGGAGCTTGGATGAACCGACGCCGGCCGTCCCGGTCGGCGTCGCTTAGATGAGACCGCTACATCGATACCAATGCGGGAGAAAATTAGCCGCCTCATCAAGGGACCCGTCAAGAGTGTGTAGGGCACTTCTTTGATGAACTTGAGGCGATGGGCGCAACTTATGCACTGATTTAGCCGGCAAGGTTGGGGTATATGCTTGAAAGTCCAAGGCTTGCCTGTGGGATCTCGATAAAATGAATACGACTTATCAATCCGCGATTCTGTCGACTCAAGGCGATCGGCAGCGTTTGGGGCTGTAGCCACCCGGGAAGTGGCAAGTGGGCGACACTCCGGCGATCGAAGCGGCCGGATCGCACATCGTCAGCCCCCGACGGCATCACGCCGCAACGGTCAGGCAACCTGCTCCTGGAGCTTGATCAAGTCCTGCATGTTCTCCGGGCCTCCGCCGCTGTCCAGGTCCACCGCGGCTCGAACGTCACCTTCACCGGCAACGAGATCACCCACACCGGCGGCACCGGCATCGACCTTGCCGACGGCACCCAGAACTCCACGATCACCGGGAACTTCATCCACGACACCTCCGGTGGCGGTGTCTCCGTGGGCGAGGTGGACGACCGTCGGCCGGACTACTCCGACGCGGTCGGCATCTGGGCCGGCTGCACCCGACCATGCAGCGATGCCATGCGCAAGGACCTGGAACTGAGCGGGACGGCAGGGCGCAGCAGCGGATCAAAGGTCCTGGCGGGACCTTGGTGGTGACCACCGCCCCGCGCAGAGGTTGGCCAGATGCGCGGCGAGACAGCGCGGCTCCGTAGGGAGCGCGCACCGCCTCCCGTTGCCCAGGTCGGTTAGGGTCGCCTCGTGGCGGACGAACCAGCTCCGCCGCGTGAACTTGACCGGCCTGCGGTAGATCGCGACCGTGGTGCAGCCCTCACTGTGCCCTCGGTGTGCCCTCTCGGTGGGTGATCGGGGGTGAAAGTGCAGGTCAGAAGGGTGTCTGGGGGTACTGTGCGATTGAGAGTGGAGTTCACGACCGAGCCGTTCGACCTCGACGAGGCGCCCGCGCACGCGCTGGTCGCCCGGGAGGTCATCGAGGCGGCCGAGCTGGACGCGGTGGACGTCGGCCCCTTCGGCAACACCGCGGAGGGCGCGACCGACGCCGTTCTGACGGCGCTGGACGCCGTGCTGCGCAAGACCCTGGAGGCGGGCGCCACCCGGATCTCCGTGCAGGTCAACGTCATCGGGGAGGGCGGCGCGTGACCGGCACCGGGGACGAGCCGTTCATCACGGCCGTGAAACCGCTCGTCGACGCCATGGGCGGCGAGCTGCTCCCGCCGGACGAGGCCGGCCCCGACGACGTCGTGCTCGCCTGGGAGGGCGTCGACGCGGTCGCCGTACGGCTGCCACAGCTCGCGGACTCCCTCGACCATATCCTGGCCGCCATGGAGCGTAAGCAGGGCAAGCCGCTCGCCGAGCTGGACCGCAAGGCCAAGCAGGAGGTCGTACGGATACTCGAGGCGCGCGGCGCCTTCTCCGTACGGCACGGCGTGGAGACCGTCGCGAGCGCGCTCGGCGTCAGCCGGTTCACGGTCTACAACTACCTCAATCGCGAGAAAGAGGGCTGAGCAGGCGCCCCGCGCGGGGTTTCGTTACCCGGAATTTTCAACAAAGTGTTGACGTGATGTCGCCTCGGGGCGTTAGCTGACGGCACCCGCAGAAGCACGACGGCCGTTCGCGGCCACGGAGGCTGCCGTGACGTCGACATCCACGCCCCCGGGCCTGGCCCGGTTCAACGCCCTGGAGGAGCCCGCGGCCCACGCCGCACTCCACGAGGCGTGCGCCGCCACGGCGTGGGTACGGCGCCTGCTCGCCGCCCGCCCCTACTCCTCCGTCCAGGACCTGTACGCCGCCAGCGACGCCGCCATGGCCGAGCTGACCACGGCGGACCTGGCGGAGGCCATGGCCGGGCACCCGCCGATCGGCCGCCCCAAGGAGGGCGATCCGACCTCGGCGCGTGAGCAGCGGGGCATGGCGGGCGCCTCCGACGAGCTCAAGGCGGAGATGCTCGAACTGAACCTGGCCTACCAGGACCGGTTCGGCCATGTCTTCCTCATCTGCGCCACCGGCCTGAGCGCCGAGCAGATGCGCGACGCGGTCAAGGAACGGATCGGCAACGCGCCGGAGCAGGAGCGCGAGATCGTCCGCACCGAGCTGGGCAAGATCAACCGCATCCGGCTGGCCCGGCTCGTCGAACCCGTCGAAGAGGAAGCCTGAACCATGAGCACCAGCACCACCGCCTCCGTGTCCACGCACATCCTGGACACCAGCGTCGGCCGCCCCGCCGAGGGTGTCGCCGTCCACCTCTCCGCCCGCGGCGGCAGGGACGCGGACTGGCAGGCGCTCGGCGGGGCGGCCACCGACGCCGACGGCCGGTGCAAGGACCTCCCGGCGCTGCCGGAAGGGACGACCCATGTACGGCTCGACTTCGCCGTCGAACCGTACTTCGAGAAGAAGCAAGCCGATGCGCAGCAGGACGCCCCCGCGAATCGGGACAGCGGTGCCTTCTTTCCGGAGGTGGCGATCACCTTCGCCGTCAAGGCCGGCGAGCACTACCACGTACCGCTGCTGCTCAACCCGTTCGGCTACTCCGTATACCGAGGGAGCTAGCTACACATGCCCACCATTCTGGGACAGAACCAGTACGGCAAGGCCGAGAACCGAGTCGTCAAGATCACGCGGGACGGCGCCACCCACCACATCAAGGACCTGAACGTCAGCGTGTCGCTCTCCGGTGACATGGACGAGGTCCACTACTCCGGCTCCAACGCCAACGTGCTGCCGACCGACACCACCAAGAACACCGTGTACGCGTTCGCCAAGGAGCACGGCATCGAGTCCGCCGAGCAGTTCGGCATCCACCTCGCGCGGCACTTCGTGACGAGCCAGGAGCCCATCCACCGGGCCCGCATCCGCGTCGAGGAGTACACCTGGGAGCGGATGGAGCACTCCGGGAAGGGCGCGCACTCCTTCGTCCGCAAGGGCCAGGAGACCCGCCTCGCCCAGATCACGTACGACGGCTCGTCCTGGGAGGTCGTCTCCGGGCTCAAGGACCTGACCGTCCTGAACTCCACGGACTCCGAGTTCTGGGGCTACGTCAAGGACCGCTACACCACCCTGCCCGAGGCGTACGACCGCATCCTCGCCACCGAGGTCTCCGCCCGCTGGCGGTACAACTGGACCGACGACGGGCAGCAGGCGCCCGACTGGGACGCCTCCTACCAGGAGGCCAGGTCGCACCTGCTGCGGGCCTTCGCCGAGACGTACTCCCTCTCGCTGCAGCAGACCCTCTACGCCATGGGCACGCGGATCATCGAGAACCGCGACGAGATCGACGAGGTCCGCTTCTCCCTGCCGAACAAGCACCACTTCCTGGTCGACCTGGAGCCGTTCGGACTGAAGAACGACAACGAGGTCTACTTCGCCGCCGACCGGCCCTACGGCCTGATCGAGGCCACCGTCCTCAGGGACGGCCGCGAGGCGAAGATCCCGGCGGACCTCACCAACCTCTGAAGGACGAACCGTGGCAGCAACACAGCGCGTGGTCATCGAGAACTGCTCGATCGCGACCGTCGACGCGCAGGACACCGAGTACGCGTCCGGACACGTCGTCATCGCCGGCAACCGCATCGAGTCGCTGGGCGCGGGACCGGCCCCCGAGGGCCTCCAGGACGTCGTACGCCGCATCGACGCCTCCGGTCATCTGGTGACCCCCGGACTGGTCAACACCCACCACCACTTCTACCAGTGGATCACCCGGGGCCTGGCCACCGACCACAACCTCTTCGACTGGCTCGTCGCCCTGTACCCGACCTGGGCGCGCATCGACGAGCCGATGGTGTACGCGGCCGCCCAGGGGTCCCTGGCGATGATGGCCCGCGGCGGTGTGACCACAGCCATGGACCACCACTACGTCTTCCCGAAGGGCTCCGGCGACCTGTCCGGCGCCATCATCCGGGCGGCCCGCGAGACGGGCGTGCGCTTCACCCTCGCCCGCGGCTCCATGGACCGCAGCGAGAAGGACGGCGGCCTGCCCCCGGACTTCGCCGTGGAGACCCGGGAGGGCGCTCTCGCGGCGACCGAGCAGACGGTCAAGGAGCACCACGACGCGTCCTTCGACGCGATGACCCAGGTGGCCGTGGCGCCGTGCTCCCCCTTCTCGGTCTCCACCGAACTCCTGCGTGAGGGCGCCGAGTTGGCCCGCCGACTCGGGGTGCGGCTGCACACCCACGGCTCGGAGACGGTCGAGGAGGAGCAGTTCTGCAAGGAACTGTTCGGGATGGGCCCGACCGACTACTTCGAGTCGACCGGCTGGCTCGGCGAGGACGTGTGGATGGCGCACTGCGTCCACATGAACGACTCCGACATCGCCGCCTTCGCCCGGACAGGGACGGGCGTCGCCCACTGTCCCTCCTCCAACGCCCGCCTCGCGGCCGGTATCGCCCGCGTCCCCGACATGCTCGCGGCCGGCGTCCCGGTCGGCCTGGGCGTCGACGGCACCGCCTCCAACGAGTCCGGCGAACTGCACACCGAACTGCGCAACGCCCTGCTCGTCAACCGCCTCGGCGCGCACCGGGAGGCCGCGCTGAACGCCCGCCAGGCGTTGCGCCTGGGCACCTACGGCGGCGCCCAAGTCCTGGGCCGGGCACGGGAGATCGGCTCACTGGAGCCGGGCAAGCTCGCCGACCTGGTCCTCTGGAGGCTGGACACCCTGGCCCACGCCTCCATCGCCGACCCGGTCACCGCGCTGGTCTTCGGCGCGGCGGCCCCGGTCACCGCCTCCTTCGTGAACGGCCGTCAGATCGTCGAGAAGGGCCGCCTGTTGCACGTCGATGAGGACGCGATCGCCCGCTCCACCCGGGCCGAGGCCCAGCGGCTCGCACGGATCTCCGCGCAGGGCTGAGCAGTCGAGGAACTCCGGTCGAGGGGGACGGCCCTCGCCCGGTGGTCGCGGGCCCTCATGGGGTCCACGGCGACCGTCTCCGGGGCGCGCACGTCCACGCGCGCCCCGGAACGGTACTCGGGGGTGAGCCCCCCGATGGTGCACGCTGTCTCCCATGAACGAGTCCGGCCGTGTGGAGGCCTTCAGCGACGGTGTGTTCGCCATCGCCATCACCCTGCTCATCCTGGAGATCAAGGTCCCGGAGATCCACGGACACGGCGGCCTCTGGCACGCGCTGGGGGCGCAGTGGCCCTCGTACGCCGCGTACGTGGTGAGCTTCCTGGTCATCGGCATCATGTGGATCAACCACCATCAGCTCTTCAGCTACGTGGCCCGTGTCGACCGTACGCTGATGTTCCTTAACCTGCTGGTGCTGATGGTCGTGGCGGCGGTGCCCTGGCCGACGGCGATGCTCGCGAGGTATCTGCGGGAGGACGCGGCCTCGCACGTCGCCGCCGCCGTCTACAGCCTCGTCATGGTGGCGATGGCCCTCACCTTCCAGGCCCTGTGGTGGCACCTCACCCGCACCGGCCACCTCTTCGACGCCCGCGTCGACGTCCCGGCGGCCCGGGCGACCCGCGCCCGCTTCGCCCTCGGCACCCTCGGCTACCCCGTCACGGTCGGCCTGGCGTTCGTCTCGGCCCCCCTCACCCTCGCGGCCCACGGCCTGCTGGCCCTGTACTACGGCTTCAACCAGGTACCGATCCCGACCCGTGAGGACCCGGCCACGCCATGAGGTTGGCCAGCAGCTCGGCTTGCTCGACGGCGTCGTCGAGGGCGTGATGGGTGTGCGGCCGGCTCGACAGGAGATGGCGCGGCATGGTGCCCTTGGCGACGGCCCTCAGCGGCAGCCCGGCCTTCGTCGCGTACAGCGTCTTCATGTCCAGGCAGCCCGAGTGCCCGAACGGACTCGACCCGGTGAAGCGGATCAGGTACCAGTAGAGGAACGTCCAGTCGTACGACGCCGGGTAGCCGCACATCACCGGTTGGGCGCCCGCTGCCACCTCCCGGACCCAGTCGGTGAACTCGCCGAGAGCCACGGCCGGTTCGGCGCCCTCGCTCCTCAGCCGCTCCCGGTCAAGACCGCTGACCGCCAGCGCCTCGGGGACGAACTCCTCACTGATCGGCCGTAGTTCGCGGTAGAAGGTCCGCTCCTCCGGGTCCGCGGCGGTGAACCCTTCGGCGGTCTGCGTACCGGCGACCGCTGCGCCGATGCTCAGCAGGGAGTACGGGCCGGGGATGGGGCCGTCGGCCTCGATGTCGACGGAGATGTAGCAACTGGGCTTGACGCGTCGTACGGACATGAGGGCCGAGCATCGCAGGCGGGCGGCCGGCCCGCACCCGAAATTCAGGTCCGGCGGATCGACTGGCAGGGTGTGGCGCTGGGAAGTCGGCCCGCGAAGTACGAGCGGGGTGGCACCCCCATGAGGGTGCGGAAGTCGGACGTCATGTGGGACTGGTCGTAGTAGCCGGTGGCGGCGGCGAGTTCGGCCCAGGACAGGTCGGTGGCGTGGGCCAGGACGGCGCGGACGCGGTTGATCCGGGCGTAGTGCTTGGGGGAGAGGCCGACGCCCTCGGCGAACAGGTTCCTCAACTGCCGCTCGGAAAACGCGAGTTTTCGTGCGACATCCGGTACCGGACCGGGTACGTGTCCTGTGCGCAGCGACATCGCGTCGACCCCGGCGCGCACCAGTCGGGTGCGGGAGTCGTCCGAGGACGCGGCCAGCCGCTCCGGAAGCATGGCCGCGAGCCGGTCCACCGCCTCCTCGGGCTCCAGCCGGCGCAGCTCCCGCGCCAGCCGGCGCGCTCCTTCACCCGGCAGCACGTCCAGGGAAACGGCCCGGCCGACCAGGTCGAGGGCCGGAACTCCCAGCAGGGGCCTGGCCGTTCCCGGTGCCAGCCTCACCTCTAGGCACGAGATGAGGGGCTTGCCCTGGTGATAGGTGGCCCGGACGCGCGGCCCGACGACCAGCGCGGAGCTGCGGCCGTTCCCCTCCAGCCGGAGGACCACCTTGGTGTCGGGGTCCGGGAGGTGGACGAACGGCTCCTTCGCCACCGATCCGACGGCCAGCGAGTCGATGCCCGCGACCCAGGGACGCAGCACGTCGGGCAGGGGCAGGGCGCGCCGGGTCACGGGGTTCGTCACCCCTCCACGGTAAGCGCGGCGGGCGGGCGCCGAGGCCCGTGGACCGTGCCGGAATTTCCTAGAGTGCGGGCCCTTCCCGGCCCACCGTTGAGGTCATGATTCTTGTGACGGGTGCCACCGGCACCATCGGCAGTGAGGTCGTACGACGACTCGTGGCGCGCGGGGAGAAGGTGCGCGCCCTCACCCGGGACCCCGAGGGGGCGCGACTGCCCTCGGAGGTGGAGGCGGTGCGCGGCCACCACCGCGACCCAGCCTCGGTTCAGGCGGCGATGGCGGGTGCCAGCGCCGCCTTCCTGGTCGGGGTGTTCGGCCCCGACGACGCCGAGCACGACCGCGGCCTCGTCGAGGCGGCGCGGGCGGCAGGGGTGGGCCGGATCGTGAAGCTCTCCGGGATCGGCACCGGCGACCCGGCCGTCGGCCCGGTCGGCACCTGGCACGTGGCCGGTGAGCAGGCGGTACGGGACAGCGGAGCGGAGTGGACGATCCTGCGCCCCTCGGCGTTCGCCTCGAACACCCTGGGCTGGGCGGAGGCGGTCCGCGCGGGCACGCCGGTGCCGAACACGAGCGGGACGGGCGGTCAGGGCGTGGTCGACCCCCGGGACGTCGCCGAGGTCGCGGCGGCGGCGCTGGTGGAGGCGGGACACTCGGGGCGGACGTACACGCTGACCGGTCCCGAGGTGCTCAGCGTGCCGGACCAGGCCGCCGTCCTCGCGGAACTGCTGGGACACCCCGTCGAGGTCCGCGACCTCTCCGCCGCCGAGGCCCGCGCGTATCTGCTGGGGCTGGGCTTCACCGACACGTTCGTCGACGCCTCCGAGATCAGCAGGCAGTTCGTCAGGAACGGCGGCAACGAGGTCGTCACCGACGACGTACGCCACCTGCTGGGCCGGCCCGCGCGGACGTACCGCGAGTGGGCACGGGACCACAAGTCGGCGTTCGTACGGCTGGGTTGAGGCCAGGCCGACGGGGTGTGCCGCATAGAGTCACGGTATGCAGGAGATCGCGACCCGGCTCACCGTGCCCGCCACGTCCTCGGCCCCCGCTCTGGTGCTGCGCCCTTGGCAGGCGGCCGACGTTCCGGCGTTGGTCGAACTGATCGGTGACGAGGCGCTGCGGCGCTGGACTAGGTGGGACGTCGAGGACGAGGCCGGTGCCGTCCGCTGGATCCAGGCCCAGCGGCAGGGCTGGGCGGCCGGTGACCGCTTCGCCTTCGCCGTCGTCGAAGCCGCCACCGCGGCCACCGCGGGCGCCCGGGGCGAGCGGCCCCTCGGACACATGGTGCTCAAGCGCCCTGCCCCCGGCGCCCCCTCGGCCGAGGTCGGCTACTGGACCGTCGCGCATGCCCGGGGCCGCGGGCTCGCTCCCCGGGCCCTGGGGGCGTTGACCGACTGGGCGTTCACCGCCTTCGCCGGGGACGGACTGGTCCGCCTCGAACTCCGGCACCAGGTCGACAACGCCGCCTCCTGCCGGGTCGCCCAGAAGTGCGGATACGACCTGGCCGGGCTGCTGCCCGCCGCACCGCCCGCCTTCCCGCTCGACGGGCATGTGCACGAACGGACGCGGAAGAGCTGAGCCCGGTCACAGACCGAACAGGCTCGGGTCCGTCGCCAGCTCCTCGAACAGCTTCCGGGGTTCGGCGACCAGGCGGCGCTCCTCGAGGTCCAGCAGTCCGCCGACGGCCGTGATCTCGGCCGCCACCGTGCCGTCCGCCTTGCGGACGGTCTGCTCGATGCGGAACGTCTTGCCCTCGGACCAGGCGAACGCGCACGTCACCCGGACCTCGTCGCCGGCGATCAGCTCCCGCCGGTAGCGGATCGTCGTCTCCAGGGCCACCGGGCCGACGCCCCTGCCGATCAGCTCCGCCTGGCTGATCCCGGCCGCCCGCAGTAACGACCAGCGGGCGTGCTCCGCGTAGTTGAGGTACACGGCCTGGTTGAGGTGGCCCTGTACGTCGGTCTCGTACCCGCGCACGGTCACCGGGACGGAAAACGGTTCGCTCACAAGCTTCCTCTCCTCGTACGGCTCGCACAGTTGGACGATGTGACCGACTGATCTTGGCATGCCTGTCTAGGCCCGGCGAGGCGACGCCAGCAAGTAACGCGCCCCGGCCCGTGGGTCGTTGTGCTCGCTCACCTGCCAGCCGGCCCGCTCCAGCGTCGCCGCGCAGGCTCGCAGCGACCCCGGATCAGGCGCGTGCACGGCGACCGCCTCCGGCTGCGGCGTCGCCCGCACCAGGTACCCCGGGCCGCCGTCCCCCTGCGCGGGTCGGTGACCGGCCGCCTCCAGGGCGAGCGCGGCGGCCTGCACCAGATGCGACCGCTCCCAGCCGCACGGCCGGTCCGTCTCCCCGTCCCGGTTGGTCATGCGGCGCAGCTCCAGCAGCCCCTGCCAAGCGCTGTGCACCTCCCGGGTGCGACCGGGCCCGTCCGCCGCCGGCTCCTCACCGCCGACCCGCGCCGCGAACACCCCGCCGGCGGGTGCCCCGGCCTCGACCGGTGCCCGGGGCTCCTCGGCCTCGCGTATCCGATGCCCGGCCGGCGTCAGGAAGTGGTCGTGCGGCGGCCGCGGGTGCCGGAAGGCGAGCCCACGCTTCACGAGGGCCGCAAGCTGCGCCTCCGTCCCCTTCAGCCGCCCGGTGACGGGGTCGGCGGCGTCGATGACACGCCGCTGGGCGGCGGTCGGCGGTCGTGTCACGGCGTGCTCCCTCCCGGCGGGCAGGTCTCCGAAAGGCCCCCGCGCCCGTCCCCACCTGGCGCGATCAGCCCACTCGAAGACTACGACGAGGGTCTGACAACGCCCCGGGCGCGGTGCGCCGCTATCCCGCCGGCCGGATGTTCCACCCCGCGATCACCGGCCGCCCGTGCTCCGTCCCCAACCGGCCCAGCGTCCCGGTCGCCAGTTGGAAAAGCGCCCCGCCCGACGGCGGCAGACCGAGCCGTCTGGCGGTCAGCACCCGTAGGAAGTGCCCGTGCGCCACCAGCACCACGGCCCCCTCCGTGTTCGCGAGCGCCGCGTCCACCTTGGCCAGCATCCGGTCCGCCCGCTGACCGACCTGCTCCGGGGTCTCCCCGGGGTGCTCGGGCGGCCCCGGCGCCACGCCGTCCCTGAACAGGAACCACCCGGGCCGCTCCCGCTGGATCTCGATCGTCGTGACGCCCTCGTAGCCGCCGTAGTCCCATTCCCGCAGATCCACGTCGACCCGCACGTCGTGCAGCCCGATCAGCTCCGCCGTCTCGCGTGCCCGCTGCAGCGGGCTGACGAACACGGCGCCGATCCGGTGCGAGCGGATCAGCGGCACCAGGCGCCGCGCCTCCTCCCGCCCGCGCTCGGTCAGCGGCACATCGGTCGCCCCGGTGTGCCGCCCGGACCGCGACCACTCGGTCTCACCGTGCCGGACGAGGAAGACGTCACCCATGAGCCCCAGGCTACGAGCCGATGCGCCGAGCGCCCGGAAGAACTGCCGTCAGTGACCTGCGGCGTACGAGAGGAAAGCGGCCCACTGCTGAGCAGCGAAGGCGAGCTGGGGGCCTGGCACGCGCTTCGAGTCCCGTACGTGGATGGCCTCGGGGGCGAAGGCGACCTCCACACACGCCGGGCCGTCGTTCGTGCTGTAGCTGCTCTTGAACCACTCCAGCGCCGAACCGTTCCCCATCGAGGGGTTGGTCATCATGTCTCTCCCAGCACTTTCTCGACGAAGGCCAGCGACTCACGGGGCGTAAGCGCCTGGGCCCGGATGATGCCGTAGCGGATCTCCAGGACCTGGATCTCCTTGGGGTGGGAGATCAGACGGCTGATCAGCTGGACTTCGTTGTGTCCCACCGTGTCTCCCTCCTTGAGCCGCAGCAGTTGGAACGAGCCTGCCAGACCAGCATGGTCCTCGCGGTCCGTCGGCATCACCTGGATTTCTACGTTCCGGCGCTGGCCGAACTCCAACAGACGTTCGAGCTGCCTACGCATCACCATTCTGCCTCCGACAGGGCGGCGCAACGTGACCTCCTCCTGGACGAAGCTGAAGATCGGCGTCGGCTGCCTGTCGAAGACTTCTTGCCGCCCCATACGCGCAGCGACAAGGCGTTCCATCTCCTCCTCGGTGAAGAGTGGCCGCCGCATCCCGTACAAAGCCCGTGCGTACTCCGGGGTCTGCAGCAGGCCGTCAATAACGGTGTTGGTGTAGGCGCAGATCTCGACCGCCTCCCCCTCCAACTTCGCCAGATCCCGCACCTTCTTCGGATACCGGGCCTCCTCCACGTCCTTCTTCAACCCGGCGATCAACCCACCGGCGTCCAGAACCCCGTCGGCCGCCTCCAGAAACGTCGGACTCGGCGCCCTGCGCCCCCGCTCCACCGACGAAACCTGCTCCTCGCTGTACCCGATGGCAGCCCCCAACTCGGCCTGCCTCAGTCCCTTCCGCTCGCGGCACGTCTTGACGACCCGCCCCACCGTCCGCAGGACCGCCGCGGACTCCTCGTCATCGGCGCCGTACGGCTCCATCCCGTCGCCGCCCTGCGGCTCTCGCCCCGTCACGCCCACGCCCGGACACCTCCACGTGCCGCCCGTACCCAACTCCCCGCCGACGCACGACGTGACGCCACACCGCCCGGACAGAGCCGGACAGCACCCGGACAGTGACGCCACGTACCGCTGTCGTTACTGGTCAGCGTAGAGTCGCGTGACCACGCTGAGTGACATGAACGCCGATATTGCCCCCACGACGGCCCCGCACCCGGCCCCCGTCCGCCACTTCGCGATCCGCCTCTCGGCCACGCCCAGAGGCGCCCGCCTCGCCCGCCGCCTCGCGGCCGAGCAACTCGACAGCTGGGGCTGGCCCTACGACACCGACGCCAACCACACGGCGACCCTCCTCGTGGCCGAACTCGCCGCGAACGCCGCTCTGCACGGCCGGGTGCGCGGCCGTGACTTCCGCCTCCGTCTCACGCTCTACCCGGCGGACCCGGCCCTGCGTATCGAGGTCACCGATCCCCGCCCCGACCGCCGTCCACCGACCCCCGGCGACCTCCGGGCACCCTCCCCGGAGTCGGACTCCGGCCGAGGTCTCGTCCTCGTCGAGGCCCTGGCCACCCACTGGGGAACGACCGGCAACGACCCGTACACCAAGACGGTCTGGTGCGAAGTCGCCCTCGGGTGACCGAAGAAGCTACTGCCGGTACCCGCTGAGGAACCGCCCGATCCGTCCGATCGCCGCCTCCAGGTCGTCCGCGTAGGGCAGCGTGAGGATGCGGAAGTGGTCCGGGGCCGGCCAGTTGAAGCCGGTGCCCTGGACCACCTGGATCTTCTCCCGCAGCAGCAGGTCGAGGACGAACTTCTCGTCGTCGTGGATCTTGTGGACCTTGGGGTCGATGCGCGGGAAGGCGTACAGCGCGCCCTTCGGCTTCACGCAGGACACACCGGGGATCTCGTTGAGTTTCTCCCAGGCGACGTTGCGCTGTTCGTAGAGCCTGCCGCCCGGGGTGGTCAGCTCGCGGATGGACTGGCGGCCGCCGAGCGCGGCCTGGATGGCGTACTGGGCGGGCGCGTTGGCGCACAGTCGCATGGAGGCCAGCATCGTCAGGCCCTCCAGATAGTCCCTCGCGTGCTGCTTCGGGCCGGTGACCACCAGCCAGCCCGAGCGGAAACCGGCCACCCGGTACGTCTTCGACAGACCGCAGAAGGTGAGGACGACCAGGTCCGGGGCGAGGGCGGCGACGGAGTGGTGCACGGCGTCGTCGTACAGGATCTGGTCGTAGATCTCGTCGGCGAAGACCATCAGGCCGTTGCGGCGGGCGAGGTCGAGGATGCCCTCCAGGATCTCCTTCGGATAGACCGCGCCGGTCGGGTTGTTGGGGTTGATGATCACGACGGCCTTGGTGCGGCTCGTGATCTTCGACTCCATGTCGGCCAGGTCCGGGTACCAGTCGGCCTGTTCGTCGCAGAGGTAGTGAACCGCCTTGCCCCCGGCGAGCGTTGTCACCGCCGTCCAGAGGGGGAAGTCGGGGGCGGGGATCAGGATCTCGTCGCCGTCCTCGACCAGCGCCTGTACGGCCATGGAGACCAGTTCGGAGACGCCGTTGCCGAGGAAGACGTCGTCGACGCCGACCTCGAGGCCGAGCGTCTGGTAGCGCTGGGCGACGGCCCGGCGGGCGGAGAGGATGCCGCGGGAGTCCGTGTAGCCGTGGGCCTGCGGGAGCATCCGGATCATGTCCTGGAGGATCTCCTCCGGTGCCTCGAAGCCGAACACCGCGGGGTTGCCGGTGTTCAGGCGCAGCACGCTGTGGCCCGCCTCCTCCAGCGCGTTGGCGTGCTCGATCACCGGGCCGCGGATCTCGTAACAGACCTCGCTGAGCTTGTTCGACTGCCGGAACTCCATGCTCGCTCGCCCCTCCGGTTTCGTGTGTTGCTTGGTTTTACCAAGTTCGAGCTTGGAAAGTCCAACAACATGTCTAGACTGCGTCGCATGTCACCTCGCCGAAGCTACGACCAGTACTGTTCCGCAGCCCGCGCCCTGGACCTGGTGGGCGACCGCTGGACCCTGCTGATCGTCCGGGAGCTGCTGGCCGGTCCCCGCCGCTACACCGACCTGCACGCGGACCTGCCGGGCGTGAGCACGGACGTACTCGCCTCACGGCTGAAGGACATGGAGCGTGACGGCCTGACCAGCAGGCGGCGGCTGCCACCGCCCGGCGCGGCCTACGTCTATGAACTGACCCCCCGTGGACGGGAGTTGCTGCCCGTGCTGCAGGCGCTCAGCCGGTGGGGTCAGGCCGAGCTCGGCGACCGGCGGCCCACGGACGCCCTGCGCGCCCACTGGTTCGCGCTGCCCCTGCTGCGTGCGCTGGAGGGGGAGGGGCTGGTCGAAGTGCGCCTGGAGGAAGGTGACTTCCACCTGTACGTGGGCGCTGAGGACGGTCCGGTGTACGGTGACGGGCCCGCCCCCGCCGAGCCGGACGCACGGCTCGTACTGGACGCGGAGACCTGCGCGGCCGTGGCACGTGGGGAGTTGGGGCTCGGCGAGGCGGTACGGGCCGGGCGGGTCACCGTGACCGGGGACGGCACGCTCGCGAAGGCGCTGAGGGAGGCGTGACGAAGGGGCCCACCGAGGCGAAACCGGTGGGCCCCTTGGCGTACCGTCAGGATCCCGGCGGCACCCGCGACGGCCGGCCCGACCCCCGCGTCAGCGCATAGCCGCCGATCCCCGCGAGGGCGGCGAGCACCGCGCCCACGCCGGTCCACACCCACCGGTCGGACCACCAGCCGGACGACCAGCCGCCCTCGGGCTCGATGCTGGACAGCACCGCCGACTTCGACGAACTCCCGGCACTTTCCTCGGGCTTGGAGGACACGGAGATGCCCGGCACCAGTGGCTTCGCCAGGGTGCCGTCGACCGCCGCAGCGCCGCCGACGTCCTTGGAGTCGACCTGGAGCAAGGCGCCGATCGGCTGGCCGAGGTCGGCCGTGGTCAGGTTCAGCACCGTCAGCCGGACGTAGTACGTGCCGGGCAGCGGGTCATTGGCCCACGGCTCGGACCAGGCGCGGACCGTGCGCAGGACGCAGGCCAGATCGACCGACGTGTCGCCCTGCGCCACCGTACGGGTCTGCGCCCCGTACTGGCAGGACTGGCGGCGGCGCAGGCCGTCGTACACATCGATCTGCCAGGTCTGGGGCGCGTGCGACTGCGGCAGCTTCACGGTCGTCCTGACCGTGGGGCGCTGTCCGGCGTCGGCGGGGAAGGACCAGTACAGGTAGTCGCCGGTGGAGGCGCTCGCCGTGGCGCGCTGCCCCTGCTTGATCTCGGTCGCCGTACGGAAGGACGTGCCCGCCGTCGTCGGTGCGCCGCCGTCCGAGGACGAGGAGGGCGAGGGCGACGGTGAGGAGTCGGCCGCCGCGGGGCCGGCCGCGAGGCCCAGGGCCAGCAGTGTTGCGCTCAACGCTTTTGTGATCCACATCAGTTGGTCCTCCAGACCGCGACCCGCCAGCGCGACAGCCAGCCCCAGATCAGACCGGCCAGGAACCCGACCAGCACCAGCACCCCGAGCAGCCACCAGCCGCGTCCGAGCCCGAAGGAGGCCACGTCGCTCGCGGGCGAGGGGCCGTCGACGACGTCGACCGTCAGCTCCAGCGGGAGACCGGGGGTGGTCTTGACGCCCGGCGCGGCCGAGAAGGAGTGGGTGACCTGCAGGCACACCGTCTCGGCGGCCGGCTTGTCGCTGTCGTCACCGTCCCGTTGGGGCTCGGGGTAACGCAGCCCGGTCGAGATGACGTCCGTGCGTCCGTCGCCGGCGGCCTCCCCGCGCACGATCTCGCGGCCGTGCACCGTGACGGCCCGCAGCAACGTGCCGTAGGCGGGGGTCACGGCCCGGTCGGCCGCCACGCTCACCGAGGCGCGCAGTTCCTGGCCTGGCAGGACCTCCACCCGGTACCAGCGCTCCTGCCCGAACTCCTCCCGGTCGCTGTACAGGCCGGACTTGAGCGTCGGCGCGTCCGTGCACCCCGAGGCGCCCTCGGTGGCCACCGGCGTCACCACCGGGTTGGCCGCGCGGTCCACCAACTGGTTGACCTTCTTGGTGAGTTCGCCCGTGTGCTCGACCGAGGTGTACGTCCCGCCGGTCGCCTCGGCGATGCAGCTGAGCTGCTTGTTCATCTTGGTGTCGGGGACCAGGCCAAGCGTGTCGATGGTCATGCCGATGCCCTTGGCGGCGATCGCGCGAGCCACCTCGCACGGGTCGAGCGGGGCGCAGGTGTCCTCGCCGTCGGTGATCAGGACGATCCGCTTGGAACCCGCGCCGCCGGCGAGGTCGTCGGCCGCCTTCAGCAGCGCCGGGCCGATCGGCGTCCAGCCGGTGGGGGAGAGGGTCGCCACCGCCGTCTTGGCCCCCGTACGGTCGAGCGTGCTGACCGGGTAGAGCTGCGCGGTGTCCTTGCAGCCCGTCTTCCGGTCGTTGCCGGGGTAGTTGGCGCCGAGGGTGCGGATGCCGAGCTGGACCTCCTGCGGTGTCGCGTCGAGCACCTCGTTGAACGCCTGCTTCGCCGCCGCCATCCGGGTCCCACCGTCGATGTCCCGGGTCCGCATGGAGCCACTGACGTCGAGGACGAGGTCGACCTTGGGCGTGGCCCCGCCCGTGGGTTCGCCGGCGCTCGCCGCGGCCGGGAAGGCGAGCCCCGCCGCCAGGGTGGCGAGCAGGGCGCACACTCCTGCCGCCAGCCGTTGTGTTCTGATCATCGGCGGATCCTATTGATCAGGTGCGCCATGATCCAAAACGAGCGGGGTGGTACCGGGAGTTCAGCGGATTCGGCAGCTCCGCCCACTGATCCCCCGCCGTCCCCGGCGACATCCGCATCAGCGTCAACGCCTTCGTCGGCAGCGGCCCCCCGACCAGCGCGACCAGATCCGGCGAGCGGGGCAGATCCCGTACGGCTGTCTCCAGCGCCGTCCCGAGCACCGGCGCCGAACCCGCCGTACCGGCCAGGGCGCCCGCCACCAGCGAGCCGAACAGCTTGCGGCGCAGGACCGGCACGTCGTCCGTGACGATCCGTCCGCTCAGCTCCGGAACCGGGATGCCGTGCCGGGTCAGCCTGGCCGGGCTGACCCGGATGTCGGCCAGGTCGCGGTAGACCAGCCGCAGCGGGGCACCCGTCCGGTCCAGGACCACCAGCAGGTTCTGACCGTGCGCCTCCAGGGCCACACCCAGCTCCAGCAGGCGCAGGCCGACGGTGAGGGCGAGGCGGGTGAACTCGGCGAGCCAGGAGGGGGACGCGGGCAACGCGGTGGTGGACAGCGCGGCCACCGGCACGACCCGCTCGCCGCTGTCCGTCGCCGCGTACTTCTGTGGCGACTCCCGCAACACCGCCGCGAGGTCGGGGGAGTCGGCCGTGGCCGCGCCCAGGGTGCGCGTGACGTGCAACAGACCGTCGCAGCGCGCGGCCAGCGACTCGGCGAACGAGGACAGCGTGGCCGAGAGGCCCACCGAGTAGACCGAGATGTCCCGCACCGAGGACGTCAGCCGGGCGCTCAGCGCGGTCTTGACGTGCGGACCGCCGGGAACAGCCAGCGTGCGCAGGGACATCAGCGGGTGCGCGCCGAGCCATGGGTCGCAGGTGCGCTTGAGCACGTGTGCCGCCTGCCACGGGTGCACCGGCAGCAACAGCCGTCCCCCGTCCCGTAGTTCGTCCGGCCACTCGCCGGTCACCAGGCACTCGCCCGCCGCCACCGGCACCGTCCCCAGCTCGACGACCGGCCGGTGCTCGGGCCCGTACGCCAGTTGCTCCACCACCGAGAAACCGGGCCGGGAACGGCAGTTGGGGTGGAAGGGGTGCCCGTCGACCACCCGCTGCTCCCACTCCCGGTCCCGTTCGGGCCACTCCTCCGTGACCGGCTCCTGGCCGGCCCTCGACAGCGCCAACGAGGCGACGCTGTGCGCGAGTTCGGCCGCGAAGCCGCTCCCGTGCGGCACGGCCAGGTCGGTCATCAGCAGCGCCGGATGGTCGTACTCCATGTCGTCGAGGCTTACGGCCGTGACGTACTCGGTGGTCGCGTACGGGTCGGCCGCCGGTCCGTGCAGCCGGCGCCCGTCCCGCAAGCGCAGGGTGAGCCCGTCCCGGCCCGGCTCGCGGCCGGTGATCCAGGGCAGCGGCTCATGGGCGAGCGCCCGCCACAGCCGGGTCAGTACGGCCGCCCGGGCGCCGGACAGCTCGGCCGCGTACCGTGGCAGCAGGCCGGGGCGTACGGCGGCCAGCTCGTCGGCGACCTCGGCCTCCGCGGGGTGGGGACGGTGCACGGGCTGGCTCCTCGCAGGAAGTACGGCGTCATGAACAGGATGCGACGCCCTCCATACTGATCGTCTTGGCCCCGAACTGATCGTCTTGGCCTCGAACGGACCTCAGGGAACGAGTGGAACGCGTGGATCTCAACCTCCCGCCCGCAGCCGACGACACCGACCGCGCCGACGCGTACGCCGCCGCGCCGCTGCTCAACTGTCTGCTCCGCGAGGTCGCCGAACCGTTGGCCGATTCTCGCCCGCACGGCACCACGGCCGGACCGCCCGGGGCGGGCGCCGACGCGATCCGAACCTACCGGCTGCCCGGTGTCGACCGTCTGCTGCGGGTGCGCGGCGACCGGCGTCCCGCCGACCCCGAGGTGTACACGGCCGGCGCCTGGCACCGCGTCGGCCACACCGAGCTGGTCAAGCTCGTCGCGGAGGAACTGCGCCGCGACACCGGCCTGACCAACCACGAACTCCCCGCCGAGATGATCGACAGCCGAGACGCGGTGGCCGCGCTCCTCGCCGCCCGCGCGCGGCGGACGGCGCCCACGGACCCGTACCGGCGTTCCGAGCAGTCGCTCGTCACCGGCCACCCCTACCACCCGGCGCCCAAGGCGCGCGGCGGCGGCCCGGTCGCGGGCTGGCTGCCGTACGCCCCGGAGGCGTACGCGAGCTTCCCGCTGGTGCTGCTCGGGCTGCGTGAGGACTCGGTCGTCGAGGAGGGCGACACCTCGGCGCTGGACGCGCTGGGCGAGGCCCCGCCGGGCTACCGGCTGCTGCCCGCGCATCCCTGGCAGCTGGAGCTGGTCGACCTGACGGAGGCCTTCGCCGACGGCCGCCTGGTCCGGCTCGGCACCACCGATGCGGACACCTGGCCGACGGCCGCGATCCGCACCCTGTACGCCCCCGAGCAGGATCTTTTCCTGAAGTTCAGCCTCGACGTGCGCATCACCAACGACATCCGGCGGCTGTGGCGCCACGACCTGCTCAAACTCCGCCGCACGGACGAGGCCGCCGGGCGCGCCCTCGCCGGGGGGCCGGCGGCCTGGCTGAGCGACCGCGGCTACCGCACCGCCGCCTTCGCCTTCGAGGAGCTCGCGGTGCTCGTCCGCGACGGGCTGCGCGGCCATCTGCTGCCCGGCGCGACCCCGCTGCTCGCCGCGGGCCTCGTGGAGGGCTTCGAGGGCGACCCGCTCGCCGGGGCCGCGGATCCGGCGGCCTGGTGGGAGGCGTACCTGGCGGTCGTCGTGCCCCCGGCGCTGTCCGCCTTCGCCGAGCACGGTGTCGTGCTCGAGGCGCATCTGCAGAACGTGCTGGTCGCGGTGGACGCCGACGGGACACCGGTGCAGGCCCTGTTCCGGGACGCGGAGGGCGTGAAGCTGCTGACGGACGTGGACCGGGCGGCCGGCTGGGAACGGCTGGTGTACTGCCTGGTCGTCAACCACCTCAGCGAGGTCGCCGCCGCCCTGGCCGAACACCACCCCGGCCTCGACCCCTGGCCCGCCGCCCGCCGCGCGCTGGCCCGCCACGACCTGCCCGAGACGGCCGCCCTGCTCGCCTCCCCGACCCTGCCCGGCAAGACCAACCTCCTGCTGCGCTGGACCGGCGCCGACGGCGCGGACGCCCGCTACCTGCCGCTGCCCAATCCGCTGGCCGGGTGAGGGGGCGGGAGCGCGGTCACCCGCCTCACTTCCCGTTGTGTTCGTCGCTGACCCGCCGTGCGATGTCGCGCAGCTTCATGTTGTGGTCCTGGGAGATGCGGCGCAGCACGGCGAAGGCGTCGTCCTCGCTCATGCTGTGACGTTCCATGAGGATGCCCATGGCCTCACCGATGGCGTGCCGGGTCTCCATGGCGTGCTCGAGCTGGTCGACGGTGTGGGCGCTGGACAGGGCCACGGCCGCGTGCGAGGCCAGCAGCCAGCCCGCGGTCTCCATCTCCTTGCCGAAGGCGCCGGGGCGGCGCGCGTAGAGGTTCAGCGCGCCGAAGTCCTGCCGGTCGGTGTACAGCAGGATGCCGGCCATGCTGCCCACACCGAGGTCGCGGGCGCCGACGGCGAAGCGCGGCCAGTTCGGCTGCGGATCGGTCATGTCGGCGATGCGGTACACCCGGTCACCTTCGTGATCGCGGGCGAGGTCGAAGCAGGGGCCCTCGGCGAGCCGTCCCTGCAGCCGGTCGCTCTCCTCGACCATCTCCCCGCACACGGCCAGGGTGACGGCACGGCCCTTGCGCATCGCCAGGATCCCCGCCGCGTCGCAGCCGGGCAGCAGCCGCACGGCCGATGCGGCGATCTCGTCCAGCGTCGCCTGAACCGAGTCCTTCGCCAGCAGGTCCCGTGCGAGCAGGGCCATCTGTTCGGCGAACTCCTGCCACTCCACCCGCGCCACCGCCTCATCCGCCGCCTCGCCCACCCTACTCCCGGCCTCTGCCCGGTCCCGGCGGAAACAGGCCTGCGGTTGTCACGCCTGGTTACTATGGTCACTTCATGATGTTGAGAGAGGTCACCGCAACCCGCTACGTCGCGCCCCTGCGGTCCGGCGGCTCCGTGCCGGGTGTCGTCGAGGCCGACGACCTGGGCACCTATGTGGTGAAGTTCACGGGCTCCGCGCAGGGCCGCAAGGCGCTGGTCGCCGAGGTGATCGTGGGGGAGCTGGCGCGGGCGCTGGGGCTGCGTTTCCCGGAGCTGGTCCTGGTGCACTTCGACCCGGCGATCGCCGCCGCGGAACCGCACCAGGAGGTGCGGGACCTGCACGGCGCGAGCGCGGGCGTCAACCTCGGCATGGACTATCTGCCGGGCGCCCAGGACTTCACTCCCGAGGTGGCCGAGCACTTCCGCGTCGACCCGCTGGAGGCCGGGCGCGTCGTGTGGCTGGACGCGCTGACCGCGAACGTCGACCGCACGGTCCTCAGCTCCAACCTGATGATCTGGCCGACGCTCGGGACGGTGCCCCCGCGCCTGTGGCTGATCGACCACGGCGCCGCCCTCGTCTTCCACCACCGCTGGGACGCCACCGACCCCGAGAAGACGTACGACTTCCGTCACCACGCTCTCGGCCAGTACGGACCCGACGTCCGCGCCGCCGACGCCGAACTCGCGCCCCGGGTGACCGAGGAGCTGCTGCGCGAGGTCGTGGCCGAGGTCCCCGACGCCTGGCTCACCGACCACTCCTCGCCCGGGGAGGCGCGCGCGGCGTACGTGACGTATCTCCACGCGCGCGTGCGCGCGTCGGCGCGGTGGCTGCCCACCGACTTCCCGAGCCGCGAGGAGCTCGCCGCCGAGGAGGCCGTGCGCGCGGCGAGGAACCAGCGAGGACGGCCCGCGTGGCTCAAGCAGGTCCCCGACCTGCACGGCAAACCGGCGGCCGAACAGGACTGGTCGGCGCACCTCGGATGATTCCGAGCCGGCGGCCGAAGCGGGCAGAGGCCGGACGCGACCGAGTGGCCCCGGGACAGTCCCTGGGCCACTCGGAGGGGTGAGGCTCAGCCGCGCAGCTGCTCGTACGCGGGCAGGGTGAGGAAGTCCGCGTAGTCCTCGTCGAGGGAGACCTGGAGCAGCAGGTCGTGGGCCTGCTGCCAGTGACCGGCCGCGAAGGCCTCCTCGCCGATCTCCGCGCGGACGGCCTCGAGTTCCTCGGAGGCGACCTTGCGGGCCAGCTCCGGGGTGGCCTTCTCCCCGTTCTCGAACTCGACGCCCGCGTTGATCCACTGCCAGATCTGCGAACGCGAGATCTCGGCGGTGGCCGCGTCCTCCATGAGGTTGAAGATGGCGACCGCGCCGAGGCCGCGCAGCCACGCCTCGATGTAACGGATGCCCACCTGGACGGCGTTGACCAGACCGGCGTACGTCGGCCTGGCGTCCAGGGAGTCGATCGCGATCAGGTCGGCCGCCTCGACGTGGACGTCCTCGCGCAGCCGGTCCTTCTGGTTCGGTTTGTCGCCGAGGACCTTGTCGAAGGACTCCATGGCGATCGGGACCAGGTCGGGGTGGGCGACCCAGGAGCCGTCGAAACCGTCGTTCGCCTCACGGTCCTTGTCGGCGCGGACCTTCTCGAAGGCGACCTTGTTGACCTCGGCGTCCCGGCGGGAGGGGATGAACGCCGCCATCCCGCCGATGGCGTGCGCGCCGCGCTTGTGGCAGGTACGGACGAGGAGTTCCGTGTACGCCCGCATGAACGGGGCCGTCATCGTGACGGCGTTGCGGTCCGGGAGGACGAACTTGGCGCCGCCGTCACGGAAGTTCTTCACGATCGAGAACAGGTAGTCCCAGCGGCCTGCGTTCAACCCCGAGGCGTGGTCGCGGAGTTCGTAGAGGATCTCCTCCATCTCGTACGCCGCCGTGATCGTCTCGATCAGCACGGTCGCGCGGACGGTGCCCTGCGGGATGCCCAGGTGGTCCTGCGCGAAGACGAACACGTCGTTCCACAGGCGCGCTTCGAGGTGCGACTCGGTCTTCGGGAGGTAGAAGTACGGGCCCTTGCCGAGGTCGAGCAGGCGCCGGGCGTTGTGGAAGAAGTAGAGGCCGAAGTCGACGAGGGCACCGGGGACCTGATCGCCGTCCGCGTCGACGAGGTGCCGCTCGTCCAGGTGCCAGCCGCGCGGGCGCATGACGACCGTCGCCAGCTCCTCGTTCGGGCGCAGGGCGTACGACTTGCCGCTCGCCGGGTCGGTGAAGTCGATGTTCCGTGTGTACGCGTCGATCAGGTTGACCTGGCCGGTGACGACGTTCTCCCAGGTCGGTGCCGAGGCGTCCTCGAAGTCGGCGAGCCAGATCCGCGCGCCCGAGTTGAGGGCGTTGATGGTCATCTTGCGGTCGGTGGGACCGGTGATCTCCACGCGGCGGTCTTCGAGGGCCGCGGGGCAGGGGGCCACCTTCCAGGAGTCGTCGGCGCGAATCGCGGCGGTCTGAGGGAGGAAGTCGAGGGTGGGGGTGCGGGCGATCTCGGCGCGGCGCTCGGCGCGGCGGGCGAGGAGCTCGTCACGGCGTGGCGTGAAGTGCCGGTGCAGCTCGGCCACGAAGGCGAGCGCCGCCTCGGTGAGGACCTCCTCCTGCCGGGGCAGGGGCTCGGCGTCGACGATGGCCAGCGGGGACGGCGCTGGTGCGGACATGAGCTGTCACTTCCTTCAGCGGTGGCACCGGGTGCCAGTCGAACCGGGTACGGCGGGCGGCACCCCGGGAGCGGTGGGGTGCTTCTGAACAGTGGATACTAGTTTCCTCATTGTGGAAGTTCAATGATCTGTTGACGTCGAGATTCTCCGGGTCGAGGAAAGATGGCGCTGCGTGCCACCGTGCTCACTCCAGGTGTGCGAGATCGGCCTCGGTGTCGATGTCGTACCCCCGCGCAACGTCCCCGCACTCGACCAGCGTGACCGCCTCCTGGTGCTCCGTCAGATAGGCACGTGCGCCCCGGTCCCCGCTCGCGCTCGCCGCGACGCCGGCCCAGTGGGCCGCGCCGAGGAGGACCGGGTGGCCGCGTACGCCGTCGTAGGCGGCGCAGACGAGCGAGTCCTCGTTCCGGTACGCGGCGAGCACCCGCCGCACGGCCTTGGCCCCGATGCCCGGCTGGTCGACGAGCGACACGAGCGCGGCCCGCGCTCCCGTGCCGGCGAGCGAACCCAGGCCCGCACGCAGGGACGACCCCATGCCGTCGGCCCACTCGGTGTTCTCGACGAGCACGCACCCGTCCAGTCGCGCCCGCTCTCGTACGGTGTCCGCCGCGGCGCCCAGCACCACGTGGACCCGTCCGCAGCCCGCCTCGCGGAGCACGGTGACCGCGTGCTCGACGAGCGGTCGCCCGCGGTGTTCGAGCAGCGCCTTGGGCCGTCCGCCGAGGCGCCGCCCGCCGCCCGCGGCGAGCAGCAGTCCGGTCACGTGCCGATGGTTGTCCGTCATTCCTCCTGCATACCTGACGCCCGGGCGGGTGCCCGGTTTCCGGGGTCTGAATTTCGGTCCGCACGGTGGCGCGCTTGGCGTCGGGTGGCGTTTACTGACCCGCGTCCCCCGGCGCCCGACCAACGCCGCAGGGGCTGCTCGGCGCGATCACCGGTGTGTGAGGGGGGAGCTGTGTTGCGGAGCGTGGGGCAGAGGCCAGTGACCGGCAGTGACGAGGACCCGAGAGTGGCGGGACTGCGAACCGCGGTGGCCCGCCTGCGCCGTGAACTGGCCGCACATCCGGCCGAGTTCCCCGACCGCGCCATCGCCGAGGACGAACTGGCCGCCCTCGCCGCCATGGTCGCCTACGGCACCCCGGAAGTCCCCCGCCTGCGCAGCTCCCTGTTGCTGGTGACGGCAGCGATCGGCTCGGTGAGCGCCCTGTCCCGAGGCCTGACGGAGGTACGCAACGCGGTGGAACTGTTCGGAGAACCGAGGAGCTAGTGCCGCGGCAGGCAACGGCCGCCCCGTCGCGACGCCCGGCACGCCCTCTCGCCGCACCGGCCGAAACCCCAAGCACGTCCGGTCCATCAACGGCGTCTTCCGTCCGGCACGCCGAGAGGAGGCCCCGGACGCCGCTCCTGACCGGGCAAACGTCGCCTGCCGCGGCACTAGCCGGCGCAGCACCACCGTGAGACGGGCGCCGCTCGTGCCCAGGCCGTGGACGAGGTTGTGGAGCGCCGGGAGCAGGGACTGGGTCGTGTAGGCGAGCGCCCCGACCAGGGCGCCCGTGGTGACGCCGTGGCCCAGCAGCCAGGGCGCGGCGACCAGCAGCAGCACGATCGGGAGTTGACCCCCGACCGCGAGGGCCACGACCCGCAGCACGCCCCAGCGGGCGAGGGACCGGGCGGCGTAGAACTCCGCGTCGATACGCTCCCCGGCGTCGGCGGCGATCGTCTCCTCCGCGCCCGTCGCCGTGACGTCCCGCAGTCCGGGGCACACGGTGCCCAGCCCGTCGGCGAGCGCCTCGTCGGCGACGAGGAACGCCTCCTGCCGGCGGGCCAGGGGCCGCAGTGTCGCCGCGAACAGGGCGATGCCGGTCACCAGGGGCGGCCCGACGACCAGCAGGAGGAGCGGGTCGAGGGAGCACAGCCCGGCCAGCGCGCCCACCGAGGTGAACAGGAACGACCGCGACACCATGACCAGCCCGGCGAACGTGTCCCGGGCGATCTCCACCTGCTGGGTGAGCCGGGACAGCGCCCCGCCGTCGGCCTCCCGCACCCCGCGCCCGACCACCCGCTCCACCAGCCGGTCCCGCAGCGGTTCCACCAGCGCGGCGACGGCCCCGTACACCCGCGCGGTCCCGTACGCCCCCACCGCCACGCCCGCCCCGGCCACCGCGAGCCAGGCCAGGCCCACGGCTCCCCGCCCGGCCAGGAACCCCTCGTCGAGCGCGCGTGCCGGGGCGTACCCGGTGAGAAAGGTCTGTCCCGTCTCCAGCACGGACCAGACACCGAGCCGGACCAGGACCCGCCACCGGGCCCGCAGGAATCGCAGCCCGCGCCGGAAGATGCCGTCAGTCATCCGGCCCCCCGAACACCGACCGGTACTCCGCGTCCCGCCACAGCCGCGCGTGGGTCCCCACGGCCCGGATCCGGCCGCCCTCCAGCCAGGCCACCGCGTCGGCACGCGCCGCGGTCGCCGCGCGGTGGGCGACGAGGAGCCGGGTACCGCCCGTGCCACGGGACAGCAGCGCTTCGGCGATGCGGGACTCCGTGACGGTGTCGAGGCTCGAGAGGGCGTCGTCGAGGATCAGCAGCCGCCCGCCGTGGGCGAAGGCGCGGGCGAGGCCCAGGCGTTGGGTCTCCCCTCCGGAACGGGGGGCGCCGGCGCAGGGGGTGGCGTAGCCCTGCGGCAGACGGCGCACGAAGCCGTCCGCGTGGGCCGTGCGGGCCGCCTCGCGGACGCGGGCGGGCGAGGGCGACGGCAGGCCGAGGGTGAGGGCGTCCTCGACGGTGGTGCCGAGGAGCGCGGGACGTTCGAAGGCGTAGCCGACGGCCCCGCGCAGCTCGTCGTGGGACAGCTCGCGCAGCTCCACGCCGTCCAGCAGGATCTCCCCGGCGTCCGGGTCGTCCAGCCGTCCAGCCAGTGCGGCGAGCAGGGACTTCCCGGTGCCGGAGCGGCCGACCAGGGCGAGGGTGGTGCCGCCCGGGACGACGAGGTCGACGCCGTCGAGGACGGTGCGTCCGCCGCGCCGGACGGTGACACCCCGCAGCTCCAGACGGCCCGGCCCACGCGGCAGTCGCCGGTCGCCGTAGGCGGGCGCGGGCTCCGCCAGCACTTCGTCGACGCGTCCCGCGGCGGCCCGCGCCCGGGCGAGGCTCGCGAACTGCCCGACCAGCACGCCCACTCCGGCCGCGAGGACCGCGTACCGGGAAGCCGCGAGCAGCTCACCGACCGTCAGGCGGTGCCGGGTGAGCAGGACTCCGGCGACGGCGACGACACCGAGCTGCAGCAGCGGGGCGACGGCGCTCGCCTGTCCGGCCGCGCGCCCCTGGACCCGCCACATCCGCTGGCCCGCGCGGGACAGTTCGGGCAGGGGGCGCAGGATCCGTGCCGCCTCCCGGTCCGCCGTACCCGCCGCCCGGACCGTCCGCCGGCCGTCCACCGCCTCCGCGAGCGCGGTCGCGATCCGCCCCTGCACCCGCTGGTACTCCGCCACGGACCGGCTCGTGTCGCGGGCGAACGCCTTCAGCAGCAGGGTCAGTACGGGTGCTCCGGCGAGGAACACGGCAGCCAGCCACGGGTCGATGAGACCCAGCGCCACGACGCCCCCCACCGGCCCGGCCAGCGCGGCGAGCAGCGCGGCGCGGGCGGCCGGAGCGGTCCCGGCCTGTGCCGCGTTGCCGACGAGACGGGCGACGAGGTCACCGGGCCCGAAGCGGGCGGTGGCCCGGGGGCCCAGGGCCAGGACATGCCCGGTCAGCCGGCGCCGCAGCCACGCGGTGGTCCGGGCGTCGACGGTGCCGGTGAGTACCGTCTCGCAGGCGTCGAGGAGGGCCGCCAGCAGGACGAGCCCGGCGCACGACAGCACCCAGCGGGTCGCGGGGGCGTGGGCCAGCAGCAGGTCCAGAGTGCGGCCGAGGGCCGCCGGCAGCAGCAGACCGGCGCCGGTCGAGGCCGCGCCGACCAGACACAGGGCCACGCAGCGGGTCCCGCTGTGCCGTCCGGCGTCCGCCCAGGTCGTCGTCATACGGCCCCCAGGTCGAAGGGGTACGCAGGACCCCGGGCGGCCCTTCCCCCGCAGGGGGTGACCGCCCGGAGCCGTGAGCACACGGTGCGCGTCAGAGACAGAGCAGAACGCTCGCGGCGCTGATGCAGGAGAGCAGGCTGGCCGTGCTGGCGCCGCCACCGCCGGTGTGCTCGTCGGATTCCATGGTCTGCAGGTCGAGCAGTGCCATTTCGTTTCCTTCCTTCTGCGTCCACCCGTGGGGACGGGGTTGGGTCACGACTCCGTCAGATCGCGGAGCCGCGTCATGAGGGCCGCCGGGGCGGCGGCAGGAACGGCAGCCGGGCGGTGCCCGTGGTGGCCGCGTCGAGCGCGAGCAGGCAGCCCGCCGTTCCGGTGGCGAGGTCCATGGAGAGCCGCATCATCTGGTGCCCGGGGAAGGCCAGTTGGCCCTGGTACGCCATCGCGTACCAGCCCAGTGAGGCGATCTGCTCGGCGAGCCGCCCGTCGGTGGCGTCCGGCGCCGTGGTGCGGCTGAGGTGCAGGATCATTCCGGCGCGGCCCTGGAAGAGACCGGGCTGCGCGTAGAAACGGGAACTCGCGGCGGTGAGGATGCCGGCCCGTGCCTTCTCGAACTCGGCGTCGGCGCTGTGCGCGAGGAGGTCGTCGAGGACCATGCCGATCCCGGCGCTGCCGTCGCCGAGGTAGGGCAGGGTACGCCAGCCCTCGTCGACCTCGAGTCCGCCGCCGCTCTGCTGGACGACACAGCACTCCAGGTCCCGGCGCAGCGCCGTCTGGGCCGCCTCCAGCAGCCGTGCGTCGCCGACGCGTTCGTACTGCCGCAGCAGGAACAGGGCGGGCCCGCTCGACCCGCGCAGCAGCCCGGCCCGGCGCCGGGGCTGGTCCGGGAGCGGCTCGGCGAGACGTCGTACGACGATGTCGGCGGCCTCGGCGGCCCGCTCGTCCAGCGCGGACTCACCTGTGCGGTCGGCCAGGTGCCCGAGGACCAGGCCGAGGCCGGCCAGTCCGCCGTTCAGGTCGGAGGAGAGATGGTGCCACTTCTCCGCGAGGATGCCCTCGACCAGGTCCAGGGCGCGCCGGCGGTGGCCGAGCCGGTCCAGGACGAGGGCGACGCCCGCGAGTCCGTCGTACAGGCCGAGCGGGGTGCCGGCCGGCGGCGGGTCGCTGTGCGCGAGGAGCCAGCGCTCGCCCTCCTCGTAGCGCTCGGCGCCGGTCTCGGCCAGCGCGTACAGGACCCCGGCCGCTCCGTGGGCGAGTCCGAGTCCGCCGCCGTCGGAGAACTGGGCGATGTCGCCCGGGAAGAGGCGGTCGTCCCGCTCGGGGGTGGCGGAGGCGAGGATCGCCTTGACCATGGAGTCACGGCTGCCGGGCCAGTCCCCGGGCCGCACGAGGGCCGGGGCGGTCACGCCGGGGCCGCGGGTGATCTCCGCGACCGCCTCGTCGAGGAAGCCCCGCGGCACGTCCGGGAACTGCTCGGCCACGACCTCGGCCAGATGGGCCGCCTTGCCCCGGTCGACCACGAACAGGGTGGTGACGGGCAGGAAGAGAGCGAGCCGTAAGCAGGCGAGCGCGTAGCGGTCGACGTCGGTTCCGGTGCGGTCGGGCGGGGCGAAGAAGCCGGGGTGGGCGACGACCTGGCGGCCGTTCTCCGACGCCGGGGCGGCCGCCTCGAAGTCGATGAGGAAGACCGACTCCTCGTCCGGGGCGACCATGATGTTGAAGACGTGCAGGTCGTTGAAGACGATCCCGCGCGCGTGCACGGCCTCGACCGCGCGCTCCACCGCACCGTGGACGCGCACCGCCCACTCGGTGTACCGGGCGACGGCCCCGGGATCCGGGTCCGGCGTGAGCAGCGGATGGCGCTCGGCGAAGAACGAGTTCAGCGGGCGCCCCTCGACGAAGTCCATGACCAGGAACCGGTGCTCGCCCAGCGTGAACCAGTCCCGCACCTCGGGCACCACACCCGTCCCCGCCACCCGCTCCAGCGCCGCCTTCTCCCGCTCCAGCCGCGTGATCGCGTCCGCCCCGTCCGAGGCCAGCCCCGCGTGCGGCCGCCCTTCCTTGAGCACCACCTGCCGGCCGTCACGCGTGTCGGTGCCCGCGTACACCCCGCCACCGTTGGAGAAGTGCAGCGCCTTCTCGATGCGGTAAGGCAGCTCGCCCACCGTCGTCGTGTTGCGCGCCGCCAGATGCGGTTCGAGGAAGCCCGGCAGCGTCACCCACTCGGGCACCTGGAAGGACGGCGCCCGCCGGTCCGGCACCAGCCGCCCCTCGCCGTCACGCACGGCCGGCACGAGCGAGCCGCGCTCGTCCACGGTGAAGGCGCGGGCGAACGCGCCGTAACGGACGTAGAGCGGGCCCTCGCCCCAGCGCAGGTCGGTGAGGATGTACGGCCCCTCGCAGCCCCTCAGCAGGTCGCCCAGCTCGCGCAGCACCCGGTGCAGCTGCTCCTCGTCGGCCGGGTAGACCGTCACGAACTTGCCGCTGGTGTCGCGCCTCGCGTACTTGGTGTTGCGCAGATGCAGCAGATGCGGGCCCGGGACGAACTTGAACGGGATCCGGCGCGGCACGCAGTAGTCCCACACGGTCGCCGCGATCCGCTCCGCGTTCTCCCGGGTGGCCGACGCGTGGATCTTCCAGCCCTGCGCCGGCCCGGACACCGGGCTCCCGTCCGCCTCCAGCGGCGTCAGCGTCAGCCAGTCCCCGATCCGCGCCGCCTCCCACCCCCGCGGAACCTCGCGGCGGGCCGTCGCGAACAGCGGTGCGGCCCGCTCACCTGCGGCGGCGAGCCGGTCCGGCGTGTCGTAGAAGTGTCTGTCCGCGAGGGCGTACACCTCGTACCGCTTGTCCATGGATCCCCTTCCGTGGCCCGGCATCGAGCCTTCCAGCCGGGCCACGGCCGCCGACAGTCACGCCTGTCACGAGCTCACCGTGCGGTACGCACGGGTCAAGACTTGTTCGGCGCCTTTCGAGTGGACACGCCTTCTGACCTCCACGGAACGCTCACAGGGGCTGCGCGAGCGCCTCATACGCGCTGTAATTACGGACGTGGTCAGTGAGGGCAGCGAGGGACGGAGGACGAGGACGCTGCGTGCCGAGGCCGCCCTGAAAGCGCTCACCACCGGTCCTGACTCGGCCGAACGCACGCGCCGCGTCCTGGAACAGGTGCTCGTCTTCGCCGGTGCGTCCTTCGCCGCCGTGTACACGCCCGGCCAGGACGGCGACGCCCTGTGCCTGGCCGAGTCGGCGGGAGTGCCGAGGACCCTGTTCGGGTTGCGCGACAGCTATCCCCGCGCCAGCCACTCCCCGGTGGCGGACGCGCACCGCACGGGCAGCGCGGTCTGGCTCGGACCCCGGGAACTCGCGGCCGACGCCCGCGCGCGGCGGACGCCCGCCGGGGACTTCTTCCTGGCGGTGCTGCCCGTGCGCGGGGACGGCGGCGGCTGTCTGCTGGCCGTGAGCGAGCGGCTCGAGGGCTTCGACACCGACGACCGCAAGTGCCTGGAGCTGATCTCCGACGCCGTCGGCCCGCCCGCCCCCGCCCGGCCCGCCGAGGGCGGCGACCTGACGACGGGTACCTTCAGCCTCGCCATGGACACCGGCCGCGTCGAGGTCGGCGACGACATCCTGGAGCTGTTCGGCCTCACCCGCCACGAGTTCGACGGCCGGGTCGAGACCCTGCTGGGCCTGACCGTGCCCGAGGACCTGCCCTCGCTGATGTCGGTGGTGGAGGCCGACCACATGTCCATCGGCGACCGGGAGCTGGAGTTCCGCGTCCTGCAGCCCTCGGGGCCGCCGAAGTGGCTGCGGCTGCGTGGGCGTCTGCTGCCGGGCGGCGAGGGCCGGCCGGCCCAGCTCGTCGGCTCCGTGGCCGACGCCTCCACGCTGCGCTCGGACGTCACCGACGTGACCCGCGTCCAGCGGCTGGCCGCCGCGCTCGCCACCGCCGGCACCGTCCGCGACGTCAGCCAGGCCGTGGTCTCCGCCCTGCGCAAGCCGCTGCGCGCCGACCGGATCGCGCTGGCCGAGCTGGAGGGCGATCGGCTCATCGTGACCGTCCTGGACCCACCCGATCAGGAGTCCTGGCCGGAGCTGTGGCGCATGGAGTGGCGCAGCGAGTGGCCCGACGCGCCGGTGCGCGCCATGCCCACCCTCGCCTCCGCCCTGCGCGCGGGCCGCGCCCACATCTGGCCCGCGGGCACCGCGCTGGAACCCGCGCTCGCCGAGGTCGGCCCCGGAGGCCTCGCCGTGCTGCCGCTGCCAGCCGGCAACCGCATGGCCGGCGCCTGCCTGATCGGCTGGGACTCCCCGCACGACTTCGGCCCCGACGAACGCGCCCTGCTCACCGCCTCCGCCGGCCTCGCCGGACAGGCCCTGATGCGCGCCCACGCCTTCGACGCCGAGCACGAACTCGTCGGCATGCTCCAGCGCCAGCTGCTCCCGCGCCGGCTGCCCAAGCTGCCCGGCGCGGTCGCCGTGGCCCGCTATCTGCCGGCCACCGCCGGGCTCGAGGTCGGCGGCGACTGGTACGACGTCATCCCGCTGCCCGACAACCACGTGGCCCTGATCATCGGCGACGTCCAGGGCCACAGCACGGCCGCCGCCACCCTCATGGGCCAGATGCGCACCGCGCTGCGCGCCTACGCCGTGGAGGGACACCCGCCGGACGTCGTCGTCTCGCACGCCAACCGGCTGCTCACCGACATGGAGACCGACCTCTTCGCCACCTGCTGCTACGTGGACGTCGACATGGAGGAGGGCTCCGCCTGGTACGTCCGCGCGGGCCACCTGCCCCCAGTGGTGCGCCACCCGGACGGCACCACCGAGGTCCCCGACACCGACGTGGGGCCGCCGCTCGGCGTGGTGCGCCAGGCCGACTTCCCGCTGAGCGTGCTGCGCCTGCGTCCCGGCACGGTGATCGCCCTGACCACCGACGGCCTCGTCGAGTCCGCCGACGCCGACATCGACGTCGGCATCGACCGGCTCGCCGACGATCTGGCCGTCGCCGATCCCGGCCGGCTCAGCCTGGTCGCCGACGCGCTGCTCGACAACGCCCAGCGCAACGACGACATCGCCCTGCTCCTGCTGCGCTACGACGGCATGGCCCTGCGGCCGCTGCGCGAGAGCTGGACGGTGTGGCGCGTCCCCGAGGCCGTCGGGCACGCGCGCCGCTTCACCCGCCGCACCATGCGCGCCTGGGGCGTGGAGCGGGACGACACGGACGCGGCGCTCCTCGTCGTCTCCGAACTCGTCACCAACGCCCTCGTGCACACCGACGGCCAGGTCCGCCTCGACCTCACGCTGCTCGACAACCGGCTGCGGGTGTCCGTCGCCGACTCCTCGCCGCGCACGCCCGTCAAACCCACCAGCATCGGCTGGGAGGCCACCGGCGGACGCGGCATCCTGCTGGTCGAGGCGATGTCGGACACCTGGGGGGCCGTACCGGTCAGCGGCGGCAAGCAGGTGTGGGCCGAAGTGCCCCTCGCCCGTCCCTGACGTCGGCCACCGCGTGCGGGGTACCCGGGGCGCGGACGGCGGCGACCCGCCCGCCGCCCGGACACACGTACCGGGCGAAGGAGAGGTACCCCATGCCCCAGCACGTCAGCGACATCATGACCGCCGACCCGGTCACCGTCGAGCCGCAGACCTCCGTCACCGCCGTGGCCCGCCTCATGCGCGACCGCGACCTCGGAGCCGTCCTGGTCACCGACGGCGACCGGCTGCGCGGCCTGGTCACCGACCGCGACCTGGTGGTCCGCGCGCTCGCCGAGGGCGGCGACCTCGAGCAGACCACCGTGGCCGGCGCCTGCAGCGACGACCTGGTCACCGTGGCCCCCGACGACGACCTCGACCGTGCCATCCGCCTGATGCGCGAACACGCCGTACGCCGCGTTCCCGTGGTCGACCACGGCCGGCCCGTCGGCATCGTCTCCCTCGGCGACGCCGCCATGGAACGCGACCCCGAGTCCGCCCTCGGGGACATCAGCGCCGCCAAGCCCAACGACTGATCACCCGAACGGGGGCTCCGCACGACACCCACGGGTGTTTTCCGCCCCCCCGGTACTCGGCACCGCCTGCGCGTGGGATGGACACCACGCCGGTGCGGAGCAGGGAGGCGGTCGGGCGTGGAGCGGTCGAGGAGACATCCGGGGGAGCGGCTGGCCGACGCCGCCGACGCCCGCCTGCCCGTCCTGGACGGCGGCGGCGCCCTGCTGCGCAAGGCGTTCCCCGAGCACTGGTCCTTCCTGCTGGGCGAGATCGCCCTCTACAGTCTCCTCGTCCTGGTGCTGACCGGCGTGTGGCTCACGTTCTTCTTCCACCCGGAGATGCGCGAGGTGGTCTACGGCGGCTCGTACGTGCCGCTGCGGGGCGTACGGATGTCCGCGGCCTTCGACTCCACCCTGCACATCAGCTTCGACATCCGCGGCGGCCTGCTCATGCGGCAGGCGCACCACTGGGCGGCCCTCGTCTTCGTCGCCGCGATCGGTCTGCACCTGCTGCGGATCTTCTTCACCGGAGCCTTCCGTCGCCCGCGCGAGGTCAACTGGATCATCGGCCTGACGCTGTTCGTGCTCGCCCTCGCCGAGGGCTTCGCCGGCTACTCGCTCCCCGACGACCTCCTGTCCGGCACGGGGCTGCGCATCGCCCAGGGCATCATGCTGTCGATCCCCGTCGTGGGGACCTACCTGGCGCTGTTCGTCTTCGGCGGCCAGTACCCCGGGCAGGAGATCGTCAGCCGCCTCTACCCCCTGCACATCCTCCTGCTGCCGGGCGCGCTGATCGGCCTGGTCACCGTGCACCTGATCCTGGTCTTCCACCTCAAGCACACCCAGTGGCGCGGACCGGGCCGCACCAACGGCAACGCCGTCGGCAAACCCATGTACCCGCAGTTCTCGGCCTCCTCGGGAGGCCTGACGTTCACCGTCTTCGGCGTGCTGGTCCTGCTCGGCGGCCTCGCCCAGATCAACCCCGTGTGGACCTACGGCCCCTACCGCCCCGACCAGGCCTCGACCGGCTCCCAGCCCGACTGGTACGTCGGCTTCCTGGAGGGCGCGCTCCGGCTCGTGCCGCCGTGGGAGACCAACCTCTGGGGCCACACCCTGATGTGGAACGTCCTGCTCCCGGCGGTCGTCCTGCCCGGCCTGCTCTTCCTCGTCCTGTACGTCTACCCGTTCGTCGAGCAGCGCCTGACCGGCGAGTGGCACCAGGAACGGCACCTGTGCGACCGCCCCAGGGACCGTCCCGTGCGCACGGCGCTGGGCGTCGCCGGCATCACCTTCTTCGGCGTTCTGCTGCTGGCCGGCGGCAACGACGTCGTGGCGCAGACCTTCCGTATCTCCGTCAACACCCTGACGTGGATCCTGCGCATCGCCCTCGTGCTGGCGCCCGTCGCGGGCTGTCTGCTGACCCGGCGGGTGTGCCACGCCCTCACCGACGCCGAGCAGGAACGCCTCCTGGAGGGCGTCGAGAGCGGCGAGGTGCGGCAGGGCCTGGAAGGGGGATACGAGAGCGAGCACCACCCGGTCACGGACTTCCGGCCCGGAGCGCCGAGAGCTTCGCTCACTCCTCGGGACCCACACCTCGATTCACGTACTGGAACACGAAACCCGCAACACCCCGGGCCAGCACCACGCCGCCGATGAGGAACAGCCACAGTCCGAAGACCACACCCGTGGCGGTCAGCGCGAAGCCGAGCGCGGTGACGATCGGCCACCGGCTGTCGGGCGGGAAGAACTCGAGGGGACCGGCGCCGTCGGCGACCTCGGCGTCCGTCCGGTCCTGCGGGCGGAGCCCCTTGCGGCGGTACTGCACGGCCGTGAAGAAGGAGATCAGCGCGGCCATGAGGAACGCGACGACGAGCACCGCGGACCCGGCCGGCTCCCGCGCCCACCAGCCGTACAGCCCGGCGGCGCCCGCGAAGAACACCGCCACGCCCCCGAAGAACACCGACTCGGTCTTCACCGCAGCCCCTCCTCGCTCGCCCACCGCACGATCGCGGGATGGTGCGCGTCGAACGCCGGCGACTCCGAGCGCACCCGCGGCAGCGCCACGAAGTTGTGCCGCGGCGGCGGGCACGCCGTCGCCCACTCAAGACCCCGCCCGTAGCCCCAGGGGTCGTCCACGGTCACCGGCCGCCCGTGCCGGGCCGTGCGCCACACGTTGTACAGGAACGGCAGGGTGGAGACGCCCAGCAGGAACGCGCCGGCGGAGGACAGGGTGTTGAGCAGGGTGAAGCCGTCCGTCGGCAGGTAGTCGGCGTACCGGCGCGGCATGCCCGCCTCGCCCAGCCAGTGCTGCACCAGGAAGGTCAGCTGGAAGGCCGGGAACAGCAGCCAGAAGTGCACCTTGCCCAGCCGCTCGTCGAGCATCTTGCCGGTGAACTTCGGCCACCAGAAGTAGAACCCGGCGAACATCGCGAAGACCACGGTGCCGAACAGGACGTAGTGCAGGTGCGCCACGATGAAGTAGGTGTCGGTCAGATGGAAGTCGAGCGGCGGCGATGCGATGAGCACCCCGCTCAGACCACCCAGCAGGAACGACACCAGGAAGCCGAACGACCACAGCATCGGCGTCTCGAACGACAGCGAGCCGCCGCGCATGGTGCCGATCCACGCGAAGAACTTCAGGCCCGTGGGCACCGCGATCAGGAACGACATCACTGAGAAGAACGGCAGCAGCACCGCGCCGGTGGCGAACATGTGGTGTGCCCACACCACCGCCGACAGCATGGTGATCGCGATGGTCGCGCCGATCATCGGCAGATAGCCGAACAGCGGCTTGCGGGAGAACACCGGGATGATCTCCGAGATGATCCCGAAGAACGGCAGCGCCACGATGTACACCTCGGGATGCCCGAAGAACCAGAACAGGTGCTGCCACAGCAGTGCCCCGCCGTTCGTCGCGTCGAAGATGTGCGCCCCGAACTTCCGGTCCGCCTCCAGGCAGAGGAGCGCGGCCGTCAGGACCGGGAACGCGGGCAGCACCAGGATCGACGTGAACAGCACGTTCCAGGTGAAGATCGGCATCCGGAACATCGTCATGCCCGGAGCCCGCAGGCACAGGATGGTCGCGATGAAGTTGACCGCGCCCAGGGTCGTCGACACACCCGTCACCACCAGGCCCATCACCCACAGGTCACCGCCCGCGCCGGGGGAGTGGTAGGCGCTGTTGAGGGGCGCGTACGCGAACCAGCCGAAGGCCGCGGCCCCGCCGGGCACCACGAACCCGGAGACCACCATCAGGCCACCGAACAGGTACATCCAGTACGACAGGGCGTTCAGGCGCGGGAACGCCACGTCCGGGGCGCCGATCTGCAACGGCATCACCGCGTTCGCGAACCCGGCGAACATCGGCGTCGCGAACAGCAGCATCATGATGGTGCCGTGGATCGTGAAGAGCTGGTTGTAGGTCTGCTCGTTCATGAACTGCAGCCCGGGCCGGGCCAGTTCAGCCCGCATGGCCATCGCCAGCAGCCCGGCGAACAGGAAGAAGGAGAAACCCGTGACCATGTACAGGCGACCGATCACCTTGTGATCGGTCGTCGAGGTCCAGCGCAGCAGTGCGGCGCCGAGCGTGGTGCCCCCGGATCTGTCCTCCTGGGCGACATGTTCCGAAAGTTCCGTCATCGTCCTCCTCCACGGGCCGCGGCGACGCTACCGCCGTGACAAGGCACCGCATCCGCGCCACGCCTGGCTGTGGGCCGTCAGCGTGGCGTTTGGCCCCACCGGCGCCGGGGACCCGGTGCCCAGGCACTGACGCAGAAGGAAGATGAACCGCCGTGACGTCGCACACCAGTGAGAAGCTCGTGATCCGCCGACCAGAGACCGGCTGGTCCAAGGCCCGGCGCCTGCGTGGCAAGGGTGTGGTGCGCACCTGCCTCCCGGCCGTCCTCGACGGGGAGACGTCCCGGACGCAGCAGGCGGGCCCGGAGGGCAACATCGTGCGGGGCGAGGACTGAGTCCGCCTTCGCAGGCAACCGCGGACCCGTGACGTCCGTCCTACATGGCGAGCCGATCTACATGAGGTGGCCAAGGAGTGTCCCAGAGCTGGACATGATTGGGTGAACCGCTTGGCTCACAGCGTTCACAGAGGTAGGTTCGACGCCACGATGATCGCCCCGGAACACCGCCGCGAGCGCTGGGGATCGTCGGCGGCGCGGGCTGCCCGACCTGGAGCGGGGTCGGCGCCCCTGTGCACGCAGCACCAGTCCGGATCCGCGAGGAGTCCCCTTCGTGAAACGCCATGAGTTCCTGCGGGAGCTGCACAAGGCCACCGCCAACCGCAACTACCTGGAGATCGGAGTAAACGACGGCCGCAGTCTCGCGCTGTCGCGCGTCCCCAGCGTCGCGATCGACCCCGCGTTCAAGGTGGTCACCGAGATCAAGTGCGACGTGCACCTGGTCAAGGCCACCAGTGACGACTTCTTCGCCCGCGAGAACCCGCTGGTCCACCTGCGCGGCGGCCGCCACCCCGTGCGCAACCTGCGCCGTGGTCGCAGCCCGATCGGGTACTGGAGGCGCACGTCCCTCGACCTGTCCTTCATCGACGGCATGCACCTGATGGAGTTCGCGCTGCGTGACTTCATCAACGTCGAGAAGCACTCGGACTGGTCCAGCGTCATCGTCTTCGACGACATGCTGCCGCGCAGCATCGACGAGGCGGCCCGCGACCGGCACACCGACGCGTGGACCGGCGACGTGTACAAGCTCGTCGAGATCCTGAACCGCTACCGCCCCGAGCTGGTGACCGTCCTCGTGGACACCCAGCCCACCGGGCAGCTGGTCGTCTTCGGCGCGGACCACACCAGCACGGTGCTGCAGGACAAGTACGACGAGATCATGACCGAGTTCAAGGTGCCCGACCCGCAGAAGGTGCCCGAGGCCATCCTGGAGCGGGTGAAGGCGGTCAAGCCGGAGACGCTGGTGGGTGCCGACTTCTGGGGTCCGCTGGTACGTGCCCGCAACCGTGGTCTGAGCCGCTCGCGTGGCTGGGAGCCCCTGCGCTCGGCGCTGGAAGGCCTCAGCGCGAGCCGCTGAAGCCGCGGAACGGACTGCCCTTGGGCCCGGCCGATGCCGGGCCCGAGGGCAGTTTCATGTCGTCAGCGGCCTGCGGCTGCCCGGCGTGGGCCGGCCCGCCGAGGTGAACCGGCCGTCTACGCTGCTCGCGTGCGTCTCCTGCTCATGGCCGACACCCATCTGCCCAAGCGGGCCAAGGCGCTGCCCGCCGCGCTGCTCGCCGAGATCCCGCGTGCCGACGTCGTGTTCCACGCCGGCGACTGGGTCGACACCGCCACCCTCGACCTGCTGGCAGGCCGCAGCCGTCGTCTGATCGGCGTGTACGGCAACAACGACGGGCCCGAGCTGCGCGCGCGGCTGCCCGAGGTGGCGCGCGCCGAGATCGGCGGCCTGCGCTTCGGCGTCGTGCACGAGACGGGACCCGCGCAGGGCCGCGAGACACGCTGCGCGGCCCGGTTCCCGGACCTCGACGTGCTGGTCTTCGGGCACAGCCACATCCCGTGGGACACCGCCGCCCCCGGCGGCCTGCGCCTGCTCAACCCCGGGTCCCCGACCGACCGCCGTCGCCAGCCCCACTGCACCTACCTGACCGCGACGGCCGCCGACGGGCGGCTCACCGATGTGGAGCTGCACCGCCTGCCGCCGCGGTGACGGGCGGTTTCGGCGCGGTGGCGAAGGGCACCCGGCAGCACTGCCGAGCAAGGCGTGAAGAGGCACTGTCAGACCCCTCTGGTACGACTGGATCATGGCTGCCACACCGGTAACGCTTCTACGACGCGCGGTGGACCCGGCCCGGCACGCGGGCTCGCCGCGCACCGTCCTCGTCGTCATGTGCGCCGGGTACTTCCTGGTGCTGCTCGACGTCACCATCGTCAACGTCGCCCTGCCGAGTATCGGCTCGGGTCTGGGCACGGACGTCGGCGGTCTGCAGTGGGTCGTCGACGGGTACGCGCTGGCCCTCGCCTCCCTCATGCTGACCAGCGGGTCGGCGGGCGACCTCTACGGACATCGCAGAGTGGTGCTCGGCGGACTGGTCGTCTTCGGTGCCGGCTCACTGGCCTGCGGGCTCGCCCCCGGTGTGTCCGTGCTGGTCGCCGCCCGGGCGGTGCAGGGCATCGGCGCGGCGCTGCTGCTGCCGGGCACTCTGGCCATCATCAGCCGGGCCTTCCCCGACGACGCGGCCCGGGCCCGGGCGATCGGCGTCTGGGCGGGCATCGGCAGCCTGGCCCTGCCCGCGGGCCCGCTGCTCGGCGGCGCGCTCACCGACGCCTTCGGCTGGCGGGCGATCTTCCTGCTCAACGTGCCGATCGTGCTGGTGGCCCTGGTGTGGGCCGCGGCGGTCGTCCGGGAGAGCAGGGAGAAACAGGCCCGCCGCCTCGACCTGCCCGGCCTGCTGCTCGGCAGTCTGCTCCTGCTGGCGACGACGTACGCCTTCATCGAGGGCGGCCGTTCGGGCGCCGGCGCCCCGCAGGTGATCGCCGCGGCAGCGGTGGCCGTCCTCGCCGTGCCGGCGCTGGCCGTGGCGGAACTGCGCCGTGGGGACGACGCGATGCTGCCCGTACCGCTGCTGCGCCGACCGGCCTTCGACGCGGCGAACGTGGCGGCCGGCGTCATGAACCTGGGCACCCTCGGCACCCTGTTCGTGCTGATGCTGTTCCTGCAGTCGGTCCAGCACCACTCGCCCCTGCTCGCCGGCCTGGCGGTGATCCCGCTGTTCGCCCCGCTCGCGGTCATCGCGCCCTTCGGGGGCCGCGTCACCAGCCGGACCGGTGCCCGTCTGCCGGCCGCGGCGGGACTGCTCGTGGCCGCGGCGGGCCTGGCCCTGCTGGCTCGCGCCGGGACGCACTCGGACTACCCGGCCCTGCTGCCGGCGTTCCTGCTGTGGGGCATCGGCATGGGCTTCCTGACGCCCGCGGTCGTCGCCGCGGCCATCGCCGCCGTGCCCGGCGAGCGCGCCGGGCTGGCCTCCGCGATGAACAACACCGCACGTCAGACCGGCGGCGCGATAGGTATCGCGGTCGCCGGCGCGGTCGCCGGGCAGCCCGGCGGGGGGGAGCGTTTCGTGCGGGGTTTCCACACCGTGGCGCTGGGGGCCGCGGGCCTGTACGCGGCCGCCGCGGTCCTGGCGCTGGTCATGCTCCCGGGGGCGCTGCTCCCGGGCGGCGAACGGTGACCCTGGCAGCGTCCGACAGAAGGCCGGGCCGCTTCAGGCTCTGGGAAGCGGCCCGGGCGCTGCGATGATGCGCTGTCACGGACCTCCTTCCCGCAGAAGTGCTGTGCCATGGAGGCGTCGATGCCTCCGTTGTGCGGTGCCTACCCCGCTCGGCCCTGCTCACACGGGGAAATTCGGTGGATCCGCGCCCGTCGGCCCGGTGAACTGGTCCACGTGCTGATCGACGAAACGCTCGTACGCCGTCTGCTCGCCACCCAGTTCCCGCAATGGGCCGACCTCCCCGTCGCACCGGTGCCGCAGTCGGGCATGGACAACGCCACCTTCCGGCTCGGTGACCACCTGTCCGTCCGTCTGCCGCGCTACGCCCACTGGGCCGGCCAGGTCGACCGTGAGCACCGCTGGCTGTCCCACCTCGCCCCGCACCTGCCCCTGCCCGTCTCCGAGCCGCTCGCCAAGGGCGAGCCCGGCGAGGGCTACCCCCACCCCTGGTCCGTCTACCGCTGGCTCGACGGCACCACCGCGACCCCCCAGGCCCTGGGCGACCCGGTCCAAACCGCCGTCGACCTCGGGGGATTCATCGCCGCGCTCCAGGCCGTCGACGCGACAGGCGGCCCCGGCCCTCAGCAGAGCAACGCCTTCCGCGGTGTCCCCCTGGGCGATCCGCGCGACTCCATCGCCGCTGAGACCCGTGTCCTGTCCAAGATCGAGGCGTTGCGCGGGACGGGCCTCGTGGACACCGACGCGCTGAGAGAGGTGTGGGAGGCGGCCCTCGCCGCGCCCGCCTGGCACCGGCCGCCGGTGTGGATCCACGGTGATCTCGACGCGGGAAACCTCCTCACCAGCGACGGCAGGCTCAGTGCCGTGATCGACTTCGGCACGCTGGCCGTGGCCGACCCTGCGGTGGACCTGGTGCCCGCCTGGAAGTTCCTGCCCGCACGCGCGCGGGACGCCTTCCGCGAGGCGGTCGGCGCCGACGACGCGACCTGGGCACGGGGCCGCGGCTGGGCGCTCGCCGGTTCCCTCCCGGTGCCGGACGACCCCTACTTCCGGGACCACCCGGCCCGGATCAGCGCGGCCCTGCACCACCTGGAGCAGATCATCGACGACCACCGCAGCGAGGGCGGCTGACGCCGGGCATCAGTGCCGCCGCCGGCGACGCCGTACGCCCAGCAACGCCAGGACGATCAATCCGACCGAGGCGAGCCCGACGGCCGCCCGCTTGGCCACCGGCACCCCGGCCGTGCGGAACAGGTCGAGAGGCTCCGTCTCCGGCTGCTCCTCGGCCGCCGGCGCGGCGGGCTCAGCGATCTCCTCCGACAGGCACTGCGCGAACTGGCCGACGATCCGGTCGCCCACCTCCGCCATCACACCCCGCCCGAACTGCGCCGGACGCCCGGTCACCGTGAGGTCGGTGCGCACGGACACGGCCGTGCCGCCGTCCTGCTCGCTCAGCGTGCCGGTCACCGTGGCGCGGGCGGTGCCCTGACCGCGCGTCTCCCGGCCGCTCGCGATCAGTACCATGCGGTGCGCCGCCTCGTCCTGCTCCTCGAAGACGGCGGTGCCCCGGTAGGTCACGCTGATCGGGCCGACCTTCACCTTCACCGAGCCGGTGACGGTCTTGCCGTCGTACTCCTCGACGGTCGCCCCGGGCATGCACGGCGCGACCCGTTCGATGTCGAGGAGCGTCCGCCAGGCGTCGTCGACGGGGACCGGCACGGTGAACTCGTGGTGCAGTTCCATGACTTCCTCCAACGGGCGTCACGTCGACGGGTGGATGGCCCCGCCGGTCGCGGTGAGCGGGGTACCGGTGCCGCCCCAGCGCAGGGCGACGATCTCGGCGGCGACGGACACGGCGACCTCCTCGGGCGTACGTGCCCCGAGGTCGAGGCCGACCGGCGAGCGCAGCCGGGCCAGCTCGGCCTCGGTGAGCCCGGCGTCGACCAGGCGCTTCATCCGGTCGTCGTGGGTACGGCGGCTGCCCATCGCGCCGATGTAGGCGGCCGGCCGGCGCAGCGCCTCCTCCAGCAGCGGCACGTCGAACTTGGGGTCGTGGGTGAGGACGCAGATGACGGTGCGTTCGTCGGTGTCGGTGCCGCGCAGGTAGCGGTGCGGCCAGTCGACGATCACCTCGACGGCGTCCGGGAAGCGTTTGGGGGTGGCGAACACCGGGCGGGCGTCGCAGACCGTGACCCGGTAGCCGAGGAAGCTGCCGACGCGGGCGACCGCGGCCGCGTAGTCGATGGCGCCGAAGACCAGCATGCGCGGCGGCGGGGCGAAGGAGTGCAGGAAGACGGTGACGGTGTCCTCGCGGCGTTCGCCGTGCGGGCCGTAGTGCCGCAACCCCGTGGCTCCGAGGGCGAGTTCGCCGCGCGCGTCGGCGGTGACGGCCACGTCCAGGCCCGTCGACCCCAGGGTGCCGACGACCTCCTGCGGCCAGACGGCGAGCGTCGCGCCGACGGCGGCGGGCCCGTCCGTCACCGTCGCCAGGGTCACCGGGCGGCCCACCGCGACGGACTCGGCCACGGCCGCGAACCCCGGGTCGCTCTCGTGTGTCACCGGACGCACCAGCAGGGTGATCTCGCCGCCGCAGGTCAGCCCGACGGCGAACGCGTCCTCGTCGCTGTACCCGAACGTCTCCAGCCGTGCCTCGCCGCTCTCCACGACCTCCTTGGCCAGCTCGAACACCGCGCCTTCCACGCAGCCGCCGGACACACTGCCCACGACCTCGTCACCCGGCCCGACCGCCATGGCGGCGCCCGGATCGCGGGGCGCGCTGCGGCTCACTGCGACGACCGTCGCGAGTCCGAAGGGGACCCGCGCCGTGTACCACTGGCTCAGCGTCGGCAGGATGTCACGCACGGCCCGCTCCTTCCCTCGGGGCCGGCTCGGCCCCTCGTACCACCGCCGCGAGTCGCTCCAGGGCCGCCATGCTGTGCCCTTCGATGAACGCGTCCACGCTCGGCAGCGCCGCCGCCATCCCTGCCGCGAGCGGCGCGTAACCGGGGCGCGCCTTGCGCGGGTTGGCCCAGATCACCCGGTGCGCCAGCCGGTGCAGTCGGCGCATCTGGGCGCCCAGCAGCTCCGGATCGCCCCGCTCCCAGCCGTCCGACAGCAGCACCACGACCGCGCCGCGGGCCATGCCCCGCTGCCCCCAGCGGTCCAGGAAGTCGCGCAGCAGCTCCCCGAGCCGGGTACCCCCGCGCCAGTCGGGCACCGCCTCGGCGAGCGCGGTCATCGCCAGGTCGGGGTCCCGGTGGGACAGCTCGCGGGTCACCCGGGTCAGCCGGGTGCCGACCGTGAAGACCTCCGTACGGCCGCCTCGCGCGGCGGCGTGCGCGAACCGCAGCAGGGCGTCCGCGTACGGCGCCATCGACCCGCTGACATCGACGAGCAGCACGACCCGCCGGGGCCGCTCGGCCCGGCGGTGCCGGCGCAGCCGCGCCGGTTCCCCGCCGCGCCGCAGCAGCTCCCGCACGGTCCGGTGCGGATCGACCTCCCCGCGGCGGGCGGGCCGCCGCCGCGCGCTGCGTCTTGTCTCGCCGGGCAGGGTGAACGCGGCCAGCAGACGGCGCAGTTGCTCCCGGTCGGCGGAGTCCAGCTCGGCGACGTCGCGATGGCGCAGAACCTCGGTGGAACTGGCGAGGGCGGCGGTGGGCGGGGCGTCGTGACGCTCGTCGCGCGCGGACGTACCGGGCGCGGGGCCGCTGCGTACCACCAGCCGCAGCCGGGGCGGGGGAGCGGCGGGCGCCGTCCGCCGGGCGCGGGGTGCGTCACCGAAGTAGGCGGCGAAGACCCGTTCGTAGCGCTCCAGGTCGTCGTGCCCACCGCACAGCGTCAGACGCCCTGCCCAGTACACGTCCGCCCGCATCCCGGGCCCGAGCTCGTCCACCGCGCGCAGGAACGTGTGCACGCGCTCGGCGCCGGCGTCGACACCGGCGGCCCGCAGGGCGCGGGCGAAGCCGAGGAGGGCGGCGTCGGCCCCGGGCCCGTGTCCGCCGTCCGCGCCGTCCACGGTCCTCACGCCCCCCGGGCCGCGAGCACCGCCGTCAGATCCAGGCCCCGCGCCCGCTCGGCGTCCTCCCGGTACTTCAGCACCGAGCCCAGGGTCGCCACCGCCAGCTCCGCGTCCACCTCGGTCGCGCCCAGCGCGTCCAGCGCCTGCGCCCAGTCGATCGTCTCGGCGACGCCCGGCGGTTTGAGCAGGTCCTGCGAGCGCAACGCCTGCACCAGCGCGGTCACCTGCTCCGCCAGCCGGGCCGAGACACCGGGCAACCGCCGCCGCACGATCGCGAGCTCACGGGCGAAGCCGGGATGGTCGAACCAGTGGTACAGGCACCGCCGCTTGAGCGCGTCGTGCACCTCACGGGTGCGGTTGGAGGTCAGCACGACCACCGGAGGCACCTCGGCACGCAGCGTGCCCAGCTCCGGAATGGTCACCGAGAACTCCGACAGCAACTCCAGCAGGAACGCCTCGAACTCGTCGTCCGCCCGGTCGATCTCGTCCACCAGCAGCACCGACGGAGTGGTCTCCAGCGCCTTCAGCAGCGGCCGGGCGACCAGGAAGCGTCGGTCGTACAGCTCGCTCTCCAGCCGCTCGGCGTCCCGCACCCCGGCCGCCTCGGCGGCCCGCAGGTGCAGCAGCTGACGGGGGAAGTCCCAGTCGTACAGGGCCTGCGAGGCGTCGATGCCCTCGTGGCACTGCAGCCGGATCAGCGGGGCGTCCAGCGCCTCGGCGAGGGCCGACGCGAGGGCGGTCTTGCCGACGCCGGCGTCCCCCTCGCAGAAGATCGGCCGGTGCAGCCGCAGGGCCAGGAAGCAGGCGAGGGCCAGTCCGTCGTCGACGAGATACCCCGTCGCCTCCAGACGGGCCCGCACCTGCTGCGGACCGCTCATCTCACCGATCGCCGCTCACCCCATCGCGGCGGCGGTCAGTACGGCGCGCCGGGTGAGGACGCGGGCCAGGTGCTCCCGGTACTCGGGCGAGGCCGCGGTGTCCTGCGACGGCCGGGTGCCCTGCGCCGCCGACTGAGCCGCCCGCGCCACCGCCTGCGGGTCCCCGGCACCGGTCAGCGCCTCCTCGGCCGCGGAGGCCCTGAGCGGGGTCGCGCCCATGTTGGTCAGGCCGATGCGGGCCTCGGCGATGTGCCCGTCGTCGCGCCGCACCAGTGCGGCCACGCCGACCGTGGCCCAGGACTGCGCCACCGGGTGGAACTTCTCGTAGTGGAACCCCCAGCCGTCCGCCTTCGGCAGCCGCACCTCGACCAGGAGCTCGTCGGGTTCGAGGGCGGACTGCAGATAGTCCACGAAGAAGTCGCCGGCCGCGATGGTGCGCCGCCCGCGCGGTCCCTGCGCGACCAGTTCGCCGCCCAGCGCCAGGATCACCGCGGGCAGGTCCCCGGCCGGATCGGCGTGCGCCAGGGAGCCGCCCAGGGTGCCCCGGTGCCGTACGGCGGGATCCGCGACCGTCGCCGTGGCGGCCGCCAGCAACCCCGCGTGCCGGCGCACCAGCGGGCTGGTGACGACGTCGTGGTGGGTGGTCATCGCGCCGATGACCAGCGTGTCGCCGTCCTCGCGCACCCCGCGCAGCTCAGGGATGCGGCCCACGTCCACGACCAGCTCGGGGAAGGCCAGCCGCAGCCTCAGCAGCGGCAGCAGACTCTGCCCGCCGGCCAGCACCTTCGCCTCCTCGCCGGCCTCGGCGAGGGTGCGCACCGCCTCGTCGACGGTGGCCGGACGGGCGTACTCGAACGCCGGAGGAATCATGACCGGGCCTCCCTCACCGCTCGCCACACCCGCTCGGGAGTGCAGGGCATCCGCACGTCGTGCACGCCCAGCGGCCGCAGGGCGTCGACGATCGCGTTGACCACCGCCGGCGTGGACGCGATGGTCCCCGCCTCGCCGACCCCCTTCACGCCCAGGGGGTTCGACGTCGCCGGCGTCTGGGTCCGCTCGGTCACGAAGTCGGGCAGGTCCGCCGCCGACGGCACCAGGTAGTCGGCCATCGTGCCGGTGACCAGGTTGCCCTCGTCGTCGTAGACGGCCTCCTCGTACAGGGCCTGCGCGATGCCCTGCGCGAGCCCGCCGTGCACCTGGCCCTCGACGATCATCGGGTTGATCACCCGGCCGACGTCGTCGACGCAGACGTACGACCTGATGTGCGTCCGCCCGGTCTCGGTGTCGACCTCGACCGCGCACAGGTGGGTGCCGTGCGGGTAGGAGAAGTTGTCCGGGTCGACCAGGTGCTCGGCGTTGATGGTGGGCTCCATGCCGTCCGGCAGGTCGTGCGAGGTGAACGTCTCGAAGGCGACCTCCTGGATCGTCTTGCGCGCCTCGGGGGAGCCCTTCACGGAGAAGACGCCGTCCGCGAAGTCCAGGTCCTGTTCGCTCGCCTCCAGCAGGTGCGCCGCGATCTTCCGGGCCTTGGACACCACCTTGTGCGCCGCGTGGTGCACGGCCACGCCGCCCACGGCCAGGGACCGCGAACCGTAGGTGTCCATGCCCTGCGGAGCGGCCTTGGTGTCGCCGTGCACGACCTCGACGTCCTCGAAGGGCACCCCGAGCACGTCCGCCGCGATCTGGCTCCAGGAGGTGACATGGCCCTGCCCGTGCGGGCTGGTGCCGGTGACCACCTCGACCTTGCCGGTGGGCAGCATCCGGATGGCCGCCGCCTCCCAGCCGCCGGCCGCGTACCGCAGATCGCGCAGCACCCGGCTCGGGGCGAGCCCGCACATCTCGGTGTACGTCGAGACACCGATGCCCAGCCGGACGGTGTCCCCGCGCGCGTTGCGGTCGGCCTGCTCGGCGCGCAGCTTGTCGTACTCGAACAGCGCCATCGCCTTGCCGGTTGCCGCCTCGTAGTTGCCGCTGTCGTAGGTCAGCCCCGCGATCGTGGTGTACGGGAACTCCTCGTGCCCGATCCAGTTCCGGCGCCGCAACTCCACCGGGTCCATGTCCAGTTCGGCCGCCAGCTCGTCCATGATCCGCTCGATGGCGTAGGTGGCCTCGGGGCGGCCGGCGCCGCGGTAGGCGTCGGTGGGCGTGCGGGTGGTGAAGACGCCGGTGCAGGTGAAGTCGTAGGAGTCCATCTTGTAGATCGCCGGGTACATGAACGCGCCCAGGATCGGGATGCCCGGGGTGACGAGCATCAGGTAGGCGCCCATGTCGGCCAGCAGGTCGACCTTGAGGCCGAGGAGCCTGCCGTCGCGCGTCGCGGCGATCTCGAGGTCCTGGATCATGCCGCGCCCGTGGTGGGTGGCGAGGTACCCCTCGGAGCGGGACTCCGTCCACTTCACCGGGCGGCCGGTGCGCCGTGCGACGGCGAGGGCGATGGCCTCCTCGCCGTAGACCTGGAGCTTGGAGCCGAAGCCGCCGCCCACGTCGGGCGCGATCACGCGCAGCTTGTGCTCGGGGATCCCGGTGACGACCGCCAGCATGATCCGCAGGATGTGCGGGATCTGCGTGGCCGAGTACAGGGTGTACTCGCCGGACGCGGCGAGCGGGCTGACGACGACCGCGCGAGGCTCCATCGCGTTGGGGATCAGGCGCTGGTGCACGTACCGGCGCTTGAGCGTGACCTCGGCGCGCTGCCGTACGGTCGCGAAGTCCTCGCCGGTCTTCAGCGGCCAGACGTAGGAGCGGTTGGTGCCCTTGTCGGAGTGGACCAGCGGGGCGCCCTCGGCGAGCGCGGCCTCCAGGTCGAGCACCGGGGGCAGCGGCTCGTAGTCGACCTCGATCGCCTCCAGGGCGTCGGCGGCCGTGTACCGGTCGCGGGCCACCACGACGGCCACCGGATCGCCCGCATAGCGCACCTCGTCGACCGCGATCGGCGGGTGGTCGGGCAGCACGATGTCCTCGGTGACCGGCCAGGCGCAGGGAAGTGAGCCGAGTCCGTCCAGGTCGCGCCCGGTGAACGCGGCGACGACGCCCGGGCGTTCGAGGGCGGGGGAGACGTCGATGCGCTGGATGCGGGCGTGTGCCATGGGGCTGCGCAGGATCGCCAGGTGGAGCAGTCCGCCCACGCTGATGTTGTCGGTCCAGTTGGTCTGGCCGGTGATCAGCCGGGCGTCCTCCTTGCGGGGCCGGGCCCGGCCCACCTCGGAGGTGACGGTCTGGTCGGTCATGCCGACACCTCCTGTCCGGAGGCGGCCAGCACGGCCCGCACGATGTTCTGGTAGCCGGTGCAGCGGCACAGATTGCCCTCCAGGGCGTGCCGCACGTCGTCCGAGGAGGGGTGGGGGTTCTCCCGCAGCAGGTCGCGGGCCGCCATCAGCATCCCCGGGGTGCAGTAACCGCACTGCAGGGCGTGCTTCTCGTGGAACGCCTTCTGCAGCCCGGTCCACTCGCCGTCGCGGGCCAGTCCCTGGACGGTGGTGACCTCGCCGCCGTCCGCCTGGACCGCGAGGACCGAGCAGCTCTTCACGCTCACGCCGTCCAGGTCCACCGTGCAGGCCCCGCAGTTCGAGGTGTCGCAGCCGATCGGGGTGCCGGTCAGGCCCAGGCGGTCACGCAGGTAGTGGATCAGCAGCAGGCGGGGTTCCACCTCGTCCTGGTACGTCGTGCCGTCCACTTTCACCGAGATACGGGTCATGTGCCCTCCCAGGAGACGTGGCGTGATGTACGTCACTCTAGGACCGTCGGCGGGAGGCGGCGAGTGCTGAGCGGGGTTCGTTGAGCGTTAATCCATCGCTGTCGTGGGCAGAAGATCAGGGTCCGGAAATCCTGAAACTTACTCATGAGTCAGAAGTATTGACGGTGTCCGGAAATCCCCGGACTGTAGTGGACATGCCGAATATCCGGACACGTCTGCTCGTTGTGCTGGTTGTCCTCTTCGGATCCCTGACGACGGCGGGCGCCGCGTCCGCCTCCGCCGTGACCCCCGTCCCCGACTCCCTCTGGTTCGACGGATCGACCCTGACCGTGCAGAACGGCAGATTCGTCGACGGCAACGGCCGCGAGGTCGTCCTGCGCGGCTACAACGTCTCCGGCGAGACCAAGCTGGAGGAGAACAGCGGTCTGCCCTTCGCCTCGGTGGCCGACGCCCAGAAGTCGGCGACGGCGCTGCGCGCGCTCGGCGGCGGCAACGCGGTGCGTTTCCTGCTGTCCTGGGCCCACGCCGAACCCACCCGCGGCACCGTCGACACCACCTACCTCGCCGCCGCCACCGACCAGATGCGGGCCTTCCTGGACGCGGGCATCCGGGTCTACCCGGACTTCCACCAGGACCTCTACTCCCGCTACCTGTTCAACTCCGGCAGCTGGTACACCGGCGACGGCGCCCCCAAGTGGGCGGTGGCACTCGGGAACTACCCGCAGGAGTCGTGCGGAATCTGCCTGTTCTGGGGGCAGAACATCACCCAGAACCAGGCCGTGACCAAGGCCCAGCACGACTTCTGGCACAACACCTACGGCCTGCAGGACGCCTTCCTCGACACCGCGCAGAAGACCATGGCGTACGTCGGGCAGCATCTCAGTGGCGCGGAGTTCGCGGGGGTCGTCGGCTTCGACCCGTACAACGAGCCGTTCGCCGGCAGCTACGACTCGGGGCAGACCAGTCGCACCTGGGAAGAGGACCTGCTGTGGCCCTTCTACCAGAAGTTCCGGGCCCGGATGGACGCGGCCGGCTGGCAGGACAAGCCCGCCTTCGTCGAGCCGAACCTCTTCTGGAACGCCAACATCGACTCACAGAAGCAGGAGGGCGGCCTCCTTGACGCGGGCACGCTCGGCCCGCGCTACGTCTTCAACACCCACTTCTACGACCAGAAGGCCATCTCCGGGGTGTTCATGTGGGGCAACGCCTCCGACGGCCAGTACGCGACGGACTTCGGCACCGTCCGCGACCGCGCCTCGGCCGCCGGTACGGCCGCCGTGGTGAGCGAGTTCGGCCATCCGCTGTCCGGTTCGGTCGCCGGCAAGGCGCCCACCGTCGACAAGGCGATGTACCAGGCCCTCGACTCCCGTCTGCCTGGCTCGAGCTGGTGGAACAACCCGTCGGCCTCCGGTCCGGTGCTCTCCGGCAACCAGTGGCAGTGGGACATCTACAGCGGCCGTCACCACGAACAGATGAACGACAACCCGAACAAGGTGCAGACCTCCGGTGACGCGTGGAACGACGAGGACCTCTCGGCCGTCAGGCTCGACGACTCGGGCGCCGCGACGCTCCGTCAGGACGCCCGGCTGCTCGACCGGGTCTACCCGAGCGCCACGGCCGGCACCACGCTCGCCTTCACCTACGAGGACCGCTCACGCGACGGCTCGACGACCCTGACCTGGAACCCGGTCCCCAGCTCGCTCCCGAACGTGTCCCAACTGGTCGGCTCCGGCCAGTACGGACTGCTCGTGTGGCGGTCGGGCTCCGGCTCTGCGCCCACCGAACTCCACCTCCCCGCCTCCTTCCCGACCGCGACGACCACCGTGGTCTCCGACCTCGCCGCGACGTACGGCCCCCCCGCCTACACGGCGTCGGCACCGGTCGCCGCGGCCCCCGAACCGGGCGGCACGGGCAGCCGTCGGCTGCTGCTCACCGACACCGACTCCGGCATCCTGCACTACGCCCTGGTGACCAACGGGGCGACCTCGCCCTCGGCGAGCCTGCTGGCCGCGGCGAAGTCGGAACTGGCGGCCTGGACGGCGGCCCACTTCTGACGCCTGCGGGCACGACGACGGCGCCGGACTCCCCGTCCGGCGCCGTCGGTGGTCGGTGACGGATCAGCTCGTCGGGCCGGTCCAGTCCGCCTGCACATGGCCGAGCCGCACCCGCTGCGGGTGGTCGCCCACCGGCACGGACGTCACCTTCTGGCCGGTGGCGAAGTCGATCGCCGTGACCTGGTCGGCGCCGCTCTCGGAGATGATGCAGTCCTTTCCGTCACCGCTGACGGTCGCCCAGTACGGGGTGGACGCCGTGACGAGCGGCCCCTCCTGCAGGGTGGCCCGGTCGACGACGGTGGCGTAGTTGTCCATGGTCCCGGCGACGCACAGCTTGGTGCCGTCGGGGCTCATCGAGATGCCGTGGTGGCGCGAGTCCAGCAGCCAGGTCGTGCGGTCCGGGTTGGTCGCCGGGTTCGCCGGCAGTGTCTTCACCCGGGTGATCTTGTCGGCGGCGATGTCGTACTCCAGGAAGCCGTTGAAGAACGACACCTGGAAGTACATCTTCGACCAGTCGGGGGTGAAGGCGGCGGGGCGGATCGCGGAGGAGAAGTCCTTCAGGCCGATCGCGTCCAGCCGGCTGCGCATGTCGATCGTCTTGACCGTCTTGTACGTGGTGGCGTCCACGATGGTGATGTGGCGGTCGCCCTTCGTCCAGTCCGCCGACGGGTCGTCGAGGGAGGTGGTGACCTCGCCGATCGACATGTTCCAGATGTATTTGCCGCCGTTGGTGAAGACGTTCTCGTGCGGCTTGTCACCGGTGGCGAACTCGCCCAGTTCCTTGCCGGTGTTGATGTCCAGAACCTGGACCTTGTTCGCTGTGGAGGCGGACACCGCCACCCTGGTGCCGTCGGGGGAGACGGCCATGTGGTCGGCACGGTAGCCGGCCACCGGGAAACGCCAGTTGATCTTGTCGGTGGCGAGGTCGATGGAGACGACGTCGGCGAAGCTGGGCCGGGAGACGACCACGGACTTGCCGTCCGGGGTCGAGTACATGTCGTCCACGTACTGGTCGTGGCCCTGCCCGACCTCGTTGCGGATGGCCGTGTAGTAGATCCACTTGATCGGGTCGGCGTTGATCTCCGCGATGCGCTGCGCCTTGTCGGGGACGACGTTGATCGCCCCGACCTTGGCGAAGTCGCCGGACGACTTCAGGACGGTCGCGGTGCCGTCCCAGTTGTTGCCCACGAACAGCACCTCGCGCAGCCCGGCGGACGAGTCCGCGGTGGCGGCGGTGGCGGGTGCGGCGAAGGTCAGGACGAGGGCGGCGGCTACGGAGCAAAGGTGCCTGGATCTGAAGGCAGGCATGAGTGCTCTCTCCTCTGTTGACGGGGCGGGCGTGATGAGGGCATGCCAATGGAATCGATGGGCCGAATCTGAAAACAAGCGCGTTCAGACTCGTACTTACTGGAAAGTAAGGAGCGGGTGCCCTTCTCCACAAGACTGCGTACACGACAAAATCAAGGGATCACAGGACGAGGGAGGCTCAGTGGCGGGCAGGCTCAGGGCGCCGACCGGGCGGTACGGCGGCAAGACCGCCGAGCAACGGCAGGCCGAGCGGCGCAGGAGGTTCCTGGACGCCGCGCTCGAACTCTTCGGTGCCGACCCCGGCTACCGGGCCACCACCGTCGCGGCGCTCAGCGAGGCCGCGGGGCTGTCGACCCGTCAGTTCTACGAGGAGTTCCACACGCTCGAGGACGTCCTCGCGGCGCTGCACCTCCAGGTCAACGACTGGGCGGAGGCGGCCGTCCTCGCCGCGTTCGCCGAGGCGGAGGGCCGTCCCGTCGCCGAGCGTGCCACGGCCGTCTTCCGTGCCTACGCGGCGAACGTCACCGGCGATCCGCGCCGGATCCGTATCACCTTCGTCGAGATCATCGGCGTCAGCCCGCGCATGGAGGAGCAGCGCCTGGCCCGCCGCTCCCGCTGGGTGGACCTCATCTGCGCGGAGGCGGAGACGGCGGCCGCGCGCGGAGAGGCGGCCCCGCGCGACTACCGCATCGCGGCCACGGCCTTCATCGGCAGCGTCAACGGGCTGCTGCACGACTGGAGCGCGGGCTGGGTGAACGCGACCCTCGACGAGGTCGTGGACGAATTGGTCCGCCAACTCCTGGGCATCCTGCGCCCCCCGGGCTGGACCCCACCGACCACTTGACGCTTCGCCCTCCTCCGCAACCCCGACGAGGCCCACGCCACCCCACCCGCCGGACCACTGCCCGACGCCCGCCGCCCCTCCGCGGAGGCCAGGCCCGCTGGCCGGCTCGCCGCCCCGGCCATGACGCCCAGGCCGCAGTCCTGCCCGCCGCCCCAGGCCGGCCGCGCCCCCGGAGCCCTGCCGCCCGAGCCGCGGCGCCGAGGCCTGTCGCCCCGGCCGTCGCCGCCCCGGACGGTTCCTCGCCAGAAGACCCCCGCCTGAGCCATGGCCCGCCGCGCTTTCCGTAGGCGATCGGCCTGAGGCATTTCCCGCCGTTCTCCCGGCCCCCACCGCCCACCACGCCACGTGATCCCTCCAACGGCTCAACGGAGGCCCGCGTGGGAGGCGCGGGGGCGTGGGCGGTGTGACCTTGGTGGAAGGCATGGGCGTGCATGCGGAGACGAGGAGGCGCGATGCCGGACGGATCAGTCGCGGGCGGCACGGTGTCCGCAGTCACCACGGGCGCCACGGATCCGCCTCCCGACCTGTCCCTGGGCGCCTTCGAGCAGTTGGGCGCCGTGGCCGACGCCGTTCTCTACGAGGGCTATCTCCTCTACCCGTACCGACGGTCCTCGGCCAAGAACCGCGTCCGCTGGCAGTTCGGGGTGCTGTTCCCGCGGGACTGGGTGGAGCGGGACGGCCCCGTCGTCCCCGGGGTGTCCGGCTCGGCCGACTCCTGGTACCAGCAGACCGAGTGCCTGCTGAGGATCCGCCGGCCCGACGCGCTGCTGCGGGTGCGGCTCCGCTACCTGCAGCTGCAGCGCAAGAGGGTCGAGGCGGCCGACGCCGGCGGCGGTCACCGCGCGGTCGAGTCGCTGTCGCTGCCGGCCGAGGACGGCACGGTGCACCTGTCGTTCGACGAAGCCGTGCCGTGCGAAGCGGACATCGTCATCCCGGTGGACGACCTCCTCGACGTCGAACACACCGTCGCGACGGGAGCCGCGGCCGGTGTCGACATCGAGGCCCTGCCGCAGGACGCCGGGCGGGTGGTGCGCCGTCGGGAGGAGGTGCGGGCGAGTACCACGGTGAGTGCCGAGCGGCTCTCTCACGACCTGTGCCGGCTCCGGGTGCGCACCACGAACACCGGCCCCGCCCCTGATCCGCGGACCTCGCGCGACGAGGCACTGTGCCGTGCCCTCATCGCCACCCACACCCTCATCGGCGGCGACGGCGTCGAGTTCGCCTCGCTGATCGATCCGCCCGAGATTCTGCGCGGTCATGCGGACGCGTGCCGGAACGAGTTCACCTTTCCCGTCCTCGGCGGTGAAGCGGAAGGCGATCCCCCCGCCGGCACGGGCGCCGTCGGGCACGTCCTGCTGGCCTCGCCCATCATCCTTCCCGACCACCCGCAGGTGGCCCCCGAGAGCCCGGGTGACCTGCACGACGCGGGGGAGATCGACGAGATCCTCACCCTGCGCACCATGTTGCTGACCGACGAGGAGAAGCGCGAGGCACGCGCCACCGACCCGCGGGCCGCCGCGATCCTCGACCGCGTCGACACCATGCCCCGCGAGGTCTTCGAACGCCTGCACGGCGCCATCCGCTCCCTGTCGCCGGTCACCCCGCCGGCCCCGCCCGCCGGACGCGCCGCCTGGTGGCAGGAGGGCGCCGACGACGGTCTCTCCCCGTCCACCGACACGGTGTCCGTCGACGGCGTACCGCTGGGCCGCGGCAGCCACGTCCGGCTGCGCCCGCGGCGACAGGGCGCCGACGCCCAGGACATGTTCCTCGCCGGGCGCACCGCCGAGGTGGCCGGCGTCTTCCACGACGTCGACGGCAGCGTGCACCTCGCCGTCACCCTCGACGACGACCCCGCGGCCGAACTGCACACCTGGTACGGCCGCTTCCACTACTTCCGTCCCGACGAACTCGAACCCCTCAGCCCGACCGACTCCGACACCCCCCGCAGCGGAGGCCGTTGACATGACAACCCACAGCAGTACCACCGAGGTCAGCGGCGAACCCGACCGCGCCGAGGACCGACAAGGCTTCGACGAGATGACCATCCTCTGGATCTCCGAGGGCATGAGCTGCGACGGCGACACCGTCTCCCTGACGGCCGCCGACCAGCCCTCCATCGAGGACCTGGTGCTCGGCCTGATCCCGGGCCTGCCGAAGGTGAACCTGGTCAACAAGGTGCTCTCGCCCAGCCTGGGCGGCGAGGACTTCCTCGCCCCCTACCGGGCGGCCGCACGCGGTGAGCTGGCCCCGTTCATCCTGGTCATCGAGGGCTCGATCCCCAACCAGAACATCATCGAGGGCGACGGCTACTGGACGTCCTTCGGCAACGACCCCGAGACCGGCGAGCCGCAGACCCTGAACTGGTGGATCGACCAACTCGCCCCGAAGGCCTGGGCGGTGGTGGCCGCCGGCACCTGCGCCACCTTCGGCGGCATCCACGCCATGGCCGGCAACCCGACCGGCTGCATGGGCCTCGCCGACTACCTGGGCTGGGACTTCAGGTCCCAGGGCGCCCTGCCCGTGGTCAACGTCCCCGGCTGCCCGATCCAGCCCGAGAACTTCATGGAGACCCTGATCTGGGTCCTCTACCACGCCGCCGGATCCGCTCCGCCGCCCCCGCTTGACCACATGCTGCGCCCGCAGTGGCTGTTCGGAAAGACGGTCCACGAGGGCTGCGACCGCGGCTCGTACTACGAGCAGGGCACCTTCGCCAAGGACTACAACTCGCCCAAGTGTCTGGTCAAGACGGGCTGTTGGGGTCCGGTCGTCAACTGCAACGTGCCCAAGCGCGGCTGGATGGCCGGCCTCGGCGGCTGCCCGAACGTCGGCGGCATCTGCATCGGCTGCACCATGCCCGGCTTCCCCGACGCGTTCATGCCGTTCATGGACGAGCCGCCCGGCGGAACGCTCTCCTCGACGATCGTCAAGCCGTACGGCGCCGTCATCCGCCGCCTGCGCGGCTTCACCAACGAACTGGTGAACCACGAACCCAGGTGGCGCCACAACAAGCAGAAGCTGACCAGCGGTTACGACCCCCACTGGCGGCCCTGACAGCGCGCGAGACCCACCCCACCACGGACCGACCGAACACCGACAGCAAGGGGCTGTAACAGCGATGACCACAACCGAGTCCCGGCCCACGGGACGCAAGCCGGCGCAGCTCGTGGACATGTCCTGGGACCCGATCACCCGCATCATCGGCAATCTGGGCATCTACACGAAGATCGACTTCGCCAACCGGGAAGTCGTGGAGTGCCACAGCACGTCGTCGCTGTTCCGCGGCTACTCGGTGTTCATGAAGGGCAAGGACCCGCGCGACGCCGGCTTCATCACCTCCCGCATCTGCGGCATCTGCGGCGACAACCACACCACCTGCTCCGACTACGCCCAGCAGATGGCCTACGGGGTCAAACCGCCGCGGCTCGCCGAGCACATCGTCAACCTCGGCGAAGCGGCCGAGTACATGTTCGACCACACGATCTTCCAGGACAACCTGGTGTTCGTGGACTTCTGCGAGGCCATGGTCAAGGCCACCAACCCCGGTGTACTGGCCCGCGCCGAGCGCACCGACGCCCCCCGCGGGGACATCCACGGCTACCGGACCATCGCCGACATCATGAAGGCCTTCAACCCCTTCGAGGGCGAGGTCTACAAGGAGGCCCTGAAGGTCAGCCGGGTCACCCGCGAGATGTTCTGCCTGATGGAGGGACGGCACGTCCACCCGTCCACGCTCTACCCCGGTGGCGTGGGCACGATGCCGCAGCCGACCGTCTTCACCGACTACCTCAGCCGGCTCATGCGGGTCATCGACTTCGTCAAGAAGGCCGTCGCCATGAACGACGACGTCTTCGACTTCTTCTACGAGGCGCTGCCCGGCTACGAGGAGGTCGGCCGCCGCCGCGTCCTGCTGGGCTGCTGGGGTGCCTTCCAGGACCCCGACGTCGTCGACTACCGCTACGAGAACATGAACGACTGGGGCAAGGCGATGTACGTCACCCCGGGCATCGTCGTCGACGGCGAACTGGTCACCAACAACCTCGTCGACATCAACCTGGGACTGCGCATCATGCTGGGCAGCTCCTACTACGAGGACTGGGTGGGCGAGCAGCCCTTCGTCACCCACGACCCGCTCGGCAACCCCGTCGACATGCGCCACCCCTGGAACCAGACCACCGTTCCGGTGCCGCAGAAGCGCGACTTCGACGGCAAGTACAGCTGGGTGATGAGCCCGCGCTGGTTCGACCGGCGCACCGGCGACCACCTCGCCCTCGACACCGGCGGCGGCCCGCTCGCCCGCCTCTGGTCGACCGCGCTGAGCGGCCTGGTCGACACCCCGTACGTCAAGGCCACCGGCAACAGCGTGCGCATCTCGCTGCCCAAGGGCGAGTCGCTGCCGGAGACGACCCTGGAGTGGCGCATCCCGAAGTGGAGCAACACCATCGAACGGGACCGCGCCCGTCCGTACTTCGTCGCCTACGCGGCCGCCATGGCCCTGCAGTTCCTGGAAGAGGCGATGGGACTGGTGCGGGCCGGCGACACCAAGGTGTTCGAGAACTTCGAGGTGCCCGACGAGGCGATCGGCTGCGGCTTCCACGAGGCGGTGCGCGGTGTCCTCTCCCACCACCTGGTGATCAAGGACAAGAAGATCGCCAACTACCACCCGTACCCGCCCACCCCGTGGAACGCCAGCCCCCGCGACAAGTTCGGCACCCCCGGCCCGTACGAGGACGCCGTCCAGGGGCAGCCGATCTTCGAGGAGAACGGACCGGACGACTTCAAGGGCGTCGACATCATGCGGACCGTGCGCAGCTTCGACCCCTGTCTGCCGTGCGGGGTGCACATGTACGTCGGCAAGGGCAAGACGCTGACCACCCTGCACTCGCCGACCTACGGCGCGAACCATGGCTGAGCCCGGGGCCGTCGAACGCCTCGCGGACCCGGCGGTGGAGTCCCGGCTCGCCCGCCTCGACCAGGTGCTGGAAGGGCTCGAGTCCGCCCCGGGCCCGACCACCCGCTCCGCGACCGAGGCGGTCCGGCTGCTCACCGAGGTCTACGGCGAGGCACTGGCCCGGGTCATGGACCACGCGGACGCGCAGCTGTCCGAACGCCTGGCCGACGACGAGCTGCTGGGGCACCTCCTGGTACTGCACGGGATCCACCCGGAGCCCGTCGAGCGCCGGGCGGCCCGCGCGGTCGAACGGCTGCGCCCCGCCGTCCGGGAGCGCGGCGGCGATGTGGAGTGGGCCGGCGTGGACGGAGAGGTGGGCCGCGTGCGGCTGACGACGACGGGCGGGGGCTGCGGCTCCGGCTGCGGTGGCGGAACGGGCGATGTGACCGCCGCGGTGCGGGAGGCGGTGCTCGCCGTCGCTCCGGAGCTGACGGCCGTGGAGCCGGTGCCGGCACCCGCGCCGGCGGCCTTCGTACCGCTGACCACGCTCACCCGCCGGGGCACACCGTGACCACGGACGGCGCGCTCGCCCGTCTCATCCGCTCCGCCGCCGACCGGACCGAGGCTGCGGAGGCGGAGCGGTGCGACCTGTGCGCCGCGCCGGTGCCCGACGAGCACCCCCACCTCTACGACACCGCGGAAGAACAGATCTGCTGCGCCTGCGGCCCCTGCTCGGTGCTGTTCGCCGACGGGAGTGCCGGCGAGGGGCGCTACCGGCTCGTCCCCCGCAGGCGGATCCGCCTGCCCCGGGTGGACACTGAGGTCCTGGGCGTGCCGGTCGGCCTGGTCTTCTTCGTACCGAGGGCCGACGGCACGGTCACCGCCGAGGGCCCGAGCCCGGCCGGGGCCATGCGGTGGGAGGTCGACGCGGAGGCCTGGCAGCGGCTGGCCGCGGCGTGTCCGCAGCTGGCCTCCGTGGAACCCGAGGTGGAGGCACTGCTCGTGAACACCGTCCACGGCAACGACCACCACTGGATCGTCCCCGTCGACGACTGCTACCGGATGATCGCCGTCGTACGCCGGGAATGGCGGGGACTGTCCGGTGGCGGCCGTATCTGGCCCGCCGTCGAGCGGTTCTTCGAGGGCCTCACCGAGCGGCCATGAGCCCGCCCTCCGCGGCGCGGAGGCGAGGAAGGAGAGCACCCCATGGGCAGCATCAGGGTCGGCCGACCCCAGGCCAAGCCCGACTCGACCAGGCACGTGTCCGGCATGCACCAGGGCAACACCGGGCCGTACGAGCATCAGACCGGGCATCACGGGGACGGCACCGCCGACGCGCGCCGCTCCACCGGGATCCATTGGAAGCGGCACGACGCCCTGCTGGACGTCATGCCGAACATCCCGCCGGGATGAGGAACGGACAGCAGGGAGCCGGAATGAAGGTCCAACGAAGAGGGAGCGCGCAGGACGCGACGTCGGGACGGCGGTTGCTGATGGCCGAGGCCGTCCTGGCCGGGGCGGTCGCCCTGGCGTTGTTCGTGCGGGAGCTGCCGAGCCTCAGGCGCGAGATGCGGATCTACCGGATGGCCGGCGGCCTGCGCGCGGGCCACCGGTATCCGTGAGCCGCCCGTGCACGAGTTGTCGATCGCGACCGCGATCATCGAGCGGGCCGACGAACTGGCCCGGGCGGACGGGACGGTCGCCGTCTCGGCGGTGACCGTCCGGGTCGGGGAGCTGTCGGGAGTCGTCCCCGACGCCCTGGACTTCGCCTTCGAAGTGGCCCGGGACGGCACGGCCCTCGCCGCTGCCCGGCTCGTGGTCGAGCAGGTCCCCGCGCGGGCCTACTGCGACCCGTGCGCCGAGGAGTTCCCGGTGGGCATGCCCCCGTTCTTCTGGTGCCCGCGCTGCGACCGGCCCTCCACCGAGCTGCGCAGCGGCCGGGAACTGGAGATCACCGGGATCGAGGCCCGTCACTGACGCCAGTGGGCCCCGCCGACCTTGATGGATCGGCGGGGCCCACTGGCGTCCGGAGTCAGCAGATACGCGGCAACTGCTCCCCCAGCGGCAGGTCCACCACCCGGGTGCCGCCGAGTCCGGTCGCGACCACGACCATGCCGGGATGGTCGGCCACGCACTCACCGATCAGCGTGGCCCCGGCACCCTGCGGGTGGGCGCGCATCGCCGCGAGGACCTCCTCCGCCTGCGCCGGGGGTACGAAGGCGACCAGGCGGCCCTCGTTGGCGACGTAGAGCGGGTCGAGCCCGAGGAAGCCGCAGGCGTTCGCGACGGCGTCCGGTACCGGAATCGCGCGCTCCCGCAGCCGGACACCGGTTCCGGAGGCGCGGGCGATCTCGTTGAGGGACGCGCCCAGACCGCCGCGGGTGGGGTCGCGCAGGACATGGATGTCCGAGGTGACCGCGAGCATGGAGGCGACCAGGTCCGCCAGCGGCGCCGTGTCGCTGGCCAGCTCGACCCCGAACTCCAGCCCTTCGCGGACGCTCATGATCGCCACCCCGTGCAGTCCGATCGGCCCGCTGACGATGACGGCGTCACCGGGCCGCGCCCGCTGGGGCCGGATGTCCACCCCGTCCGGGACGAGCCCCACTCCGGCGGTGGTGACGTACACGCCGTCACCGTGCCCGGACTCGACCACCTTGGTGTCGCCCGTGGCGATGGTGACCCCGGCGGAATCGGCCGCGGCCCCCATGGCCCGCGCGATCCGCTCTACCACACTCAGCTCCACGCCCTCCTCCAGCACGAAGGCGGCCGACAGGCAGGCCGGCCGGGCTCCGCTCATCGCGAGGTCGTTGACGGTGCCGTTGACCGCGAGGTCGCCGAGACTGCCGCCGGGGAAGAACAACGGTCTGACCACATAGGAGTCGGTGGAGAACGCCAGCCGGGCGCCGCCCAGTTCGAGGACGGCGGAGTCGGCGAGCGCGGCGAGGGTGGCGTTGCCGTACGCGGGGGTGAAGACCTGCTCCATCAGCTCCGCCGACAGCGCTCCGCCACCGCCGTGCCCCATGACCACCACCGGCTGGTCGCGCAGGGGGGCTGGGCAGGTCCAGTTCGCGGGGTCGACGGTTTCGGCGAGTTCAGCCAACGGGGTTCATCTCCTTGTCCGCTGCCCCGGCCGCCTGCGGCGTCGCGGCGTTCATCCGGCGGTACAGGTAGTACGCGGCACAGGCGCCCTCGCTGGAGACCATGGTGGCGCCGAGCGGGGTGCGCGGGGTGCAGGTGGTGCCGAACGCGGCGCACTCGGTCGGCTTGATCAGCCCCTGCAGCACCTCGCCCGCGCGGCACTCGGCGGGCTCCTCGGTGCGGATGTCGGTGACGTCGAAGCGGTGCTCGGCGTCGTACGCGCGGAAGGCGTCGGACAGCCGCCAGCCGCTGCCGGGGATGGGGCCGATGCCGCGCCAGTTCCGGTCGGTGACCTCGAACACCTCCTCGATCATGCGTACGGCGGCCGGGTTACCGTCCTCGCGCACCGCACGCGGGTAGGCGTTCTCCACCCGGTGCTCCCCGCGCTCGAGTTGGCGCACCGCGCGGCGGATGCCCTCGAGGATGTCCAGGGGTTCGAAGCCGGTCACCACGAGCGGAACGCCGAACCGCTCGGCCAGTTCCGGGTACTCGGCCAGGCCCATCACGCTGCACACGTGGCCGGCGGCCAGGAAGCCCTGCACCCGGCAGGAGGGCGCCGTCATGATGGCCTCGACGGCCGGGGGCACCCGGACGTGCGACACCAGGAGGCTGAAGTTGGTCAGGCCCAGGCGGCGCGCCTGGTGCACGGCCATCGCGTTGGCGGGGGCCGTGGTCTCGAAGCCGATGGCGAAGAACACCACTTCCCGGTCGGGGTTGCGGCGGGCCAGCTCCAGTGCGTCCAGTGGTGAGTAGACCACCCGGACGTCGCCGCCCTCGCCCTTGACGCGGAACAGGTCCCGGCCGGTGCCCGGCACCCGGAGCATGTCGCCGAAGGAGCAGAAGATGACCTCGGGCCGTGAGGCGATCTCCAGTGCCTTGTCGATGACCTCCAGCGGGGTGACGCACACCGGACAGCCGGGGCCGTGGATCAACTCCACTTGTTCGGGAAGGAGTTGGTCGATGCCGTGGCGGATGATGGAGTGGGTCTGGCCGCCGCACACCTCCATCAGGGCCCAGGGCCGGGTGACGGTGGCGCGGATCTCCTCCAGCAGCCGCCGCGCCAGAGCTGGGTCGTTGAACTCGTCGATGTACTTCACGCGGTTCCCGCCTCCTTCGCCGCCTGCTCCCAGGCGTCACCGAACTCCTCCTCCAGCAGCCCCAGTTCCTCGAAGAGCCGCAGGGAGGCCAGGGCCGATTCCTCGTCCAGGCGCTGGAGCGCGAACCCGACGTGGACGATGACGTACTCACCCACCCGCACGTCCGACACGTACTCCAGACACGCCTGTTTCTGCACACCGCCGAAGTCGATCAGCCCGGTGAGCGGGTCGGCACTGTCGTCGATCGAGACGACCTTGCCGGGCACTGCCAAACACATGGGTCACTCCTCCTGTCGTTCGTGCGCAGCGACCACGAGTTGCCCGAGGGCCAAACCGCCGTCGTTCGGGGGGACTTCGCCGTGCCGCAGCACCGTGAAGCCGTCCTGGGTGAGCAGCCGCGAGCACTCCTCCTCCAGCAGCGCGTTGGCGAAGACCCCGCCGCTGAGGGCGACGGTCGCCACGCCGGTCTCGCGGCGCGCCCGCCGGCAGATCTCCGCCGCGGCCCGTGCGACACCGCGGTGGAAACGCGCGGCGAGCACGGGGACCGGTGTGCCGCGCCGCAGGTCGGCGACGAGTGCACCGAGTACGGGTGCCGGGTCGCACGCGCCGCAGGCAAGACCGAAGGTGTACGCCGTGGTGTCGGCGTCCCCGGCCGCGGCGGCCGCGGCCTCCAGCTCCAGGGCTGCCTGGGCCTCGTATCCCGTCCGGTGACACACGCCGACCAGGGACGAGACCGCGTCGAAGAGCCGGCCCATGCTGGAGGTCGCCACGCAGGCGACTCCGCGCGTCAACTGCCGTCCCAGCATGCTCAGTTCGGCCGGTGAGCAGGCGGTGACGCAGGGCAGGTCGTCGTCCCATGCCAGTCCCGCGGCCCACAGCCGGGCCAGGGCCAGCCGGCACGGGTTGGCGACCCCCGCGTCACCGCCGGGCAGCGGCGCCGGGGTGAGGTGGGCGAAGCGCCGGTGGCCCGTGTAGTCGGCGAGCAGGAACTCGCCGCCCCAGACGGTGCCGTCGTCGCCGTAGCCCGTGCCGTCGAAAGCCACGCCGATCACGGGTGCGGTGCCGTCGAGGCCGTGCTCGGCCATCGCGGAGGCGATGTGCGCGTGGTGGTGCTGGACGAACACGGATGCGGGCAGGGGCAGTTGGGCGGCACGGCGGCGGGCCCAGCGGGAAGAGTGGTAGCCGGGGTGCCGGTCGGCCGCGACGAGCTCGGGGGTGACGCCGCTCAGCTGCCGCATGTGCGTCTCCGCGTGCTGGGCGGCCTCCAGTGTGGTCAGGTCGCCCATGTCCCCGATGTGCGGGCCGAGCCAGGCCTGGTCGCCCTCGCCGAGGCACAGCGCGTTCTTGAGGTCGCCGCCCACCGCGAGCGCGGGCCGCACGGCGACCGGCAGACGCAGCGGGCGGGGCACGTACCCGCGGGACCGGCGCAGGACCTGTTCGGTGCCGTCGGCGCGCACCCGCAGCAGCGAGTCGTCGCACGGAGAGGCGATGACCCGGTCGTGCGCGAGCCAGGCGTCGGCGAGCCCGTCGAGGCGGGCCAGCGCCTCCTCGTCGTCCGTGACGATGGGCTCGCCCGACCGGTTGCCGCTCGTCATGACCAGCACGCGAGGGCCGGGCGGATCACCGGGCAGCCCGAACAGCAGCGTGTGGACGGGGGTGTAGGGCAGCATCACACCGAGGTGCGGGCTGCCCGGGCAGACGCCGGGAGCGAGCCCCGGGTGCGCGGCCTGCTCGCGGCGGCGCAGCAGGACGATGGGGCGCCGTGGACCGGTGAGGGCGGTCCGCTCGGCGCAGGAGACCTCGGCGATCCGCTCCACGGTGCCGAGGTCCGCGCACATCACCGCGAACGGCTTGCCGCCGCGTTCCTTCCGGGCGCGCAGCGTGTCGACGGCCCGGGCATCGGTGGCGTCGCAGGCCAGGTGGTAGCCGCCGAGGCCCTTGACGGCGAGGATCCGCCCGGCCGCGAGCAGGTCCCGGGCCGCCGCCAGGGCCTCGCCGTCCCGTGCGGGGCGCAGACCGCTGCCCGACGCGGGAACGAGGCGCAGTCGGGGGCCGCAGTCCGGGCAGGCGACGGGCTGGGCGTGGAAGCGGCGGTCGCCGGGGTCGCCGTACTCCCGGGCGCAGGCGGGGCACATCGGGAAGCCGGTCATCGTGGTGAGTGCCCTGTCGTAGGGCATCCCGGTGGCGATGGTGAAGCGGGGGCCGCAGTGGGTGCAGGTGACGAACGGGTGCCGGTGGCGTCGGTCGGCCGGGTCGGCCAGCTCCCGCAGGCAGTCGGCGCAGGTGGCGGTGTCGGGCGGGAGCTGGGTACGGCCCGTGGAGTGTTCGGTGGCCCGGATGGTGAAGGAGTCGTCGGCGCCGGTGGCGGGCAGGTCCTCGACGCCGACGCCGGAGACGGTGGCCAGGGGCGGGGGCTCGGTGGCCAGCCGGTCGCAGAAACGGGCGATCCCTTCCGGCAGACCTTCCACCTCGATGAGCACACCGCTCGCCGTGTTGCTCACGTATCCGGACAAGGCGAGGTCGGTCGCCAGGCGGTGCACGAACGGGCGGAAGCCCACACCCTGCACGGTGCCGCGCACGGTGACGCGGCGGCGCACCGCCTGCGCGGCGGGCGCGGTCACGAGACGCGGACCGTGAGGCCGGGGTCCTTCTGCCCGTGCTCGTGGCCGTGGGGATGCGGCGCGAGAGGCGGACGGTGCACGGGGGCGCCGTCCCGGGCGGCGAGCACCCTCTCCAGTACGGTGCCGACGCCGTCCCCGTCACGGGCGCAGGACCGTACCACCTCCACCCCGGGGTTCACCCGCTGCACGTGGGCGAGGAAGGCGGCCTCGTCGAAACCGGCGGCTTCGGCCAGGTCGGTCTTGGTCAGCACGACCAGGTGGGCGGTGCCGAAGGCCGTGGGGTACTTCAGCGGCTTGTCCTCGCCCTCCGTCACCGCCATGAGCACGATGCGCAGGCTCTCGCCGAGGTCGTAGGAGGCCGGGCAGACGAGATTGCCGACGTTCTCGACGAACAGCACGGCGGTGTCCTCGGGCAGCCAGTCGCGCACATGGGTGCTGAGCTGCCGGGCCTCCAGATGGCACAGCCCGTCGGTGAGCAGCTGTTTCACCGGTGCCCCGGAACGGGCCAGCCGCCGGGCGTCGTTCTCGGTCGCCAGGTCGGCGGTGAGAGCGGCCACCGGGACGCCCCGCTCCAGTGCCAGGGCCAGGACCCGTCCGAGCAGTTCCGTCTTTCCGCTGCCCGGGCTGGACAGGAGGTTGACGACGCCGACCCCCCGCCGGGCCAGTTCCTCGCGCAGGCTCGCGGCCAGGCCGTCGTTCTTCGCCAGAACGGCTCGGGTGACGTCCTCCATGGACTCGCACATGGGCGGTGCTCCTCGCGGTCGGTGTGGGGGAGGGACCGGGATGCCGGTGCGTCACCGATCCTCGACGCCGCCGGTCACCGACAGCGGGAGCACGGCCGCGGACGGGCCCGTGGATTCGTCCGGGCGGCTCAACGCAGGTGTGGCTGCGGGGTCGGCGAGCAGTACCGGGACCAACGTGTGCAGGGCCTCGACGGCTCGCTCGACCGCGTCGCGGACCGTCGCGCTGATGCCCGGGGTGATGTCCTCGTCGCCGCTCGGGCGCAGCTCGGGCTCGCAGGCGAGGACGAGGACGCGGGGCAGTGGCTCGTCGCCGAGGTGGGCGGCCAGTGCCAGCACCTTCGCCGGATCCATGCCGTGCGCCTCGGGCGGGGCTACACCCTCGCCGCCGTCCGGGAGGTCCGGCTCGATCAGCGACAGGGTGCCCGGCCTGTGGCCCCTGGCGGCCGCGTCGACGAGGACGGCGGTGTCGTAGCCCTCCAGCAGCTCGTACGCGAGATCCAGGCCGCGGATGCCGAAGTCCCGCACCCGCACCTCGGCGGGCAGCGGCCGACGCTCCAGGGCGCGGATCACCTCGGGGCCGAAGGCGTCGTCGGCGAGGAAGATGTTGCCGACGCCCGCCACCAGCAGACGGGTCCCGGGCCGGGTCACCGGTCACCCCCGCCGACCGGCTCGCCGACCGGGGCCAGCGGCCGGGCCGAGCCGCCCGGCACCTTGCGCACGAAGGCCGAGCGCAGGGCGTGGTACGGGGCCCGTGCGTCGAAGAAGATGGCGCGCATCCGGGCGAGTTCGGCCCGCCGGTGGTCGGCGAGCGGTCGTCGTTCCTCGTCCGCCCGGCGGGTCGCGGTCTTCGCGGCGATTAGCCGCGCGAGGTCCGGGTCGCCGGCGAGCGCGGTCGCCAGGTTCTCGACCTCGGAGGCGAACCCCTGGACCGGAACCGGCACCAGACGGTCCACCATCCCCAGTCGTGCGGCGCTCGTGGCGCTCACCGGCAGTGCCTGCTCCGTCAGCCGCCGCGCGGTCTCGGCTCCGACGCGGCGCGGCAGCGTGTACGTCCAGAACTCCGACCCGTACAGGCCCATCCGCCGGTAATGCGGATTGAGGACCGTGCCCGTGCGGCACCACACCTGGTCGGCGGCCAGGGCGAGCATGACGCCACCGGCCGCCGCGTTGCCGCCGAGCGCCGCCACCACCAGGCGGTCGGTGGTGCGCAGCACCGCCTCGACCAGGTCGTCCATGGCGTTGAGGTTGGACCAGGACTCGCCCGCCGGGTCGGCGGCCGCCTCGATGACGTTCAGGTGGATGCCGTTGGAGAAGAAGTCACGGGACCCGCCGAGCACCAGGACCCGGGTGGGGCGGGTCAGTGCGTGCCGGTAGGCGGTGAGCAGCCTGCGGCAGTGGTCGGTGCTCATCGCCCCGCCGGGGAAGGAGAACGACAGGAAGCCGACGTCGCCGTGCTGCCGGTACCGGATGTCCGTCCAGGTGCTCCGGCCCGGGGGCAGCTCGAGCGGGGCCGTGACCTCCGGCAGCGAGGGAACACCGAAAGTGGCGAGTACGGAGGCCGCGGGACGGCGGAACGGCGCGGGGTCGCCGGAGTTCTTACGGGGCCGCAGTTCCGGAATCCACACCGCGCCGTCCCGGGTGGCCCGGCAGACCGTCCCGGCACGCGTCGCGAGCAGTTCCCCGGGGTGTCCGCGCAACTGGTCCTCGGGGTGGCCGCCGTGCAGGAAGACCTCGTGGCCGAGGAGTTCGTCGAGGACGCCGGGCTGCGAGTCGGCCCCGCGGAGCTTGCGCAGCACCGTCGCGGTGTCGTCGTTCTCCCAGTCGATCCGGCGCCGCTCCTGGCGGAAGTAGTCGCGCCACACGACGCGGACGGAGGGATCGCTCTGCGGCTGCGGCTTGAACGACCCCTCGCCGTACCGCCGTACCGCCAGCAGGACGGCGGCCGAGGCGGCGTCGGAGGCCTCGTTGCGGTACAGGTCGCTCTTGCCGGCCGGCGCCGTCGCGAAGGACTCGAAGGCCCACACGTCGCCCGCGTCCATGCCCGCCTCCGCCTGGAGCACCGTCACCCCCCACTGGGGCGTGTCCTCGGCCACGGCCCAGTCCAGGGAGGACGGGCCGCGGTCGCCGGGTGGCCCCGGGTGCACGATGAGGCAGGTGTGGGCCCGCCAGACGTCCTCCGGCAGCGCTGTCTTCAGCATCGGAGCGATGATCAGCTCCGGGCGCGCCTCGTGCACGGCGGTCCTGATCGCTTCGGCGCCGTGCGAGGCGAGAACGACCTCGACCCGGTGCCCTTCGTCGGACAGTTCCGCGTACACACGCTGGGACAGGCTGTTGAACGCGCTGGCGACGAGCAAGATGTCCATGACGCGGCATGGTCGTCGGTTTATGGGAGGGCGAGAAGGACCCGTGCGGCGATTCGTCGTCCTGAGCGGTCGGTCTTCCTCCATCCGGAGCGCATCCGAGGTTCTCGAACGCCTCGCTCTCCTCGTTCAGCCCACCGTGCCGCAGCGACGGACCGCCGTCAGCACCGGAGCCACCCCGTCCTCCTCGCGGATGCCCGCCCCGAGGACGGCGGCGCGCCGCGCGAACGCCGGGTCGCGGGTGGCCCGCATCAGGGCGGTGGCCAGGGTGTCGGTCGTCAGGCGGCGCAGCGGAAGCGCCCGTGGGGCGACGCCCAGGGCGACCAGGCGGGCGGACCAGAACCCCTCGTCGAACTGGATCGGGACCGGTACCGCCGGTACGCCGGCGCGCAGGGCCGCCGCCGTGGTGCCCGCGCCCGCGTGGTGCACCACGGCGGCCATGCGGGGGAAGAGCACCGCATGGGGGACCTCGTCGATCGTCAGCATGTCGGTGTCGCTCGCTTCGAGACCGGCCCAGCCGCGCTGGATCACGCCCCGCAGCCCGGCCCGGCGCAGAGCGCGCACGACGGCCCTGCTCAGCCGCTCGGGGTCCGGAACGGTCGCGCTGCCCAGGCCGACGTAAACCGGCGGCGGCCCCGCGTCGAGGAAGTCCCGCAACGCGGAGGGGAGTTGGGTGTCGCGGTCGTACGGCCACCAGTAGCCGGCCACGGTGAGGCCCGCCCGCCAGTCGCCGGGGCGCGGTACCACCAACTCGCTGAAGCCGTGCAGCACGGGCCGCGCCTGCCGTTCCCGGGCCCGCCAGGCCGCGGTGGCGTTCGCAGGGGGCAGCCCCAGCCGCTGCCGTACAGCCGGCAGCGCCCCGGCGAAGACCTGCTCCACGGCCAGGGTCACCCCGTGCCCGGCGATCCGGTTACCCACGGCTCCCAGCGAGCGGTCTCCGAGCATGGGCGGCCCGAACTCCCTTGTCGGGGCGAGCGGTTGGAGGGGCACGTCCAGGCAGGGCAGGGACAGGCCCTCGGCGATGGTGTGGCCGAGCGGGCTCACCGAACCGGACAGCAGCAGCAGGTCGCTCGACCGGGCGGCCGCCACGAGGTCGTCCGCCATCCGGCCGACCAGGGCCCGCGCCATCGCGACCACCCGGACCAGCTTGCCCACCCCGGTCGCGCTGCGATGCAGCCCGCGTCCCCGTGATGACTCCAGCTCGGCCCGTGGGTCGACGGGCAGGGGATGGAAGCGGACGCCCGAACCGGCCACCAGCGGCTCGAACCGGGCGTGGGTGACCAGGGTGACCTCGTGCCCGGCACGGACGAGGCCGTACCCGAGGCCCGTGTAGGGGGCCACGTCGCCCCGGGATCCCGCCGTCATGATCGCTACGCGCACGACGGTCAGTATGACGCCGTGTCAGGTCCTACGGCGACAACGACCCGTGCGCGACGACCACTTCAACGGTGTCGGCGCCGATCACACCCCGAGCTGCCGGGCGGCGGCGTCGACGGTCTGCTCGAGCAGCGTGGCGATCGTCATCGGACCGACGCCGCCCGGCACCGGGGTGATCAACCCGGCACGCTCCACGGCGGAGTCGAAGTCGACGTCACCCACGTTGCCGGGGTTGTAACCGGCGTCGACCACGACGGCGCCGGGCTTGATGTCCGCGCCCCGGATCAGCCGCGGTCGCCCGACGGCCGCCACCACGATGTCCGCCTCGCCCACCACCGACGCCAGATCGGTGGTGCGCGAGTGGCAGTACGTCACCGTCGCGTCGCGGGCGAGCAGCAGCATGCCGACGGGCTTGCCGAGGATCGCGCTGCGGCCCGCCACGACGGCCCGCTTGCCGGTCGGGTCGACGTCGTACTCGTCGAGCAGCCGCATGATCCCGCCGGGAGTGCAGGAGACGAAGCCTGGCAGGCCGAAGCTCATCGTGGCGAACGAGGCGAAGGTGACGCCGTCGACGTCCTTCTCGGGCGCGATCGCCTCGAACGCGGCGCGCTCGTCGATGTGTTCGCCCACCGGATGCTGCAGGAGGATGCCGTGGACCGAGGGGTCGGTGGAGAGGTCGCGCAGTGTGCCGACGAGTTCCTCGGTGGTCGTGGCGGCGGGCAGTGCCACGTTCCGGGACGTGATGCCGGCCTTGTGGCAGCGGTTCTGCTTCATGCGGACGTAGGTGACGGAGGCCGGGTCCTCGCCGACCAGAACCGTCGCGAGACAGGGTGCCGTCCCGGTGCGCACGGTGAGGTCCGCCGCCCTCTTCGCGGTGTCCTCGACGATGCGGCGGGCGAGTGCCGTGCCGTCCATGAGCCGGGCCTGCGACATGTGATCCACTCCTGGGCTGGTGTGACCGGATCGCCCAGGCGCACGGCATCGACTCTGCGGGGCCGCTCCCCGGTGGTGCTCCACCTCAGCGCCAGTCACGGCCCGCCATGAGCGTAACCGGTCAGCGCGAGGGCCCGGGCCGCGTGCGACGTGACCCGGACCCCCGCGGCCACGGCCGCTACTCGTCCCAGGCCTGGATCAGGATCTCCTCGGCGATCTTCCCGTCCCGCAGCGTGATCATCGACTCCGCCAGGACCCGGGTGCCGTCCGAGTACTGGCACGACTGGCTGTAGGCGGCGTGGTCGCCCTGGATGATGCACTGGCCGACCTTGTGCGTCATGTCCCGGCTGTAGATGTCCTCGAACAGGGCGCCTATCTCGTCACGCCCGCGCAGAATCTTCGGTTGGCTCGGCTGGGTGTTGCGGTCCACGATGCGCACTTGCGCGTCGTCCGCGTAGAGCGACAGCAGGTCTGCCGCCGTGTGTCCCTCGACGCCCTTGCGCAGGGTGTCGGCGTTGAAGCTGGTGCTTGCCGCGGTGCCCATGGTGACCTCCTTCGAGGGCCGCGACCCGGTGAGGAGCGGGCCGCGAAGGCCTCACCTCCGAGCCTCCTCCGCCCCGGCGGGCTCGGCAAGCGCAGCGGGCGCGCCCCGCCTGACGGGCGAGGGGGAGCGGCCGACCGTGTCCGGCCGGGGGACGGTGGCGTTGCTGAAGACATGATCTCAACACCGCGTATCGTCGCCGCCGTCGGTCTCGCTGCGGGCCTCACCGGCCTCGCCGCGCCGCTGGCGAACGCCGCCGACGCGACGGCGCCGGACGCGGGCAGAGTCAACCCGATGGCCACGCTCGACTCGCTCACCGCGAGTGACCTGCCCGTGGAGCGCAAGGCGGAGCTGCTGCGGTCGTCCGCGCAGCTGCAGCAGCTCAACCGGCTCAACGACCTCGGCCGACTGCACCAGATCACCGACCTGGCCGCCCCCGTGACCGGCCTGCTCTGAGCGTTCGAGTAGCCCGCACCGCCCCTCGCTCAGGTGGCCGTGGCCAGGAACTGCGTGGCCGCCAGTTCCGCGTACAGCGGGTCGGCGGCTACCAGTTCGCGGTGGGTGCCGACGGCGCGGACCCGGCCCGCGTCCATGACGACGATCCGGTCGGCCATCGTCACCGTGGACAGCCGGTGGGCGACGACGAGGACCGTCGTCGTACGGGCGACGTCGGCGACGGTGTCGCGCAGGGCCGCCTCGTTCACGGCGTCCAGCTGCGAGGTCGCCTCGTCGAGCAGCAGCAGGCGGGGGCGGCGCAGCAGCGCGCGGGCGATGGCGACCCGCTGCCGCTCGCCGCCGGAGAGCTTGGTGCCGCGGTGCCCCACCAGTGTGTCGAGCCCCTTGGGCAGCCGGGCGACCAGCCCGTCGAGGCGGGTCGTCTTGAGCACGTGCGTGAGCATGGCCTCGTCCGCCTCCGGGTTGCCGAGCCGCAGGTTGTCCCGCAACGACCCCGACAGCACCGGCGCGTCCTGCTCCACGTAGCCGATCGCCGCGCGCAGCCGGGGCAGTTCCCAGTCGGCGAGGTCGCGGCCGTCCAGGGAGATCGTCCCGGACTCGGGGTCGTAGAACCGCTCGATGAGCGAGAACACCGTGGTCTTGCCCGCGCCGGACGGGCCGACGAAGGCCGTCATGCCCCGCGCCGGCACGTCGAAGGTCACGCCGTGGTGGACGTACGGCAGGTCGTCGGCGTACCGGAAGCGGACCTCGTCGAAGGCGAGAGCGGCCGGTGCGGCGCCGGTCTCGGGCAACGGGGCGGGCCGGGCCACGGGTTCGGCGGGCAGGGCCAGCGCCTCCTGGATGCGGGCCAGGGCGGCGGTGCCCGTCTGGTACTGCGTGATCGCGCCGACCACCTGCTGGATCGGCGACATCAGGTAGAAGACGTACAGCAGGAACGCGACCAGGGTGCCGACCTGGATGGCGCCGGTCGCCACCCGCGCCCCGCCCACCGCGAGGACGGTGATGAAGGCGATCTGCATGGCGAGTCCGGCCGTGTTGCCCGCGGCGGCCGACCACTTGGCGGCCCGTACGCTCTGCCGCCACGACTCCTCCGCCGCCTCGTGCAGCGTCCGCTCCTCCCGGTGCTCGGCGCCGGACGCCTTCACCGTCCGCAGCGCGCCGAGGATCCGTTCCAGCGAGGCGCCCATCGCACCGACCGCGTTCTGCGCCTGACGGCTCGCCCTGTTGATGCGCGGCACGATCACACCGAGCACCGTGCCCGCACCGAGGATCACCGCCAGGGTGACCCCGAGCAGCACCGGGTCCACCAGGCCCATCATCACGACGGTCGCGACCAGCGTGAGCCCGCCCGTCCCGAGGCCGACCAGGGAGTCGGTGGTGACCTCGCGCAGCAGGGTGGTGTCCGAGGTGATGCGGGCCATCAGGTCGCCCGGTTCGCTGCGGTCGACCGCCGCTATCCGCAGCCGCAGCAGATACGACGACAGGGTGCGCCGCGCGCCGAGCACCACCGACTCCGCGGTGCGCCGCAGCACGTACGAACCGAGGGCGCCCAGCGCCGCGTTGGCCACCACCAGCGCCGACATGGCGAGCAGGGCACCGCTGATCGCCCGGTCGTGCGCGAGGTCGTCGATCAGACCCCGGGCCACCAGCGGCAGCAGCAGTCCGGCGGCACCCGTGAGCAGCGTCAGCAGCGCACCCGCCAACAGGGTCCACCGGTGCGGCCGGACGTACCCGAGCAGCAGCCGCCAGGCGGGCGGGCCGGTCTCGGTGTCTGCGATGCTCACGGCGCTCCTCGGGAGTCGTACGAAGCAATCAGGCTACGTCGGCGTCCGCCACAGACCGCACCCCGGCACCAGCAGCGCGCCGACCGGGTGGCCCAGCAGGGGACCGACGGACCTTACTGATCAGTCACCCGTAGGGTCGTGGGGGACTGACAGCGGCCGACGAAAGGACTCAACACCATGGCGCAGGAAGTACGCGGCGTGATCGCAGCGGGCAAGGGCGAGCCGGTGCGGGTGGAGACGATCGTCGTGCCGGACCCGGGGTCCGGGGAAGCCGTGGTCCGGATCCAGGCCTGCGGGGTCTGTCACACCGACCTGCACTACCGCGAGGGCGGCATCAACGACGAGTTCCCGTTCCTGCTGGGCCACGAGGCCGCAGGCGTG
>NZ_JBIWPO010000021.1:0-135899 GCF_044768275.1 Streptomyces sp. NPDC101152 | reverse complement strand
ACGCGAGCAGCACCCGCGCCCGCCTGATCATCGACGCGCTGCGCACCCCCGTCGTCGTCACACGCTCCAACGCCCGACGGTCTTCGGCACTCAAGGCAACCGGATACTTCTTCTGCGAGGACACGGCACCCCTGCCCGGCCGAACGCAAGCATCATACGAAGCCTGCCCGACCCCAACTCCACCAACCAGAAAGACACTTAGTCGCGACAGTCTACTAGTGCCGCGACAGGCAACGTTTGCCCCGTCGCGACGCCCGGCACGCCCTCTCGCCGCACCGGCCGAAACCCCAAGTACGTCCGGTCCATCGACGGGGCATTCCGTCCGGCACGCCGATAGAGGACGCCCCGGACGCCGCTCCTTACCGGGCAAACGTCGCCTGCCGCGGCACTAGAGTTCCGCTCATGAGCGAACACTTCGGCACACTTCCCGACGGCACGCCGGTCCACCGCTGGACCCTGGAGCGGGCCGGCGTGCGGGTGCGGGTCCTGTCGTACGGCGGGATCGTGCAGTCGGTGGAGATCCCGGACCGTGAGGGGCGTACCGGGAACGTGGTGCTGGGGTTCGCCGGTCTGGACGGCTACCTCGACTGCCCCGGGCCGTACTTGGGCGCCCTGATCGGCCGGTACGCCAACCGGATCGCCGGGGGCCGCTTCCCGCTGGACGGGGTGACGTACGCGCTGGAGCCGAACAACGCGCCCAACTCGCTGCACGGCGGTGAGCGCGGCTTCGACAAACGGGTGTGGGACGTGGAGCCGGTGGAGCACGGGCTGCGCCTGTCCCGGGTCAGCCCGCACGGCGAGGAGGGCTTCCCGGGCCGCCTGGAGGTCACGGCGACCTACACGCTCGGCGCCGACGGCTCGCTGCGGATCGCGTACGAGGCGGGCACGGACGCGCCGACCATCGTGAACCTGACGAACCACTCGTACTGGAACCTCGCCGGCTCCGGCACCGCGAGCGGCCACGAACTGCGGCTCGCGGCCTCGCTGTACACGCCGGTCGACGCCGACCTGATCCCGACCGGCGAGCAGGCGGACGTCACGGGCACGCGCTTCGACTTCCGTCAGGCGCGGAAGGTCGGGACGGGGTACGACCACAACTTCGTGCTCGTCGGCGGGGTGACGCAGACCCCGCGCGAGGTCGCCGAGCTGTACGACCCGGCGTCCGGGCGGGTCCTGACGGTGACGACCACCGAACCGGGCCTGCAGCTCTACACCGGCGACCACCTCCCCGCCCCCTTCGCCCCGGGCGACGGCGTCGCGCTGGAGACCCAGCACTTCCCCGACTCCCCGAACCGCCCGGACTTCCCGAGCACGGTCCTGCGTCCGGGCGGCGTCTTCCGCTCGGAGACGACCTACGGCTTCGCGACACGCTAGGCAGGGCGCGCCTGGCCGGCGTTGGGGGGAACTTGCCCCGGCCCAGGGGTCAGGTCCCGGGCCGGGGCGGCTCGTGGGGTGAGTACCCGTATCAGACGTTAATCGTCGCGGTGAGGCGGCGGTCCGTGATCGAGCGGCTGACCTGGATCTCGTACGAACCCTTCACAAACGACCATGATCCGGTTTCCTCGTCCCAGATCTCGAAGGCCCGGCGGGGCAGGGTGACGACCGCCTCGGCGCTCTCGCCGGGGCCCGCCTCGACGCCCGCGAAGCCGGCCAGCAGACGGGCGGGGCGGTCGGGGCCGGGTTCGGTCGGCGCGAGGTAGACCTGGACGACCTCGCGGCCGGGGCGCCGGCCGGTGTTCCTGATCCGGACCCGGACGGTGCTGTCGCCGTCGACCTCGACCGACTCGTAGGACCAGTCGGTGTAGCCGAGGCCGTGGCCGAAGGGGTACGCGGGGGTGCGGCCCTCCTTCTCCCACGCCCGGTAGCCGATGAACACGCCCTCCGTGTACGCCAGTTCGCCGTTCTCGGGGACGACCTGGGTGACCGGGGCGTCGGCCAGGGAGCCCCAGGTGGTGGGCAGCCGGCCGCCCGGTTCGTACGCGCCGGTGAGCACGTCCGCCAGGGCCGCGCCGCCCTCCTGGCCGGGGAACCAGCTCAGCAGCACGGCGGCGACCTCGTCCCGCCAGGGCAGTTCCACCGGGGAGCCGGAGTTGACGACCACGACGGTGTTCGGGTTGGCGGCGGCGACGGCGCGGACCAGGTCGTCCTGGCGGCCGGGCAGCGCCAGGTCCTCGCGGTCGAAGCCCTCCGACTCGACGCGGTCGGTGGTGGCGACCACGACCACGGCCGTGTCGGCGGCCCGCGCGGCCTCGACGGCCTCGGCGATCAGCTCGTCCGCGTCGCGCTGCGGCTCCTGGTGGGCGAGCGCGAAGGCGACGACCTTGAAGGGGGCGGCCTCGGGGACGGTGACGACGTGGGTGAGGGAGACCTCTACCGGTTCGCCCGCGGTCAGTTCGGCCTGGGCGCGGGGCACCGGGGCGCCGAAGAACGCCTCGAAGGGGTCGCTGCTGTCGGCGGGGAGCTGGACGTCGTCGTAGTAGGTGGTGCCCGCGACGGTGAGGGTGAAGGAGCCGGTGCCCTTGACGCCGAAGGTGTGCGGGCCGGAGTCGCGGGGCGTGAAGGTGCCGGTCAGCTCGACGCTGTGGAGGTCGGCGTGGGTGACGCCGTCGGGCAGGTCCGAGCCCATCCACTGGATCTGGCCGTTGGGCGCGCCGCGGGTGCCGATGACGTTCCCGGCCGCGTCCCGGCACACTGCGCGCAGGTCGAAGCCCTTGTCGGCGACGGCGAGTTCGGTGTTCGGGTCGGCGCCGACGACGTAAGTGAGGCTGCTCTCGGCCAGGGCCGCGGTCAGGCCGTCGAGGGGGGAGACGATCCGGTCCGGGAAGACGGTGGCCGAACCGCCGCCGAGGACGCGGGCGTCGCGGGCGGCGGCCCCGATGAGGGCGACCGTGCCCGGCCGCAGCGGAAGCGCCTCGTTCTCGTTGCGCACCAGGACGAAGGAGCGGCGGGCGATCTCGCGGGCCAGCGCCTCGCCGTCGACGGTTTCGGGCAGTTCGGTCACGGCCGGCTCGGCGCTCTCCAGGGCGCCGACGCGGGCGGCGAGCAGCAGGACGTTGCGCACGGCCGCGTCGACCGTGGCCTCCTCGACCTCGCCGTCGCGGACGGCCTGGGCGAGCGCGGGGCCGTAGACGGTCTGCGGGCCGGGCATCGCGACGTCCAGGCCGCCCTCGATGTCGGCGACCGTCGAGCGGGCGGCCATCCAGTCGGAGACGTTGTAGCCGTCGAAGCCCCACTCGCCGCGCAGGACCTCGTTCACCAGGTACCGGTGCTCGGTCATGGTCGTGCCGTTGACCCTGTTGTAGGCGGTCATGATGCCCCAGGGGTGGGCGCCGGCGACGATGGCCTCGAAGGGCGCCAGGTACAGCTCGCGCAGGGCCCGCGCGGACACCAGGTTGTTCACGGTGAAGCGGTCGGTCTCGGCGTCGTTGGCGACGAAGTGCTTGACGGTGGTGCCGACGCCGCCGGACTGGACGCCGCTCACATAGCCGGCGCCGATACGTCCGGTGAGGTAAGGGTCCTCGCTGTAGGCCTCGAAGTGCCGACCGCCGAGCGGTGAACGGTGCAGGTTGACGGTCGGCGCGAGCAGCACGTGCACGCCCTTGCGGCGGGCCTCCTGGGCGAGCAGGGTGCCGGCGCGGCGGGCGAGCTCCGGGTCCCAGGTGGCGGCGAGGGCGGTCGGGGAGGGCAGGGCGATGGAGGGGTCGTCGGCGCTCCAGCGCACCCCGCGGACACCGATCGGCCCGTCGGACATGACGAGGGACTTCAGCCCGATCTCCGGCAGCGCGGGCAGCGACCAGACGTCCTGACCGGACAGCAGCCGGGCCTTCGCGTCGAGGTCCAGCTTGCCGAGCGCCGCCTCGACGGCGGCCTCCCGCGCCTGTTCGGCCGGAGAGGTGTCAGTCGTTCCCGCCATCGGGGCCCCCTCGTCGCGTCGTGTCGTCGTCCCTCGGGACATCGTGCACCCGTTACCAGTGACACGGTAGGTTTCGTGATGGTGCCGTAATATAAGCGGCCTGACCATGCCGTACGGTGACGCCATGAACGGCAGGGTCAGGAGCGAGGAACGGCGCGCCGAGATCGTGCGTGCGGCGCTGGAGGTGATCGCCGAGCGCGGTTACCGGGGGGCGAGCCTGGCCGCGGTGGCGGAGCGCGTGGGGCTCACCCAGCAGGGGCTGCTGCACTACTTCCCGACGAAGGAGGCGCTGCTGGTCGCCGTGCTGGAGGAGCGCGACCAGTGGGACGCCGTACCGGCCGCGCAGTGGCGGGTCGACCTGCTGGTCTCACTGGTCGAGTACAACGCGATGCGGCCCGGCATCATCCAGACCTTCTCGGCGCTGCTCGGCGAGAGCGTCACGGAAGGGCATCCGGCGCGGGCGTACTTCACCGAGCGCTACCGGCGGGTGCGCGCCGGCATGGCGTCGGTCCTGCGCACCGCGTACGGCGACCGCCTCCCGAACGGCCTGACCCCGGAACGCACGGCCCCCCTCCTGATCGCCGTCATGGACGGCCTCCAGTACCAGTGGCTCCTGGACCCGGAGTCGGTGGACATGCCGGGCGCGTTCCGGGACTTCCTGGCGCTGCTGGGCGAGGAGGTCTGACCTTCCGCGTCACTGACCCCAGACGACGGCGAGGGTCTTGCTGACGATGACCACCGCGGCGAAGGCGACCGCCCACCCCACGGCGCCGGCGGCGAGCAGCGCGCCCGTCCCCGCCCCGAACCAGACAGCCTCGAACCCGACCCGGACCGCGCCACGCGTCTTGTACGACGCCTTCTGCGAGCCGAACAGGGCCCACAGGACGACGAGCACGGCCGGGGCACCGAGCCCCAGCAGCCAGGCGAACGGGGTCGCCACGTCCCGGCTGAACCCCCAGTGGCCGACGGCCACCAGGGCGCCGAGCTCGATCAGGAACAGGACGCCCAGGTTCACGGCCTTCACGGTCTTCACGCCCGGCAGTATCACCCGCCCGCGGACACCGCCGCCACGATTTCGATCTCGACCAGCGCCTGAGGCCTGAAGAGCCGGGGAACCTCGAAGGTCATGCTGGTCGGCGGGGTGCCGGTGAGGAACTCCCGGCGTACGGAGGCGTATTCGTCGAGCCTGGTGATGTCGGTCAGGTAGGTGCGGATGTTGATGACGTCCGCCAGGGTCGCACCGTGCGCCTTCAGCAGGGCGTCGATCGTCTCGAAGACGCCGCGGGTCTGTTCGGCGAGGCCGGCGCCCTCGGCGATCTGGCCGGAGAGGAACAACAGGACGCCGCCGTCGGCCTGTTCGACGCGCGCGACCTGGGAGTAGTAGGGGCTCAGGGGCTGGGGCGCGGAGGCGGGGTTGTCCAGCGAGATCTGCATGGCGTCGACGCTAGGACCGGCCCCGCGATGCGACAAGCGAATGTCTAGCATGGCTGCCATGCGGGTTCGACATGACGTCGCGGATGTGCCCAGCGTCTGGCTGCGCGTGTTCCTGGAGGTGGCACGGCACGGGTCGTTCACGGTTGCCGCGCGGGGGCTCGGCTGGACACAGTCCGCCGTGTCCCGGCAGGTGGCCGCGCTGGAGGCGGCACTTGGCGGTGGACCGCTCTTCGACCGGCTGCCGCGCGGGGTGCGGCTCACCGAGGCGGGGCGGGTGCTCGTGCCGTACGCCGAGACCGTCGTCGAGGCGCTGCACGGTGCGGGACGTGAACTGGCCGAACTGCGGGAGGTGGCGGGCGGTCGGCTGCGGTTCGGGGCGTTCCCCTCGGCCGACGCGGCGCTGGTGCCGCAGGCGCTGGCCGCCTTCCGGGAACGTCATCCCGGCGTCCGCCTCTCCCGCGAGGAAGGCCTCACGCCCCGTCTCCTGGACCGCCTGAGCGCCGGTCACCTCGACCTCGCGATCGTCTCCACGACCAGCGGTGCCGCACTCGACGCCTACCGACTGCACCACCTCCTCGACGAGGCCCTGTACGTCGCCGTCCCCGCAGCCCATCCCCTCGCCGGCTCCGGGGCCGTGCGGCTCGGTCAACTCGCGGACGCCGACTGGATCTCCGGCGGCTCCCGACCCGAGGGCACCCTGCTCGACGCGGCCCTGCGGCAGGGTTTCCGGCCCCGCGTCGCGCACGTCGTCGCCGAGTGGACCGCCAAGCAGGGGTACGTGGCCGCGGGGCTCGGCGTGACGCTGGTGCCCACCCTCGCCGCCGGGGCCGTACGGCCGGACGTCGCCCTGCTGGCGGTGCTCGACGAGGACGCCCCGGCCCGGGCGGTGTACGCGGCGACCGTCCGGGGCCGTACGCCACCGCCCGCCGCGGACGCCTTCGTGGCCGCACTCCGGCAGGCGGCGGCTCTCGTCCCCCACGGGACCCACCCCATGGCGTAGACCACTCCCGTCACGCGATACTGCGTCCGTCCGCACCACGCTCCCCCACGACGGCGACGGAAGGACTGAACTCCCTTGTCTTCCCTACGTGTTCGGATCGGTTTCCTCGGGCTGGCCCTGCTGGCCTCGCTCGCCTCTCCCGCGACGGCGACGGCCGCCGGGACCGCCCCCTCCCCCACCGTCGAGGAGCAGCGCCTCGACAAGGCGGTGCCGCAGGAGATACTCCGGCGCTCCGGGTTCGACGACGTGGCGTCGGAATTGGCCCGGGAGCTGGGCACCGCGCACTCCTACGCCCAGGCGCGGCGGATCGTGGCCCACGAAGGGTCGGCGCTGTGGTGGCGGGCCGTGGACCGGGTGCAGGGACGCGGCCCGGCGGGCGGCGACCTGAGCCGGGACGACGACCGGCCGCTGTACTGGGCGCGGCTCGGCATGACGAGGGAAGTACGGACCTGGGAGCCGGGATTCGGACTCGACGAGACGCAACGGGCCTTGCTGATAGACGAGTTGGAGCGGACCTCACGCGGGCAGACCGACGTGCGCTTTCCGCACCGCAAGGGGCTCAAGCGGATCCTCGTCACCGGTTTCGATCCGTTCACACTCGATCGTGACATCCGCATCTCCAATCCCTCGGGTGCCACCGCGCTCGCCCTCGACGGGACGGTGATCCGCACGGCCAAGGGTCCGGCGCGGATCGAGACGGTCGTCTTCCCGGTGCGCTGGCAGGACTTCGCGGAGGGGACGGTGGAGCGGACCCTGCGGCGGTGTCTGCCGTACGTCGACCTGTTCACCACCGTGAGCCAGGGCCGCGTCGGGCGGTTCGACGTGGAGCGGACCAACGGGGCCTGGCGGGGCGGCTTCCCGGACAACGACAACGTCTCCCGCACCGAGACCGTCCCGGTCGGCGATCCCGCCTCGCAGCCGCAGTGGACGACGACCACCCTCCCGTACCGGCAGATCGTGGCGGCGGACACGGGACGGTTCCCGGTGTACGACCACACGGAGGTGACCGAGATCCCTGCGGGAGGGACGGCGGAGGTCGTACGGCCGGACGGGCCCACCCCGGGCTCCACGGCCCGAGCCGGTGGCGGTGGGAACTACCTCTCCAACGAGATCGCCTACCGCGCGACCCTGCTGCGGGACCGGCTGGGCCTGCACGACACGCTGCCAGGCGGGCATGTCCACACGCCGGTGCTGCAGTTCGGGGCCGGCAACACCGATCCGGCGACCGGGACGGTGACCGACCCGGAGTTCGTGCGGAACCGGCTGGACATCGTCGCCCAGGTGAGGGCGATCCTCACGGTCGCGGCGGACGCGGCCTTCAGGAAGTGACCGGCGCGTCCTCGGACCGCTGCCCCGACTCGCCCTCCGTGCTCTCCTCCCCCGTCAGCTCCCGCGCCATCAGCGTCGCGCCCGCGACCGCGCCCGGCATCAGGAACACCGCCACGAACGGCACGACGAAGGCGACGGCCAGCGGGGCGCCGAAACCCCAGACCAGGGTCTTGCGGGAGCGCAGGAGGGCGAGTCGGGCGCGGAGCTCGACACCGCGGCGCTGGAGGGCCACGGAGGTGAGTTCCTCGGTGAGGAAGAAACCGGTGACGAGGAAGCCGAGCACCGGGATCACCGTCTGACCGACGAAGGGGATGAACCCGAGGGCGAACAGCAGGACGCCCCAGAGCGCGGCGCGGACCACGATCCGCAGGCTGTCACGGGCCGAGATCCACAGCTCGCGCCAGAGCGGCAGACCGGACTGGGGCGCGGTGCCGTCCGGGGACACGTCCCGGTCGACCTTCTCGGAGAGGTTCTCGTAGAACGGCTGGCCGATCAGCAGGGTGACGGCGGTGAAGGTGACGACGGCGAGCAGCAGCCCCAGGGCGAACAGGACGGCGGTGAACAGACCGCGGAAGACGCCCTGCCAGGGGCTGGACCAGGCGTCGGCGAAGGGGGTGGCCCGGACGACGAGGTCCCCGCCCCACAGCGCCAGGGCGACCAGCGCGGCCGCGTAGAGGACCAGGGTTATGAGGCCCGGGAGCAGGCCGACGCCGTACTGCCTGCCGTGCCGGGCCACCCAGCGTTGGCCCTTCAGTAGATACGTGAATCCAGCCCCGAGATCGCGCATGGGGAAAACTTTACGATGCGCCTCATGGTGCGGTCACCGCCACCACGATCCCCCTCTCCCCCGCCGGTGACACCGCCGCCGACACCCGTACCGCCGCCGCCCGGGCCAGACGTCCGGTCCTGCCGGCCGCCGCCATCAGGAGGGGCTGGACGTTCTCCAGGGCCGACACCAGGAGTTCCTCGCCGGCGACCAGGACCGGACGGGCCGCCTTCGCCGTCGTCGTCGCCGCCTCCGTGAGGTCGGCCAGCGGCGGCAGCGTCGCCCGTACGACCCCTGCCCCGGCCCCCGCCGCGCGTTCGGCGAGGGCGACCTGGAGCGGCACCAGGGGGGCCAGCGCGTCCGTCAGGGCGTCCGCGATGCGGCGCAGTTCGGGAGAGGAGTCCCGCAGGACGTCCGCAGCGGCACGCAGCAGGGGCGTCAGGGCGAGCAGTGCGCCGGCCGCCGCGCCCGCCGCCGCCGGAACCATCGGGGACGTCGCCTCGACCAGGTCGCCGAGGGCGTGCGCGAACTCCTCGACCGCCGGTTCCACGGCGTCCAGCACGGGCAGCAGGCTGTCGCCGAGGGCCGCCAGCAGCGCCTGGGCCGGCTCGCTCACCGGGTGCACGGCCAGTGGCGCCCCGCTGGTGCCGAGGCGGGTGAGGGTGTCGACGATGCGGTAGAAGGCCTCCTGGGCCTGCGGCGAGGCGCTGGCCTCGGCCAGCTCCGCCGTCGTCTCGCGCAGCACCCGCAGCAGCTCGGGGCCGGCGCCGTCGCGGGGGCCGAGGGTGTTGACGGCGATCCTGGTGATGTTCCCGGCCGTGTCCAGGAGCTGTCCGGTGATGTCGGTGGTGTTCCGTGCCATGCGCAGCATGTCCTGCCTGCTGGGCAGCGAAGGGATCGTGGCCATGGGCTCTCCTCGCCTCACGGGCGTCGCCTGCGGACGACCTCAGCATGCTCCCTTCGCGCCGTCCGCGCTGGGCCATCCGGGGCATCGGTGACACGAACTCCCTGTTGCCGGGGTTGAGTCGTACAGGTACATCTCGCCGTATCGATCTCGGGGAGCTCCCGCAGAGGCGTGCAGCGGTTCAGGTGAGGAGAACGGATGACGAAGGAGATCCACGGCACGGTCGCCGATGGCTTCGAGGCCGTGCGGGAGGAGTTCGCCGCGTTCGTGGCGGGGGAACGGGACGACTACGAAGGTCAGTTGTGCGCCTATGTGCACGGCCGCAGGGTCGTCGACCTGTGGGCGGGGGACGACGCCGAGGCCGACTCCCTGTACGCCGTGTACTCGTCCTCCAAGGGCGCGGCCCATCTCGTGGTGGCGCTGCTCGTGCAGGACGGCACGCTGGAGCTGGACCGCAAGGTGACCTACTACTGGCCGGAGTTCGCGGCCGAGGGCAAGGGGGCGCTGACCCTGCGCGAGCTGATCTCGCACCGGGCGGGCGTGGTCGGCGCGGACGGCGGTTTCACGCCGGAGGAGATGGCCGACGACCGGGCGATCGCGGAACGGCTCGCCGACCAGAAGCCGTTCTGGCGTCCCGGCACGGCGTTCGGCTACCACGCCCTGTCGATCGGCGCGCTGACCGGCGAGGTGGTGCGCCGGGCGACCGGTCACACACTCCAGCAGGTGTACGAGGAGCGGGTCCGGGCGCCGTACGGCCTCGACTTCCACCTCGGGCTGCCGGCCGCGCTGGACGCCCGCTACCGCTCCGTGCAGCCGATGCTGCCGACCCCGCAGCAGCAGGCGGCGCTGGACGCGGCGCAGACCGGGCCGCACACGCTGGCCTCGATCGCCTTCAACACCCATGTCCCGAACGCCGGGACGCTGGTCGACTACGCCAACTCCCGCACGGTCCGCGCCAAGGGCCCGGCGTCGGCGGGCGGGGTGGCGGCGGCGCGGGGGCTGGCCGGGATGTACGCGGCGACGATCAGCGAAGTCGACGGCCACCCGCCCCTGCTCAAGCCGGACACCATCGCCGAGGTGGGCCAGATCCACTCCGTCGGCTACGACCTGGTGGCCCGCACCCACAGGTCGTACGGCCTGGGCTTCCAGGCCACCGCCGACACCTGGCACCCGTTCTTGGGCGCCGGTTCCTTCGGCCACAGCGGCGCCGGCGGCTCCCAGGCCTTCGCCGACCCCCGCACCGGCCTGGCCTACGGCTACACCCGCCGCCGCCTCGCCTTCCCAGGCGGCGCGGCCCCGGAAAACCAACGCCTGGTAAGAGCGGTCCACAACGCAACGCTGGCCACCTGAACGGCAGCCCGCCCCCACAACTCCGTCCACAGTCCCGATCCCCGGCCAACACAACCACCGGCAAGTGCCCGCCAACGCCCACTGTCCCCACGCACCGGCCGCGGAGAGAGCCGTAGGGGGCGCGCCGGTGCCGAGAGGCCGAACGCGTGGAGGCGCGCAGCGCTGAGCACGATCGGCCTGTCGACACCGGCACCAAGCGTCCCCGAAGGCGACGAAGCCAAAAAGGGCGAAAGGCCGCACCCTACGTCCAAGGGTGCGGCCTTCGTTGTACGCAACGAGTGGGGTCGGCGCAGCGTCACGCTGCTTTCTCCCGTTACAGCTTGACGATCATCTTGCCCGTGTTGTCGCCGCGCAGGACGCCGAGGAACGCCTCGAGGGTGTTCTCGATGCCCTCGGCCACGGTCTCCCGGTACTTCAGTTCGCCCGAGGCGACCCAGGGGGCCACTTCCTGGACGAACTGGGGCTGGAGGTCGTAGTGGTCGCCGACCAGGAAGCCCTCGATGCGGCCGCGGGTCTGGATCAGGCGGGCGAGGTTCTTCGGGCCGGGGGCGGGCTCGGTGTTGTTGTAGACGGAGATCATCCCGCACACGGCGATGCGTCCGCCCTGCTTGAGCGAGCCGATGGCCGCCTCCAGGTGGTCGCCGCCGACGTTGTCGAAGTAGACGTCGATCCCGTCCGGCGCGGCCTGCCGCAGCTGCTCGGCGACGGGCCCGTTCTTGTAGTTGAACGCGGCGTCGAAGCCGTACTCCTCCACCAGCAGCTTGACCTTCTCGTCGGAGCCGGCCGAGCCGACGACCCGGGAGGCGCCCTTGAGCTTGGCGATCTGTCCGACCTGGCTGCCGACGGCGCCGGCCGCGCCGGAGACGAAGACGGCGTCGCCCTCCTTGAAGGACGCGGTGCGCAGCAGCCCGGCGTACGCGGTGAGGCCGGTCATGCCGAGGACGCCGAGGTACGCCGACAGGGGCGCGGCGTCGGCGTCGACCTTGACGGCCTGCTGGGCGTCGAAGGTGGCGTACTCGCGCCAGCCGCCGAAGTGCAGGACGTGGTCGCCGACCGCGATGCCCTCGGCGCCCGAGGCGATGACCTCGCCGACCGCGCCGCCCTGCATCGCCTTGCCGAGCTCGAAGGGGGCGACGTAGGACTTGGCGGCGCTCATCCGGCCGCGCATGTACGGGTCGACGGAGAGGTACTTGTTCCGTACGAGGACCTGTCCCTCGCCGGGCTGCCGGACCTCGGCCTCGACCAGGGCGAAGTCCTCGGGCTTCGGCCAGCCGACGGGGCGGGAGAGCAGGTGCCACTCGCGGTTGATCATGACGGACCTTTCAGGGATTTACTTCAGTACCTGAAACAACCATGCTCATGAATGTTTCAGGTTGTCAAGTAACGAGGGTAGGCTGGAACCATGGCCACTCCACACAAGACCCGCCGTCCCGACGCGCTGACCATGGAGGTCGTCGAGCTCATCGGCGACGTCGTGGCGCGCTACTACGAGGACTACGAGGACGCGGCGGGCCAGCACGCGCTGACCGGGGCGCAGGCGCGGCTGCTGAGCCTGCTGTCGCTGGAGCCGCTGCCGATGCGGAAGCTGGCACAGCGACTGAAGTGCGAGCCGTCGAACGTCACCGGGATCGTGGACCGGCTGGAGTCGCGCGGCCTGGTGGAGCGGCGCCCGGACCCGGCGGACCGCCGGGTGAAGCTTGCGGCCGCGACGGAGGAGGGCCTGCGGGTCGCCCGTGACCTGCGCGAGGGGCTGCGCTTCGCGCGGGAACCGCTCGCGGGGCTCTCCACGGCGGAGCGACAGTCCTTGCGGGACTTGCTGAGGAGAATGCTCGCGGCGTGAGGTGAGGCGGCACGCCTCAGCTGCACCACCACAGGATCCGTTGGCACGTCTGCGACGGTGACGGTGCCGGGCTCGGGGCGGACGTCGTCGGGGCCGCGGTCGCGGTGCGGGACGTGGCCGGAGGCTTGGCCGGCCCGGTCGCGGAGGTGCCGGGGTGCGTGCCCGTCGTGGCGGACTGACTGTCCGGGGAGGGCTTGTCGCCCTTCTTGGACTTGTCCCCGGGGGACTTCGAGGCTGACGGGGAGGCCGAGGCGCGGCCCGTCGGGGCGCCCGACGCACCCCTGCCCGCCTTGTCGGCCGCAGGCCCCGCGGTGCCGCCGGTCTCCTTCGACGTGGCGCCGTCCGCCGAGGCACCGCCCGCGGCCGCCGGCTTCGGCGTGGAGAAGGGCGCGTCCATGCCCAGCTCGGCGAGGCTGAGCGCACCGGCCGCGAGCACGGCCGCCGCGGTGATCAGGAGCACCCGCCGGCGCCGGCGCCGGTGTGCGGCGGCCTTGCGATCGCGGCGACTGGCGGGGCCGCCGGGGCCGGTAGCGCCCGCCGCGTCGGCGATCTCTTCAGCATCCCCGCCTCCACGGGCACCTCGACCCCGCCCGCGTCCACGTCCCCGGCTCTGCGCCCGCCGCGCCGCCCTGCCCTCCGAGTGGGGGCCGGCAGCGTGCTCGTGCTCGGCGACCTCATCCTCGGCGTCCTCGGCGTCGTAGGGGCCTTCGTCACCGTGCCCGTCGTAGGCGACGCCGTGCTCCCCATACTCCCCGTACTCGCCGTACTCCCCGTCGTACGCGTGCGCGCCCGCGTGGTCCGCCTGTGCGCGGAGCTCTTCGAGGGACGCGCCGCAGCCCGGGCAGGCGAGGGCGCCGTTGAGGTGCCGTCGGCACGGGTGGCAGAAGTCCATGACGCGGGAAGATTAAGTTGTCGGAAGGTCACGTTCCTAGCCACAGCTGTGAAAGTTGTGTAGGGAACGGCCCGTTCCGGCGTGGCGAGTTGAGGCAAGCCTCCCCGATGGCACCGGATCGCACCGAAAGGGCCTTCGAGATCCGTACCGAAACCCGTACCGAAAGCAGTGTCGAAACCGTTATGCGTTCGACCCATTGACACTCCCCACACCCCGTCCTTACTGTCACGCCAGCATTTCGAACGCGTGACGAAATCTCGAACAGCTGAGGGGCAATCTCCGTGCGTATCACCGGAATCAGCACACACGTGGTCGGGACGCCTTGGCGCAACCTGACCTACGTCCAGGTGCACACCGACGAAGGGATCACGGGAGTCGGCGAGACCCGGATGCTCGGTCACACCGACGCGCTGATCGGCTATCTGCGGGAGGCGGAGGCCAACCACATTGTGGGCTCCGACCCCTTCGCCCTGGAAGACCTCGTACGCCGGATGAAGTACGGCGACTACGGCCGGGCCGGCGAGATCGTGATGTCCGGCATCGCCGTCGTCGAGATGGCCTGCTGGGACATCAAGGGCAAGGCCCTCGGCGTGCCCGTCTGGCAGCTGCTCGGCGGCAAGGTCACCGACAAGGTGAAGGCGTACGCCAACGGCTGGTACACCACGGAGCGGACGCCGGAGGCGTACCACAAGGCCGCCCAGGGGGTCATGGAGCGCGGCTACAAGGCGCTGAAGATCGACCCCTTCGGCACCGGGCACTTCGAGCTGGACCACGAGCAGAGCCTGTACGCGGTCTCCCTGATCGAGGCCGTGCGGGACGCGATCGGGCCGGACGCCGAGCTGATGCTGGAGATGCACGGCCGGTTCTCGCCCGCCACCGCCGTGCGGCTCGCCAAGGAGCTCGCCCCCTTCAAGCCCGCCTGGCTGGAGGAGCCGTGCCCGCCGGAGAACCTCAAGGCACTGGAGAAGGTCGCCGCCAAGGTCGACATCCCGGTCGCCACCGGTGAGCGCATCCACGACCGGATCGAGTTCCGCGAGCTCTTCGAGAGCCAGGCCGTCGACATCCTCCAGCCCGACGTCGGCCACCTCGGCGGCATCTGGGAGACGCGCAAACTGGCCGCCACCGCCGAGACCCACTACATGCTCGTCGCCCCGCACAACGTGGGCGGTTCCGTGCTCACCGCCGCCTCCCTCCAGGTCGGGTTCACCTCCCCCAACTTCAAGATCCTGGAGCACTTCAACGACTTCGCGGACGCCGAGATCAAGAAGGTGGTCAAGGGGGCGCCGGAGGTCGTGGACGGCTACTTCCACCTCTCCGACGCGCCGGGCCTCGGCGTCGAGCTGGACACCGACGCGGCGGCGGAGTTCCCGCAGCAGCAGGCCCGTTTCGACCTGTGGGCCGAGGGCTGGGAGCAGCGCAAGCCGAAGGGCAGCAAGTGAGCTGCGCCGTCGTGATCGAGGCGCCCGGTGAGCACCGGCTCACCCAGCACACGCCTCGGGCTCCCGACGCCGGCGAAGCCCTGATCCGTGTCCACGCGGCCGGCATCTGCGGCAGCGACCGCGAGGTGTACCAGGGCAACCGGCCAGAGGGGTACGTCCGCTATCCGGTCACCCCGGGCCACGAGTGGTCCGGGACGGTGGAGGCGGTCGGGCCGGGGGTGCCTTCGGGTCTTGTCGGCCGCAAGGTGGTCGGCGAGGGCTTCCGCAACTGCCAGCTCTGCGACCGTTGTCATGTGGGCGAGACCACGCTGTGCACGGCCGGGTACGAGGAGACCGGGTTCACCCAGCCGGGTGCCATGGCCGCCACGCTCACCCTGCCGGCCCGGTTGCTGCACATCCTCCCCGACGACGCCGACCTGACGGCCGCCGCGCTGTTGGAGCCGGCCGCCTGCATCGCGGCCGCCGCGCTCAAGGCGGACGCGATGCCGGGCGACCGGGTCGCGGTCGTGGGCACGGGCACACTCGGGATGTTCGCCGTTCAGTTCCTGAAGGCGGGCTCCCCGGCGGAGCTGCTGGTGGTGGGGACGCGAGCCGACCGCGCCGGGCTGTCGAAGGATTTCGGTGCCACCGGCTTCCTGACGAAGGACGAGGACCTTCCCGACGACTTCGACGTGGTCATCGAGACAGCCGGGTCCGCGTCCGCCGCGCGCACCGCCGTCTCGCTGCTGAGGCGTGGCGGACGGCTGGTCCTGACCGGTATCCCGGCGCCGGGCGCCGAGGGCCTCGACCCGACCGACCTGGTCCTACGGCAGTTGGAGGTGCACTCCGTCTTCGGGGCCGCGCCGGCCGCCTGGGCGCACGCGGTGCGGGTGTTCGGGGCCGGTCTGCTCGATCCGCTGCCGCTGGTCACGCACGAGCTGCCATTGGAGGAGTTCTCCCAGGCCATGGAGCTGGTGGGGTCCGGTGATCCGAAGGTGGGCAAGGTGCTTCTCCGCCCTTAGACGTACGCCGGTACGGGGGCGACCTGACGGTCCCCGTACCGGCGTACCAGAGCCCCCCACGACCTGAGCCGCGAACCTCGTCCGAAATACCGAACACGAAGGACAGCTTGTGACGACCGACGCTTCCGATACGGCGCCCCGCCGACCCGGTGAGCAGGCACTCTCGGCCCTCGGCCTGGGCGCGCCCGCCCTCGACCCCGCCGACGCCTCCCCGCACACCTTCCCCGGCGGCGGCAAGTGGCGCACCGAGATCCCCTCGTGCGAGGGCCCCGAAGCGCTGGCCATCGTGCTCAAGGAGTCCTCGCTGCTCGACGTGCCGATCCACCGGATCAGCCAGGGCAGCGGTGTGTGGATGCTGACCGACGCCGAGATCACCGAGATGGTCGAGGCGACGGGCGAACGGGACATCGAGCTCTGCCTGTTCACCGGTCCGCGCGGCACCTGGGACATCGGCGGCTCGACACGGTCTGACTCGGGGGGCGCCGGACTGCGCGCCCGGGGCCACGACGCCGTCGCCGGCTGTGTCGAGGACGCCGTGCGGGCAACGGAGTTGGGCGTCAAGTGCCTGCTGGTCGCCGACGAGGGCGTGCTGTGGACGCTGCACCGGGCGCGTACGGCGGGGATCATCCCGGCCGACACCACGCTGAAGGTCTCGGCGCTGATCGGCCCCGTCAACCCGGCCTCGTACGCCGTGTACGAGCGGCTGGGCGCCGACTCCCTGAACGTCCCGAGCGACCTGACACTCGATCACCTCACCGAGATCCGGCGGGTCTCCGCCGCCCCGATGGACATGTACATCGAGGCGCCGGACGACCTCGGCGGCTACGTGCGGATGTACGAGGTCGCCGAACTGATCAGACGCGGCGCTCCGTTGTACCTGAAGTTCGGTCTGTCCAAGAGCCCCGGCATCTACCCGTACGGGCACCACATGCGGGACCTGACGCTCGCCACCGCCCGGGAACGGGTGCGGCGCGGCCGACTTGCCCTGGACCTGCTCGCCCGGCACGGAGCCGACGGCGACATGGCACCCCTGGGCTCCCGACTGCCCGGAACGCTCAACAGGTTCGAAACCCCCGCATAACGTTCCGGACACTGCTCTTCACAAAAGCAGACGAAGCATCACAGAATCCCACACGCCCTCGGTCTTGAACGCACCGCTCATGCGCCATCGCACCACCGGACCGAGCCCCGTCCCACCGACATCAAGGATGATGACCATGCGTACTCGCAGAGCCGCGTTCGCCGCCATAGCCGGAGCCGCGTCCCTCGCCCTCACCCTCTCCGCCTGCGGGCAGAACAGCTCGGGTGGCAGCAAGGAGAAGAGCGGCGACACCAAGGGCGGGACCATCGGCATCGCGATGCCGACCAAGTCCTCCGAGCGCTGGATCGCCGACGGCAACAACGTCGTCAAGGACCTGAAGGCCAAGGGCTACAAGACCAAGCTGGTCTACGGCGAGGACAACCCCGACACCCAGGTCTCGCAGATCGAGAACCTGATCACGCAGGGCGTCAAGGGCCTGATCATCGCGGCCATCGACAACAAGTCCCTCAACAACGTGCTGCAGGAGGCCGCGTCGGCCAACATCCCGGTCATCGCCTACGACCGGCTGATCCTCGGCACCAAGAACGTCGACTACTACGCGTCGTTCGACAACGAGAAGGTCGGCGTGCTGCAGGGCACGTACATCATCCAGAAGCTCGGTCTGGACAAGGGCAAGACGGGCCCGTTCAACATCGAGCTGTTCGCCGGCTCCAACGACGACAACAACACCAAGTACTTCTTCAGCGGCGCGATGAGCGTGCTGCAGCCGTACATCGACAAGAAGCAACTGGTCGTCAAGTCCAAGCAGACCGCCCTCAACCAGGTCACCACCCTGCGCTGGGACGGCGCCACCGCGCAGAAGCGCATGGAGGACATCCTGACCTCCACGTACTCCAGCGCCAAGGTCGACGCGGTGCTCTCGCCCTACGACGGCATCTCCATCGGCATCCTCGCCGCCCTCAAGTCGGACGGCTACGGCTCCGCCAGTAAGCCGCTGCCGGTCATCACCGGCCAGGACGCCGAGCTCGCCTCGGTGAAGTCGATCATCGCGGGCCAGCAGACGCAGACCGTCTACAAGGACACCCGCAAGCTCGCCGAGGTCGCCGCGACCATGGTCGACGACGTCCTCAACAAGAAGACGCCGCAGGTCAACGACACCAAGACCTACACCAACGGCACCAAGGTCGTCCCGGCCTACCTGCTCCAGCCGGTGAGCGTGGACAAGACCAACTACGAGGACGTCCTCGTCAAGGGCGGCTACTACACCGACGCCGAACTCAAGTAACCCCGCCCACCTACTGATTGGAAGGCACGACCATGGCGGGACCCGTCCTGGAAATGCGCTCGATCGTCAAGACCTTTCCCGGTGTCAAGGCGTTGTCGGACGTCACGCTGACCGTCCGTCAGGGCGAGGTCCACGCCATCTGCGGCGAGAACGGCGCCGGCAAGTCCACCCTGATGAAGGTGCTCTCCGGCGTCCATCCGCACGGCTCCTACGAGGGCGAGATCCTCTTCGAGGGCGAGCTCTGCGAGTTCAGGGACATCCGGGCCAGTGAGCAGCTCGGCATCGTCATCATCCACCAGGAGCTGGCGCTGTCGCCGTACCTCTCGCTGGCGGAGAACATCTTCCTCGGCAACGAACACGCCAAGGGCGGGTTCATCGACTGGCGACAGACCCTGCGGCACGCCTCCGAACTGCTGCGCCGGGTGGGTCTCGAGGACCACCCGGAGACCCGCGTCGCCGACATCGGCGTGGGCAAGCAGCAGCTGGTGGAGATCGCGAAGGCGCTGTCGAAGAAGGTGAAGCTGCTCATCCTGGATGAGCCGACCGCGGCCCTCAACGACGAGGACAGCGACAAACTCCTCAACCTCATCCTGGAGTTGAAGAAGCAGGGCATCACCTCGATCATCATCTCCCACAAGCTCAACGAGATCCGCAAGGTGGCCGACTCGGTGACCATCCTGCGCGACGGGCGGTCCATCGAGACCCTCGACGTGAAGGCGAAGGAGACCACCGAGGACCGGATCATCTCCGGCATGGTCGGCCGAGACCTCGACCACCGCTTCCCCGAGCGCACCCCGCACGAGGCGGCGGACGAGAACGCGGCGCCCGCCCTGGAGATCCGCAACTGGACCGTGCACCACCCGATCGACCAGGCGCGCAAGGTGGTCGACGACGTGTCGATCAACGTGCGCCGGGGCGAGATCGTGGGCATCGCGGGCCTGATGGGCGCCGGCCGCACCGAGCTCGCGATGAGCGTGTTCGGGCGCACCTACGGCCGGTACGCGGGCGGCACGGTCCTCAAGGACGGCCGGGAGATCCGTACGAAGACCGTCTCGGAGGCGGTCGACAACGGCATCGCTTACGTCACCGAGGACCGCAAGCACTACGGCCTCAACCTCATCGACACCATCAACCGGAACATCTCGCTGACCGCGCTCGCCAAGGTCGCGAAGCGGGGCGTGGTCGACGAGCACGAGGAGCGGCAGGTCGCCGAGGGCTTCCGCAAGTCCATGAACATCAAGGCGCCGACCGTGTTCGAGCCGGTGGGCAAGCTGTCCGGCGGCAACCAGCAGAAGGTCGTCCTCAGCAAGTGGATCTTCGCGGGTCCGGACGTGCTGATCCTGGACGAGCCCACGCGCGGTATCGACGTGGGCGCCAAGTACGAGATCTACACGGTCATCGACCAGCTGGCCGCCCAGGGCAAGGCGGTCCTCTTCATCTCCTCCGAACTGCCCGAGCTGCTCGGCATGTGCGACCGCATCTACACCATGGCCGCCGGGCGGCTGACGGGTGAGGTCCCGCGGGCCGAGGCCACGCAGGAAGTGCTGATGCGCCACATGACAAAGGACAAAGAGGTATCGCGATGAGCACGGACGTCACCGACAAGAGCCCGGCGGCGGCACCGCCGGGCAAGGGCGGCTCGGGCGGCGGCGCGGGCCTGGTGCAGCTGGTGCTCGGCGGGCTGCGCCGCAACATGCGCCAGTACGGCATGCTGATCGCGCTCGGCCTGATCGTCGTCCTCTTCCAGGTGTGGACCGGCGGCGACCTGCTGCTGCCGCGCAACGTCTCCAACCTGGTGCTGCAGAACAGCTACATCCTGATCCTGGCCATCGGCATGATGCTGGTCATCATCGCCGGGCACATCGACCTGTCGGTCGGCTCGCTGACCGCGTTCGTGGGCGCCTTCGCCGCCGTGCTGACGGTCAGTCATGGTGTGGCGTGGCCGGTCGCGTTGGTGCTGTGCCTGCTGATGGGCGCGGTGGCCGGTGCCGTACAAGGCGTGCTGATCGCCTACTTCGGCATACCGTCGTTCATCGTCACCCTGGCCGGCATGCTGCTCTTCCGCGGTCTCACGGAGATCCTGCTCAAGGGGCAGACCCTCGGCCCGTTCCCGAACGGTCTGCAGAAGCTCGGCAACGGCTTCCTGCCCGCGGTCGGCCCGAACACCAACTACCACAACATCACGCTGCTGCTCGGCATCGTGCTGATCGCGGCCGTGGTGTGGCAGGAGGTGCGCGACCGGCGCCGGCAGGCGGAGTTCTCCCTCGACGTCGTGCCGAGGAACCTCTTCCTGCTCAAGCTGGTCGCCATCGTGGCCGCGATCCTCGCCCTGACCATGCTGCTGGCCAGCTACAACGGTGCCCCGATCATCCTGATCGTGCTCGGTGTGCTGGTGGTCGGCTACGGCTACGTCATGCGCAACGCGGTCTTCGGCCGGCACATCTACGCGATCGGCGGCAACCTGCCGGCCGCGAAGCTGTCCGGCGTCAAGGACAAGAAGGTCACCTTCTACGTCTTCCTAAACATGGGCGTGCTCGCGGCCCTGGCGGGTCTGGTGGTCGCCGCCCGCCTGAACGCGGCCTCGCCGAAGGCGGGCCTGAACTTCGAACTCGAGGCCATCGCCTCCTCGTTCATCGGTGGCGCGTCCATGAGCGGCGGTGTGGGAACCGTCCTCGGCGCGATCATCGGTGGCCTCGTCCTCGGTGTGCTGAACAACGGCATGAACCTCCTCGGCGTCGGCACCGACTGGCAACAGGTCATCAAGGGCCTCGCCCTGCTGGCCGCGGTCGGCTTCGACGTCTGGAACAAGCGCAAGTCCGGTTCATAGGTCAGCTCGGGCCCCGTCGGAAACGGCGGGGCCCCACCTTTCAAGGGAGCCGCACATGGAACTGAACAGACGCACGGTCATCGCAGGAGCCGCGGCGGCGGGACTCGCCGCCACCACCCTCGGCACGAGCAGCGCCGAGGCCGCCCCGGGAGGCAGGAAGAAGCCGGTGAAGGAGCTCTTCGGCAAGCTCGCCGACGGCACGAAGGTCCACCGCTGGTCGCTGGAGAACGGCGGCACCCGCCTGAAGGTCCTCTCCTACGGCGGCATCGTCCAGTCCCTGGAGATCCCCGACCGGCACGGCCGCCACGTCAACGTCTCCCTCGGGTACGACAACCTCGACGCGTACGTCAAGGGAACCACGTTCTTCGGCGCCACCATCGGCCGCTACGGCAACCGCATCGCCAAGGGCCGGTTCACCCTGGACGGCAAGAAGTACCAGCTGAACGTCAACGACGGCGTCAACAGCCTGCACGGCGGCGCCAAGGGCTTCAACACCAAGGTGTGGGACGTGGAGGGCTTCTCCTCCGGCTCCGACGTCGGCCTGCACCTGCACTACACCAGCGTCGACGGTGAGATGGGCTACCCGGGCACGCTGAAGACGAAGGTCACCTTCACGCTGAACAAGCACGGCGACTGGCGCATCGACTACGAGGCCACCACCGACAAGCCGACCGTCGTCAACCTCACCAACCACACGTACTGGAACCTCGCCGGTGAGGGCAGCGGCAGCATCGAGGACCACGAGCTGACGATCGCGGCGCACCGCTACACGCCCACCGACTCGGGGCTGATCCCCACCGGTGAGCTGGCCGAGGTCGCGGGGACGCCCTTCGACTTCACCAAGGGCAAGCCGATCGGCCGGGACATCCGCGCGGGCCACCCGCAGCAGGTGCAGGCCAAGGGCTTCGACCACAACTGGGTCCTCGACAAGGGGGTCACGGCCAAACCGCAGCACATCGCCACCCTGCGCGACCCGCGCTCCGGCCGCACCCTGAAGATCGCCACCGACCAGCCGGGCGTGCAGTTCTACTCCGGCAACTTCCTGGACGGCACCCTGGTCGGCACCTCCGGCCGCACCTACCGGCAGGGCGACGGCCTGTGCCTGGAGACGCAGCACTTCCCGGACTCCCCGAACGAGCCGTCCTGGCCGTCTACGGTGCTGCGCCCCGGGCACACCTACCGGACGACGACCATCCACTCGTTCGGCGTCTGACCCGGCCGACGGAACGGGCGGAACGGGACGCAAGGTGACACGACGGGACCGGTCCGGGGACGCAGAACGCGATCGTCCGGTTCCCCGAGTCACACTTGCTTCACATCCGTTGAACAACGCCTCTGGCGACTCCGTATCCATGGGTGGCCCGTGCTCCCCCGCGCGGGCCACCCAACACGACGGGCCCGGTCGTCCCCACCGGGCCCGCCTCATACGGAGGTTCCATGGCCGACAACGTCACCTCGCTGTTCCGCAGCGGCGCGGCCCACAGCCCGTCGATGGCGGCGCTGACGCGTGAGGGCGGTGACGGGACCGGCCCGGTGGACTTCTCGGTCCCCTGCAATCCGTACTTCCCCACCCCGGCGATGTTCGAGGAGATGGCGGGACGGCTGCGCGAGATCGTCACCTACTACCCGAGCAGCGCCGAGACGATCACGGCCGAGCTGTGCGACCTGCTGCAACTGCCGCCGCAGTGCGTGGTGATGGGCAACGGCTCGACCGAACTGATCACCTGGATCGACCACCTGATGGTCCGCGAGTCCCTCGCCGTCCCCGTCCCCAGCTTCGGCCGCTGGACCGACCAGCCGATGGAGACCGGCAAGCGGGTCGACATGTTCCCGCTGCAGGAGTCGAACGGCTTCGCCCTGGACCTCGGCCAGTACGCCGAGTTCATCCGCAAGCGTGGCACCCGGGTCGCGGTGGTCTGCAACCCGAACAACCCCGACGGCGGCTTCCTGCACCGTCACGCGCTGATCCAGTTCATGGACGCGATGGCCGACCTGGACCTGGTGATCATCGACGAGTCCTTCCTGGAGTTCGCCGACGCGGAGGCCGAGCCCTCGGTGGTCCAGGAGGCGATGCTCAGGCCCAACGTGATCGTCCTGCGCAGCCTCGGCAAGAACTTCGGCCTGCACGGCATACGCTTCGGCTACCTGGTGGCCAACCCCGCCCTGGCCGGCCGGGTCCGCTCCATGCTGCCGAAGTGGAACCTCAACTCCTTCGCCGAGCACGTGGTGTTCATGCTCAAGGACCACGGCGCGGAGTACGCGCAGAGCCTCCAGCAGGTCCGCCGCGACCGCCTGGACATGGCCGGCCAGCTGTCCGCGCTGCCCGGTCTGACGGTCTACCCCTCGCAGGGCAACTTCCTCTTCGTGCGCCTCCCCGTGGGCGCCGAGGGCACCGTGGTCCGGGACCGGATGCTCGCCGAGCACCGGATCCTGGTCCGTGAGTGCGGCAACAAGATCGGTTCGTCCAGCCGCTTCCTGAGGCTCGTGGTGCGCCCCCAGGTGGATGTGCGTCGCCTGGTGTCCGGCCTGGAACAGGTGCTCTACGGGACCAGGAGGGGAGCCGCCGTGCCCGAGCTGAGCGCAGGGACCAGCGACAGCTCGGGCACGGCGGCCGTGGACCGCCTGGTCAGCGCGACCAACGGGGCGGGGATGCAGGGGCTGGCGGCGATGGCCTCCGGCGGCGGGGGCGGCATGCCGATGCCGGCGGTCGCGGCGGCGCCTCTGCAGGGCGGGAGCGTCGGGGGCGGGATGCCGATGCCGGCTGCGGCGCAACTGCCGCCCATGCCGGCGCCCGCCCAGATGCCGTCCGTCGCCCAGATGCCGGCGCCGCAGCCCGCGCCCATGGCGCCCGCCCCGACGCCGTTCCCCATGCAGACCCCGGCTCCGGCACCGATGCCGACGCCTGCACCCCTGCAACCGGCCATGCCGGCCCCGGCCCCCGCGCCGATGGCCCCGGCCGCCGCGATGCCCTCCGGACCGACCCCACCGGGCGTCCCGGCACGCGGAGGCCTGACGGCGGCGCAGGTACGGGGCATGACCGCCCCGGGGCTCACTCCGGCACCGGCCACGGGGTGGCCGAACGCACAGAGCTGGCCCAATGCCGCAGGCGCATAAGATCCGCGCATGACCGAACCCGACAGACCTGCCGGCTCCGCTGCTCCCAAGTCGCCGCGTCTCCTTGCCCGTTCGGCACAGGGGGCGATAGCCGTGGCGGCCGTGGTCGAGGTGATCCGGGCGGCGACCCTCAGGGCCAGTCGTCTGGATCCGGCGGGGACCTCGCCGAACACGGCGGGCCTCGTCTCGATGGTGTCCGTGGACGCCATGACGCTGGCGACGGCCCTGTTCCTGGTGTGGTTCCACCGGTGCCGCCGGAACGCCCGGGTCATCACCCCGGGCGTCGACCTCGGCTCCGACGCCTGGGCGGTGATGGCCTGGCTCATCCCGTTGGTCAACGCGTGGGCCCCGCGCGGTCTGCTGCTCGCGACACGGCGGGCGAGCAGTACGGATCCCACCTCGGCGGGCCGTGACGACACGCTGGTGAACGCCTGGTGGGTGGCGTGGGCGGGCCACTTCCTGACCGGGGCGATCGGCAGCCTGACCGGAAGCCCGCTGCCCCTCCTCGTGATCGCGGAGGCACTCACCCTCACCGCCGCCGCACTCGTCATCATCGTCATCCACCGCATGACGGCCGCGCAGAGCCAGGCGCTCCACGCCGCGCGCGCCGACGTCATGCCGGCGGCCTGATCCGCAGCCTTGAGGGCAGGTCGACCTCGGCACGCACCGTCTTCCCGAGGGGCTCCCGATCCAGCACCTCCCACCGGTCGGCGAGCGCGTCCACGAGGACCAGCCCACGGCCGCGCTCGTCGAGAGGAGCGGACGGCCGTACGTCACCCGGCTTCGGATGTCGAGGCTCGGTACGGGTGTCCGTGACCTCGATACGGACGCTGCCCGTCGGCAGGGACAGCCGCAGCTCGAAGTCCCGTCCAGGCACCCGGCCGTGGGTCACCGCGTTGGCGGCCAACTCGGCGACGATCACGGCGACGGCCTCGGAGACGTCGCTGCCGTGCGGGATGCCCCAGGCGTGCAGTTGGTTCAGGGCGAGGTGCCGGGCGAGCCGGGCGCCGCGCGGGGTGGAGCTGAGGCGCTGCCTGAACGTACGTACGGTAACCGGCGCTTGGGGAGTGATCGGTGCGGTCATGGCCCCAATCTGGCGTCAGCGCAGGGCACTTCACCAGGTCGGGCGCGCGTACGCTGCCGCAGCGTACGCGACTACGGACTGGACAGTACACGTGACCATGGGGTGCGGGAGGTGACCGACCAGCGTCCAGCGCCTGACCTCGGGCAGCACCACCGTGCGGGCTGGACAGCCCATGAACGGTCTGTGCGAAGCCGCTCCGCCCGCGGCCATAGCGGTCGCGGGCGGAGCGGCGGAGCACCGCCGGTTGGTTGTCGGACGGTGGACTGTCAGCGCACGGTCATCCGCACCGGCACCGCCGGGTACGTGTACGGCGTGTCCGTGCCGACCGCGAGCGCGGCCGTGTAGGCCCCGGCCACGTCCACCGCTTTCACACCCGCGTCCAGCCGGACGGTGACGGTCAGGCGCCGGCCCGGGGCGAGCGTACGGGTGGAGGGGGTGGCGGAGAGCCAGCGGACGTCGGCTGCCGGGACGCAGCTGTCGAGGCCCGGCAACTGCTCGACGTTCGCTTGGGCGTCCCAGACGCTCGGAGCCCCGCCGACCCGGTAGAACCCGCAGGCGCCGCCGGCCCGGTAGAGGGGCGTGGCGGTGGCGGGCAGGGCCGTCCAGGTGCGGGCGGCCGGGTCGTAGGCGTAGCCGGCGCTGGTGATGGCGCCGAGGAGGTCGCTGACCCCGCCGGAGAGGAGGAAGCGGCCATCGGCGGTGGCGGACGCCGAGGCCCACAGGTCGGTGGGCAGGTCGGTGATCGGGGTCCAGGCGGCGGTTGCCGGGTCGTACGCGTAGCCGTGCCGTGTTCCCTCGATCGAGGTGGTGCCGCCCGCGCAGTACAGGGTGTCCGAGACGGTGCCGCAGCCGAGCCAGGAGACGGCCTCGGGGTAGGGGGTGGCGGCGGCCCATGTGTCGGTGGCCGGGTCGTAGACCCGCACCGCGGTGGAGCCGGTGCAGTAGCCCGTTCCGCATCCGCCGACCAGGTACCACTTGCCGTCGAGGGTGGCGGAGGCCGCTGCCGCGTAGCCGGCTGGCGCCGGGGCGGCGGTGGACCAGGTGTGGTGCTGCGGGTCGTAGACCTCGGTGGTGGGCACGGTGCCGCCGTCCGCCGTCCAGCCGCCGGTGATGTACAACTTGCCGTTCAGGAAGGCGGCCTGGGCTGCCTCGCGGGGCGTGGCGGGACCGCCGGGGATCGCTGTCCAGGCGGCGGTGAGGGGATCGTATACGTAGCCGCCGGACAGGACGGAGGTGCCGTCCGTGCCGCCGACCGAGTAGACGCGGCCGTCCGGGCCAGTGGCGACGGCGTTGTCCATGACCGGGGTGGGGTAGTCGGTGACGGAGGTCCAGCCCGAGGTGGCGGAGGTCGCATCAGTCGCAGCGGCAGCGCCCTCGGTCCTGGCCGTTGCCGTGGTTCTCGCCTTCGTCAGCCGGTCGGGGCTGTAGTCACCGGGCACGTACCGGGGGGACGGGGCGTCGGCTGCCGTCGACGTCGGAATGTCCCCGGACCGCTCGGTGAGGGTGACGGTGAGCGGGGCGGAGCCGGTGTTGCGCAGGGTGATCTGGGCGGTGGTGGCCTTCCCCCTGCGTACGGTCCTGTCGACCGCCGCCGGGCTGATCGCCAGTCGTCCGGCTCGCAGCACCGCGTCGAGGCGGGTGGCGTGGTCGGCCTTGACGCTCACCCTCCTCGTCGCCGTGGTGTAGTGCTCGGCGCTCACCGCGACCTGCTGACGGCCCGTCCGTGGCGCGAAGCGTACGTACGTACCGTCGCCGGCCGTGTTCGCCGTGGCGCCGGACCTGCCGCTCACCGTCGCGCCGCTCACCGGCCGGCCGGTGTTGCGGTCCGTCACCGTCCCGTACAGCAGCCCGCCCGGCACCGGAGCGCAGGTCATGCCGCCGAAGGCGACGTCATCGACCTGCCAGTAGTAGGCGTCGTCGCCGGTATAGCGGAACCGCACCCGGACAGTGGACTTCCCGGCCGCAGCCGGGAGGGCGACGCTCTGCGGCCCGGGACCGGCGGAGACGGTGTCGTGGTGCCACACCGTGGACCAGACCTTGCCGCCGTCGACGCTGAGGTCGACGTCCGCCTTGGAGGCGTCGGAGAACCGCCTGTAGAAGGTGTCGAAGCGGACCGCGGGCGTGTCGTAGCCGGTCAGGTCCAGGACCGGGGAGACGAGGGAGGTGTTCTGCCGGTCGGCGAAGTAGCCGCTGTCGGCGATGGCGAATCCGCCTGAACCGCCGGTGAGGTTGCCGCGCCCGGCCGGGTCGTCGAAGCGCCAGGTGTTGCCGCTGCCGGTGACACTCCACCCGTCGGGAGCGCCTGTGCCGTCGAAGGTCTCGGTGCGGTTGCTGAACGTCTGCCGGTAGCCGGGCGCCACGCAGGCGGCGGCGTCGACCGGGACGTCGAAGTCCTTGCGGCCGGCCTTGGCCCCCAGCGTCAGGTCGGACGTCGTGACCTGGTAGCCCGGGTAGACCGGGTCGACCTGGAGGCTGTAGGTGCTGTTGGCGGGCAGCTTGAGGGTGTAGCGGCCGGTCGCCGGGTCGGTGTACGTCCGGGTGGACGGCTCGTCGGCGACCTGGATGCCCGCGGAGAGCGGCCAGCCGTGGCCGGAGCCGTCCCGGATCCGCCCGCTGACGGTGACGAGGGGCTGGGCGGTGAGGGTGAAGTCCCGTGACACGGTCGCGCCGTCGCCGACCTCGACGGCGGCCGAGTCGGCGCTGCCGTAGCCGAACTTCACGGCCGCCACGTCGTACCTCCCCGCCGGGAGCGTCATGTCGTACGTGCCGTCGGCGCCGGTCGTCGTGGCGTTCGCACCGGCCGTGATCCGCACCTCCGCGACCGGCGCGCCGGTGGCTGGGTCGGTGACCTTGCCGGTCAGCCTGCCGTACGGGCCGGTGGTGAAGGCGACGGTGCCGTTGGGGGTGCCGAGGCCGGTCGGGCCGTCCCAGCCGGGGCCGGCGGTGCACAGGTCGGCGGTCGCGCAGGTGCCGTTGGTTCCGGAGGCCACGTCGTTGAGGGCGCCGGTGTGAGCGTAGGGGTAGGCGTTGGGGTAGGTGTTGGCGCCCGGCGTTCCGGCGAGCGCGTAGGTGGCGGCGATGATCGGGGCGGACGCGCTGGTGCCGCCGTAGACGCCCCAGCCGCGGTCCTCGTACGTGTTGTAGACGCTGACCCCGGTCGCCGGGTCCGCGACGGCCGACACGTCCGCGACGGCGCGGTTGGGGCAGTCCCGGCCGGTCTGGAAGGACGGCTTGGGGTAGTAGGCCGAGCAGCCGCTGCCCGCGCCGGTCCACGCGGACTCGCTCCAACCCCGGGTGGTGCTGCTGTCCGGGCTCAGCGACGTCCCGCCGACCGCCGTGACATACGGCAGCGAGGCCGGGTAGCTGGTGCCGTAGCCGTTGTCGCCGGTGCTGAAGGTGATCGCCACGCCCGGGTGCCTGTAGTAGGTGTCGTCGGGCAGGTCGCCGATCGCGCTCTCGCTCCCGCCCCAACTGTTGGAGACGTATCTGGCGCCGAGTGCGACCGCCGTGTTCTCCGTTTCACCGAGGTTGCCGATGGCCGGGTCGTCGGCCTCGACCAGCAGGATGTGGCAGAGCGGGCAGGCGGCGCTGACCATGTCGAGGTCGAGGGCTATCTCGCCGGCCCAGCCCGCGTCGGGCTCAGGGTAGTTGGTGCCGCCACGCTGGTCGGTCTTGCGGAAGCAACCGTTGGCGGTGGTGCAGGGCGGCAGGCCGAACTGGGAGCGGTAGACCGCCAGGTCGGCCTCCGCGTTCGGGTTGTCGAAGGCGTCGACAATGGCGACCGTGCTCCCGGCCCCGGCCACGTCGGAGGGCAGGTCGTAGGCGCTCTGGAGGTCGGCGGGACCCAATCCGGCGGGAGCCAGCAGTGGTTGAAGGCCTTGGCCGGTCTGCCGGACGTCGTCGCGGGCGACCGCGAAGCAGGCCATCTCGCCGGGCTTGTCGGGTTTCACGCAGAGGCGGCGCGTCGGCACGGTCGGGGCCGTCGCCGCGGTGGTGGCGGCGGCGTCGGCGGTGGCGGTGGCGGTCTGGGGGAGCGCCCAGACCAGTGTCACCAACAGGCCCAACAGGGCCGATAACGTTGTCAGTCGGCTACGGAACAGTCCTGCCTTGATCATCCGGGTCCTCTCAGACCTTCATGGGTAGAAGAGAAAACGATCAGTCCGGAGCGTAAATCATGAACATGTCACGTGTGTGAATTTGTACGCCGCTGTTTGATTGATGGGATTGCGCAGCCGGTTCAGGGCGAAGTGCAGGGCGAGCCGGGCGCCGCGCGGGTGGAGCTGAGACGCTGCCTGAACACACGTACGGTAACCGGCGCTTGAGAAGTGAACGGTGCGGTCGTGGCCCCAATCTGACGCTCCTGCACGGCACTTCACCAGGTCGGGCGCGCGTACGCTGCCGGGGCGTACGCGGTTACGGACTGGACAGTACGCGTGACCAACCGTGACCATGGGTGCGGGAGGTGACCGACCGTGGTCGATGGTGGCGGTGAGCCGGAGTCGTCGGACAGTATGCGGACCTTCGGGGCCGTGCATCAGGCGTTGCGGGAGCACGCGGGGATCAGCCGGGAGGAGCACGCCGACCTGGTGCGCTTCTCCAAGCACACGGTGGCGTCGGTGGAGTTGGGCCGCCGGATGCCGGATCAGGCCTTCGTCGAGCGGGCGGAGGAGTTGCTGGGCAACACGGGCGCGCTGCGGAAGGCGTTGCCTACGCTGGCTCGGCAGCCGGGGTTGGCGGCTTGGTTTCGGCGGTGGGCGCGGTTGGAGCAGGTGGCGATCACGCTGTACACGTACGAATGCCGGTTGATTCCGGGGCTGTTGCAGACGGAGACGTACGCACAGGCCCTGGCCGCGGACCACCTGCCGCCGCTCGCCGACGCGCAGATCGAGGAGCGGTGGGCGGCACGTGCCGAGCGGCAGAGGCTGCTGCGGGAGCGTCCGAACACGGCGTTCGGCTTCACCGTCGAGGAGCACCTGTTCCTACGGCGCACGGGCGGGCCGGAGGTCACGCGCGAACTCATCGAGCACGTCCTGGAGATCGCCCAACTCCGAAACGTCGAGGTCCAGATCATGCCGCTGGTCCAGGAGTCTCACTCCGGGCTGCAAGGGCCCCTGCAGTTGCTGGAAACGCCCGAGAATCAGTGGTTCGCCTACCTCGAAGGGCAGGAGAGCGGCCAGCCGATCTCCGATCGGAAAGTAGTAAGCGTGCTCCAGAGGCGGTATGCCAGGATGCGTTCGCAGGCTCTCACCATGCAGGACTCCGTAAGCCTGCTGCAGCGCATGCGAGGAGACCTATGAACGCGCCCGAGTTGACCTGGTTCAAGAGCAGCTACAGCAGCAGCGCATCCGGCGACTGCGTCGAGGTGGCCGTAACCCCCGCCACCATCCACATCCGCGACTCCAAGAACCGCCGGGCCCCGCACCTCACCCTTTCCCCACGGACGTGGTCGGACTTCGTGACACACGCGGGAAGGGCCTGTCCCTTGGCGTAGGGGCGCCCGTGAGCCGTCTCGGGGCCGTTGGGTACCGTTCTGGCGTGTCCATGCCTCCGGCGCCGCAATCGCCGTACCAGACGCCTGTCTCCCCCTGGGGCGCTATGCCCCCTGCCCCGCCGGCGAAGAGCCGGGCCCCCCTCGTGGCCGCGATCATCGGCGGGGTCGTCCTCCTGGTCGTTGTACTTTTGGTGACGCTGGTGCTGATAGGGAAGGCACTCGAGAGCGGGTATCCCCGAGGGCAGTTCTCCCTGACCGTGCCGCAGACCCTGGTCGATGGCCGCTTCACGCTGGAACAGGACAACTCCCTGACCGAGGGGCCGGCGCTGCAAAGGATCTGGAGGCACAGCTGGGACGCCGAGGCCGTCCACGGCGTCTCCGCCGTCTACCGGCCCCCAAGCATCGAACGGGGTGATCTCGTAGTGACCGGCATGTACGGCCGGTTCAAGAACACCGATGAGGTGCGCTCCCGCGTCCTGGCAGACAACGCCTCCAAGTACAACCGGGTCAAGGTGCTCACGCCTCCGGAAGATGACACCCCCTCCGGCTCCCGCATCAAAATCAGCTGCGAGGCGCTGACCCGGACCTGGCCCGACGGATCGACACTCACCTACCCCGTCTGCGTCTGGGCGGACGGCAACACCTGGGGCCGGGTGGCAGACATGACCCTCATTGCCGCAAGGAACCTCGACCTGCAGGCCACCGCGCGGAACACCCTCCAGATCCGCTCCGAGATGATGAAGCCGATCGCCTGATCCCCATCGTCCGGAACGCGATGCAGGAACCAAGGCGCGCTGCACGCGACTGCGTCCCTGGGCACGGGCTCCAACCGCACTGCGTACGCGACCGGTTGGACCACCACCGCCCGTCCCCTGGTCACCGTCTGACGGACCGCACCCGCACGGCCACGACGAAATCCGCCGCCTGAAGGCCGTCACCGTGCCCCATCTGCCGTTCCCGCACGCTGAGCAGGCCTGTGATCGTCCACCGGCGACGCACCGTACGCATTTGGGAAGGTCTCGCTCGAACGCGTCTACGCGGTCGCCAGCCAGACAGCACACCAGGCGACACCCGCTGACCTGGCGGAAGGCGTTCGCGGGCACCGCACTGGGCGATGGGGAATCGTGAGCACCATGTCAGGGACGTGACGTTCGGGGAGGATGACTCGCGCGTGCGCACCGGAAGTGCACCCCGGCGATGGCCTCCCGGCGAAGCCTGGCCATCGGCGCGCTCCACCTGGCGGGGCGGGACAACATCGCCGAGGGCCTGCGCCATCACGGGGGGACACGACCCGGTCGCTGACGACTCTCGGACTCACGTGATCATTCCCGACCGATCGCGAGAACAACGGGGCCCTGGGCCCCTTCCGGTCGCCATGGCTACCGAATAGCGGTATTGCCAACTCCGTTTAATGCAGCAGGGTTTGGGCCCGATTCCTGTTTGAGTGAACCGAACGGTTGTGCAATGATGGCATCACAGCATCACAGGACTCTGCTGGGGGAGATGAGTCGAACTGATGAATACCCATCTCGTGGTGGGGATTGTTTTGACCGTGCTGTATCTGTCGGTAGGCGTCGGCGTCTTGACCACCGTCCGCGCTAGCCGCAACGGCACCCTGCGCCGGAACACATTGGTAGGCGTGCGCACGTCCGCGACGCTCTCTGACGACGCCGCTTGGCGCGCGGGGCATCACGAAGCCCGGCGCCATTATGTGCTGTTGATTCCGGTACTGGTCGCAGGCGCGATCGCGGTACTGGTCAACGCGTTCGCACAGGGCCCTTTCTGGGGCTTCGCGGTGATCGTCGGGGTGAGCGGCGTCATCGACATCGTGATCGCGGCCCGCTCCGTTTCAGCGGCAAACGCAGCCGCGCGCCGCTCCTGACCCCACCCTTTCAGGCTCCGGTGGCGGAGGCCGCAAGTGGACGGCTCTCCACCACCGGCTCTGGCGCCGTTGGTCCGGCACCCTGCGGTACCGACGGGACCCACCGCAACGCTGGCATGAACCAGCGATTCGCCTTCGTTCGCCGTCGCAAGGTCACGTGGCGGAGCGCTGGCCGGCCTGCCCCGAAGCGGTGGAGCACGTACACGACGACGATTTGAGGTTACCTCACATGAACCTGAAAAAGACCGGTGCGGTCGTCGCTGCGGCGGCTGTGCTGAGCGTCGGTGCCGCCTACGGCTCGGCGTCCGCATTCAGTGCGCCGGCGGCCGCCCACACGGCGGTCAGACCGGCGCAGCACCACGTGAAGTACTCCGACGAAGACATCGTCGGCCTGCTCGTCTTCGGCAAGGGCAAGGCGGCGGACGACCACCCCGACCTCGCCCAGCAGATCCGCTCCCACCGGTCAGTCGAGAACGACAAGGTGACGCTCCCACAGATCGCCCAGTTCACCAAGGCGCTCAAGGGCGTGGACAACGATTTCCACGCCAAGGTGACGACGTCGGTCCAGATCAACGACCCGTTCGCCGCCAAGGCCGGCATGCAGCGGCTCGGTGACGACATCACGACGTTCCTCGCCAAGATAAAGCAGGCCGGCGTCAAGAGTCCGGACCGGGCCAACGGCTGGCTCTGGCACGACGCCAATGTCGTGATCGAGGTCAACGCCGTCGGCGCCATCAACGGCGTCGTCTACGCCAACGTGGCCGGCGCGACCGAAGCCGTGGTCACCCTCGTGGTGGTCCCGTCCGCCGTGAGCTACGGCTTCGACCTGCGCCAGCCCAACAGCCTGGACGCCGACAACCTGGTGTCCTCGGTAGCGACGGCCCTGTAGGCATTCGCGCCGCGCCGGGGCACCTTGCGTCCCCGGCGCGGCTGAACCCCCGGCGTCCGTCAGACCGTTACCACCGCAGAGGATCGCGCCCCGATGGCAAGCAACGCCACCGATGTCCCGTCTGAACCGGCCGGTCCGAAGGCCGGATCACTACGGCCGCTCACCCTGTTCTGCGTAGCCTGCCTCGTCTTATTCGGCTATCTCGCCGCCGGTCTGTTCTACACACTGCCGAGCAACGCGCTGAGCAGCCGACACTCCAAAGGTGCACGCCCGGTTTTCAACACTCTGGTCCCGGAGAACTGGGCGTTCTTCACCCGTAATCCGCAGACCACGCAGACCGGTGTCTACGCTCAGCGTGCGGACGGCTCGATACGGAATCTCCTCAGAACGCCACAGGGCGATCCGTCGAATTTCTTCGGACTCTCACGCAGGCAACGCGCCCAAGGACCAGAGCTGGGCTATTTGAACGCCAACGCTGCAGGAAAGTGGGCTGACTGCGCCGGCTATCTGGACGACTGCGTCAAAGAGGCCGCCGCCAAACCGGCGGTCCAGGTGAAGAACACCAATCCGGTGCCGACCGTGTGCGGCGATGCGTACCTCACCCAGGAAGAAACAGTTCCGTGGAGTTTCCGCAATCAGGTTCCCTACGTCAGGCGCGTGCTCAAAGTCGCTCATCTGGACGTCCGATGCGGGTGAGCGACGCATTGCAGTCGTCTGCCAGTTGGCTGGCAGCCCGCACCGCCCGGCACGATCTGCGCAGCCGGTGGTTCGGGGCCGGCCGCACGGTCATGGCCGCGGCCCAGCTCAGCGTCCTGCTGCTCACCCCCGTCAAGGCCCTGCTCATCCCGGTGGTCTCGATGGGTGAATACCCCCGCTGCGACGGGGTGCGGGCCGCCTCCGCACTGTGCATCGGAAACGACGCGGTGGGCACTGAGCCCCGCCGGTGGCTGCTCATCGTCGTCTTCGCGGTCGTGGCCAGCGGATACCAGCCGCGCTGGACGGCCATTCCGCATGCCTGGGCCACCTATTCGGTGGCCGTGAGCATCGCCGTACCGGACGGTGGCGAGTCGATCGGAATGATCATGGCTCTGCTCATGACTCCCATCGCTCTGGCGGACGACCGCACCTGGCACTGGCAAACACCCACCACCGAACCGAGACAGTCCTGGCAAGCCGTCACCCTCGCCGCCTTCCTCGCTATCCGGGTGCAGGTCGCCTACCTCTACCTCGACAGTGCCATCAGCAAGTTCGGAGTGGCGGACTGGGCCAACGGCACCGCGGAGTACTACTTCCTGCGCGACAACATGTTCGGCGTGGCCCGGCCCTGGGACTCACTGTTCCTCTCGATGTCAAAGAGCTCCCTGGTGGTGGTCGCACTCACCTGGGGAGCGCTCATCATCGAACTCGCCATCGGTGTATGTGTCCTCGCATCGGACCGGTGGCGCAAGGCCGCACTGGCGATGGACATCGTGCTCCACGGCTCGATCATCCTCACCATGGGCCTGTGGAGCTTCGCCACGGTAATGATCGGTTCCGCGATCGTCTGCGCGACCCCGGAGCGCAAACCATCCCCACCACTCACCACACCGGCCATGACAGAACCGCTGGTGACAACGGCCTGAGCCATGACGGCCGAAGGCCGGCAACGGACAACGCCCGTTCGGAAGGGGGCGTTGTCCGTTGCCGTCGTTCACCCGGCGCCCGGCGCACCAATACGGAACCGGCTGCCATTGCGTGCGCCGAGCCGGGCGGTGAGAGACACAGGGCGCGCATGCGCGTCCGCGCTGAACTCGACACTCGACTCGGCAAGCCGCGCATCCTGCTGCCACCGGTAGCGGAAGAACACAGCCACACGGTGCTCGCCCCCGCCGACCGGCACATCAACGGTCCCCCAGCGAGCAGGGAACTCTCGCCCGTCCACCTCCACAACAGGCCGGGTCAGCAGATGATGGAACCACGCGGCTGACAAGGACGGTTTGACCGTCACCGACAGAACTGCCCCGTCAGAACTCATGAGTTGATCGTAGCAACGCAGCCCGGCCACCACACGCCCGAGCCGAGCCACTTCCGGATGGCCACCAACGGGCATCGACACTGCTCTCTACAACACTGCCCTGCACTCCGCCGACGCGACCGGTTACGACCCCGCCGTCACCCAACTCGACTGATCACCAGCGAGGGTGGTGGCGCTCGATCGGGGCACCCTGTCGAGCGCCAGTCGAGTTCACAAGGACGCGAATTGGTTCGCGGGCCGTGGCCTCTCGGTTCTCCGGCTCTCGAGATCCATCAACCCGCAGGACGGCCGTGCGAAATCACCGCGTTTCTGCCTTGCTGGTGGCTCCGCTACAGTTCTCGATCACCTGATCGCTTGCCCACGCGCGAAGGGCGAAACGCGCGGGCTCCTCACCAGGCACAACCCTTCTGTTCGATCCTCACGCTCTTGCGCGCAGTCACCGATTCTCTTGGGGGGACCACCATGAGACGCAGCACCTTCTTGGCGGCAGCCACGGCCACCGCGCTGTCCGCCTCCCTGTTCACGGGCCTGCTGTCCTGACCGGACGGAGTCGGCCCGGCATCATGCGGGCCGCCCCCGTCCGGGTAACCGGGTCAGGACGTCGGGCACTGCTTCCACGCCATGTGGTAGATCGTGCTGATGCTCCCGTCGGTCGAGTCCATCGTCATGAAGCTGACCTTGTCGGGGTTCGTCGTCCCCGCGTTGACTCTCAGCTCGGTGTTGATGTTGAAGTTGCGCTCGACTCCGCAGGGCGCCCAGACCAGTTGGGCCCAGTCGGTGGAGTCGGTGGCCTGCCAGTCGTCGTTGTAGGTGCCGCTGAAGGGGTGGGTCTTGGGCACCGTGTTCGGGGAGCCCTGGAAGTAGTACGAGGCCTTCTGGGTCGCCGACGCCCCCGGCTGGAGCGAGAGGAAGCCCCGGTAGTCGGCGCTGGCGATCGCGTAGGTGAAGCCCTGCGGGACGTGGACGATCAGGTTGAGCTGGCAGTTCTTGCGGAAGGCCGTGGGGTCGGAGTTGCCGCCCGCCTGGGCGAGGTACTGGCTGTAGGTGACCGTGAAGGCCGTGTTGTCCGGGGAGACGGCGACGGCCGCCGTGCCCTGGGGACAGCCGGAGCCGTTCACCGTCGCCACGTCGATGACGATCTTGTCCGGGGGCGGGTTGTCGAACACGGGGGACGTGGTGTGCGCGGGCAGTGCGGTGGTGAGGAGGGCGGCTACGGCGCCGCCCAGCAGGAGTCCACCAGGCATGGTCTCTCCGGTTCTGTGAGTGGGGGGTGGCACGCCCCCGAACCTTGGGAGAAACCGTGGGGTTTCTGTGAAGGCGGGAGGCGATCCGCATCGTAGGGACGCCCACATGACATGGACAGGACTAACTCCGGCCATTCACAGGAGGGGATTTCACAGGGCAGGGCAGAGGGGCCTTACGGGTTCTCCCAGGCCGCCGGTTCCGCCGCCAGTTCCCGCACCGGCTCCGGCAGGGCGTCCGCCGCGATGTCGGCGATGGTGACGCCCTCCAGGATGCGGCGGACGTTGGCCCGCAGGGCGATCCAGAGGGGAAGGAGCGGCTGGGCGGTGCCGGTGTACTCCAGGCCCGTGGGGCGCTCGCCGCGCACCGACACGATCGGGCCGTCCACCGCCCGGATCACGTCCGCCACCGTGATCTTCGCAGCCTCCCGGGCCAGCCGGTAGCCGCCGCCTCCGCCGCGCCGGCTGTCGACGATGCCGCCGCGCCGCAGATCACCGAGGATCCCCTCCAGGAACTTGTGCGGGATGTCCTGCGCCGCGGCGACGGTCTCCGCCTTCACCGAACCGTCGGCCTGGCGCACGGCCAGCTCCAGCACCGCCCGTACCGCGTAATCCGCCCGCGCCGAGATCCTCATGGGACCATTCTGCCGGTCCGCCCGCCCCGGCCCGCGCGGGTTTGCGGGTCGGGCAGGAGCCTCAGGCCAGGCGGATCACGTTCCAGGACAGCGGTTCCAGGACGGCGGCCAGGGTGCCGTCCTCCAGCTTGGTGCCCTCGACGCCGTGGGGGGTGACCCGTTCGGGCTCGGCGAGGGTGTTGCGGGCGTCCGGGTCGGCGTCGGCGAGGGCGCTGTGCTCGACGACGGTCGTCAGGTCGAGGCCGTTCAGGGCGGCCTCGAGGGGCAGTGCCTCGGTCCGGCTGCGGTTGACGGCGAAGACGGTGACGGTGCCGTCCTCGGCGCGGACCGCCGTGGCGTGCAGCAGGTCGGCCTCGCCGTACTTCTTCGTCTCGTACGTCGGCGAGTCCACCCGTACGTCGAGGACCTCGCCGCGGCCGTACCGGGAGGCCTGGGCGAAGGGGAAGAAGGTCGTCTGCCGCCAGGCCGGGCCGCCGGGCTCGGTCATGATGGGGGCGATGACGTTGACCAGCTGGGCGAGGCAGGCGACGGTGACGCGGTCGGCGTGCCGCAGCAGGGCGATGAGGAGCGAGCCGAAGACGACGGCGTCGGTGACGCTGTAGTTGTCCTCCAGCAGGCGGGGGGCCTCGGGCCAGTCGTTCTGCTCGATCGCGCGGGCGTGCTCCTCCCACTCGCGCAGGTACCAGACGTTCCACTCGTCGAAGGAGAGGTTGATCTTCTTCTTCGACTTCAGTTTCGCGCCCACGTGGTCGGCGGTCGCGACCACGTTGTCGATGAAGGACTCCATGTCCACGGCGGAGGCGAGGAAGGAGTCGATGTCGCCGTCCTCGGGCCAGTAGTAGGCGTGCAGGGAGACGTAGTCGACGAGGTCGTACGTCTCCGACAGGACCGTCGCCTCCCACTCGGCGAAGGTGGGCATGGACTGGCTGGAGGAGCCGCAGGCGACGAGTTCGACCTTCGGGTCGATCTGGCGCATCGCGCGGGCCGTCTCGGCGGCGAGGCGGCCGTACTCCTCGGCGGTCTTGTGACCGGTCTGCCAGGGGCCGTCCATCTCGTTGCCCAGGCACCACATCCGGATGCCGAAGGGTTCCTTGTCGCCGTGGGCCGCCCGGAGGTCGGACAGGGCCGTCCCGGCGGGGTGGTTGGCGTACTCCTGGAGCTCCAGGGCCTCGGCGACGCCGCGCGTGCCGAGGTTGACGGCCATCATGGGCTCGGCCTGGGGGCCGACCTTGCGCAGGAAGTCGATGTACTCGGAGAGGCCGAAACGGTTCGTCTCCGTGCAGTGCCAGGCGAGGTCGAGGCGGCGGGGGCGCTCGGCCGCGGGGCCGACGGAGTCCTCCCACTTGTATCCCGACACGAAGTTGCCGCCGGGGTAGCGAATGGCGGTGACGCCGAGTTCGCGGACGAGGTCGAGGACGTCCTGGCGCAGGCCATTGTCGTCTGCCGACGGGTGCTCGGGCTCGTAGATGCCGGTGTAGACGCAGCGGCCCAGGTGTTCCACGAACGAGCCGAAGACACGGGGGTTGACCGGGCCGACGGTGAAGGCGGGGTCGAGGGTGAAGCGGGCGGTGTGCATGTTCGCCTTTCCAAGGGGTGGTTCAGCAGTGCATGGACAAAGCCCCGCGCCCCTGAGAGGCCTCCGGCCGGCCGTCGCCCATTGCCTGCGTTCGACATATCGGCTTTCGCTCGTGACGTCGAACGAGACGGTAGATAGGAAGCGCTTGCCGGTCAATGCTATGCCCAGGACTTGAGCGACGGCGTAGTCTCGGAGAGCCTGCTGCGTGAGGGGGAGCCATGGACATCGCGGGCGCGCGGAGGAAGGCGGCCCGGATCGCGGCCGGGTTGCGGCGCTCGCGGCGGGTTTCCGGGATGCGGGAGCTGACCGAGGCGCTGGGTGCGGCCGTGCGGGCCAGACCGCGGCCGCCGGCCGACGCGGGCGAGCTGTGCCGGGCGTTGTGCGAGGAGATGAGCGTACGGCGCGGCGGGCGGCCTCTGGAGCTGCGTTTCGAGCGGTTCCCCGACGAGCTCGAAGTCACCGGGCTGTGGGTCGAGTTCCAGGACTTCGACCTGGTGATCGTCGAGGAGCGGGCCGAGGCGGTGCAGCAACTGGTCATCCTCGGGCACGAGTTGTGGCATCTGCACGCCGGGCACAGCCATCACCATGTGGCGGGGGCGGCGTTGGCCGGACGGCCCGACTGGGCCGACATGGCGCTGTCGGTGGCCGCGCGTGACGGCTCCCGGGCGGCCGACGAGGCGGAGGCGGACGACTTCGGGCACCGGCTCGCCGCCCTGTTCCGGCCCCTGCTGTCGACGCCCGCGACCGACGCTCCGCTCGGGCCCGTCCACCGGTCCCTGGGCTACCGCGGGCGCGGGGGAACGGCGCGGTGACCGGCGTCCCGCTGCAACTCGCCTTCTCCCCAGCCGGTTTCGTCAACGAGTTCTACCCGTCCTTCTGGTGGATCCCCGCCGCCGTCCTGACCGCCGCGCTCGCGATCAAGCTGCCGACGATCGTCCGCCTGTGGAGCGACCCGCTGCTGCGCGCGGTGGGCGGGGTGCTGCTGCTGGCCTGCGCGGTGTTCGTGTTCGTGGCGCCGTCGACGATCGCCCGGGTCAACCGGATCACCGGCGTGCCGAACATCTCGGGGCCGTGGGTGTACTCGCTGCTGACCGCGTTCTGCGGCTCCTGTCTGCTGCTGATCATCGCCTGGCGCAACGGACTTGCCGACCGTTCGGCGGCGACCGTGCGGGCGGTGCGCTGGGTGATCGCGGGCACCTGCGCGGTGATCCTCGCGTTGTGGGTGCTGTTCGCGCTGGCGGACGCTCCGGTGGAACGGCTGCGGGACCTCGACACGTACTACGCCGACACGCCGTACATGCGCGAGATGATCCTGCTGTACCTCTCCGCGCAGGCCGTGGCCACCGTGATCACCTCGGCGCTGATCTGGAACTGGGTGCGCACCGACGGGCTGGACGCGTGGCTGCGCTGGGGGCTGAAGTTCCTCGGCGTCGGGTACGCGGCCCAACTTTCCTTCTACGCGGTCAAGTTGCCCGCCGTCGTCGCCCGTCTGACCGGCAACGACCTGGACTGGCTGAGCACGGGCGTGGCCCCGCCGCTCGCGTGTCTGTCCGCGCTGCTGATCGCGGTCGGCTTCATCCTGCCGCACGCGGGGCAGTACCTGCACGACCGCTGGCGCGTCCGCGTGGCCCACCACCGTCTGCGGCCGCTGTACCTGCTGACCCGCACGGTCCACGGAGGCGGCGTCGGCTTCGTGCTGCGCGCGACGCCGGAACTGCGGCTGATCCGGCGCGAGACGTTCATCCGCGACGTCCTGCTCCCCCTCGCCCGGCACATCGACGAGGACACCCGCCGGTGCTTCCACGAGGCCGCCCTCGCCCTCGGCCATGCCCCGGACCAGGCCAGGGCCCTCGCCTCCGCGCTGGCCATCCAGGACGCGATCCAGGCCCGGCGCGGGTCGACGGCGGCCGACACCGGCCACGACCCCGGCACCGTCCCCGACACCACGGACCTGCTCCGCGAGATCGAGCCGGTGTCCCGTGCGCTGCGCAGGCCGGACGAACTCCGGGCGGTACGGGCGGGGGTGACGGAGCGGGAGGCGGCGCGGAGCTGAGTCTCGGGGTCCGCCGCGCGTCGTCAGCATATGTTGACGCCACCCCGGTCGTCAGCATATGCTGACGGGCATGCAGAACACACTCGAAATCGCCGAGGGCGCCGCCAGCAACGACCCGGACGTGGGACTGCGCGCGGTGGCCGCCCTGCGAGAACTCAGCGAACGGCTGGAACTCCTCCAGGTCGACAACGCACGGAAACTGGGCTGGTCCTGGCAGGACATCGCCCAGCGGCTCGGCGTGAGCAAGCAGACCGTGCACCGCAAGTACGGCCCGCTGATCGGGAGGCGATGATGTTCGAACACTTCACTCCCGACGCCCGTACCGTCGTGGCGCACGCCCAGGACCACGCCCGCCGGCTCGGGCACCACCACATCGGCGGCGAACACCTCCTGCTCGCCCTCGTCCTGACCGAACAGCCGGCAAGCTCCGTCCTGCGCGAGCACGGACTCACGCCGCAGCGCGTCGAGGAGGAGATCGTCCGCCAGGTCGGCCTCGGTGCGGGGTCCCTCCTGTTCGGCACCCTCAACCGCGACGCGCTGGCCTCGATCGGGATCGATCTCGACACCGTACGGGCCAGGATCGAGGAATCCTTCGGACCGGAAGCCCTCGCCCGCGCCGGCCGGGCCGTCCACCGGCCACCCCGCCCCTCCCGGCTCAACCCCAAGCGCGCGGTGCCCCCGCGCCACTGGCGCAGCCGGCGCCGCGCCCGGCGCACCGTCCTCACGGCGCGCACCCCCGCCCCGGCCGGCCTCTACCAGACCGACGGCGCCCGCCCCACCGGCCACATCCCCTTCACCCCGGACGCCAAGGAGAGCCTGTCCAACGCCGTCCACGAGGCACAGGGCCGGCACGAGCCGATCGGCCCCCAGCACCTCGCCCTCGGCCTCATCGCGATGAAGAGCGGGCGGGCCCCCTTCGTCCTGGCAGCGCTCGGCGCGTCGGCCCCGGCGCTGCGCGCCGCCATCGTCGACCGCTACCGCCGGGCGAGCTGAACCCGAACCCGCCCGGCGGGGGCTCAGCCCGCGAAGGCCGGCTGGGGCAGGCCCTTGCCCGCGCCCGGTACGACCAGTAGCGAGCCGGAGAGCGGGATCGGGGCGTCCAGGCCCGTGCGGGCCGTGGTGATGTACAGGTCGGTCAGGTCGGGGCCGCCGAAGGCGCACGCGGTGGGGCGGCGGGTCGGCAGCTCGATCACCTGGTCCAGGTCGCCGGCGGGGGTGTAGCGCCGTACCGCGCCGCCGTCCCACAGGGCGACCCACACGCAGCCGTCGGCGTCGACCGTCAGCCCGTCCGGGAAGCCGGCGCCGTCCTCGATCTCGGCGAGCGGGCGCCGGTCGCCGACGCGGCCCTCACCGTCGTACGTGAAGACGTCGACGCGGCGGGTCGGCGAGTCGACGTAGTACAGGAGCCGTCCGTCGGGGCTCCAGCCGGTGCCGTTGCTGACGGCCACGTCGTCGAGGACGGTCTGCAGGGCTCCGTCCCCGGTGAACCGGGACAGGGTGCCGCCGCCCGGTGCCTCGTCGTAGCGCATGGTGCCGGCCCACAGGGAGCCGTCGGGTGCGACGGCGGCGTCGTTGCCGCGGCGGCCCGGGACGGGCTCGTGGTGCAGCCAGCGGAAGGCGCCGTCCGGGTCGACCAGCCCGACCCCGTCCCGCAGGTTCAGCACCAGCCCGCCGCCGGCGCGCGGCTTGGCGGCGCCGACGTGCTGCTCGGTGACGCGGACGGTCCGCCGCCCCGAACCGGGCTCGTAGGTGTGCACACGGCTGCCGAGGATGTCGACCCAGATGAGCCGCCCGCCCTCGGCGTCCCAGGTGGGGCCCTCCCCCAGCTCGGCCTGCGCCCGGACGGCGACCTCGTACCGGCCGGTCATACGACGCTCCGGTGGCCGAGGCGCTCCGACAGTTCCGCGGCGCCCTTGGCGGCCAGCTGCTCCAGCTCGGCGCGGCGCTCCTCGCTCCAGCGGATCATGGGGATGGAGATCGACAGCGCGGCGACGACCTGCCCCGTACGGTCCCGCACCGGGGCCGCCACGCAGCTCACGTCCGGGTTGGACTCCCGGTTCTCGACGGCGATCCCGCGCTGCCGGATCTGGGCCAGGGCCTCGCGCAGCGCGGCCGGCTCGGTGATGCTGTTGGGTGTCATCGCGACGAGCCCGGCGTCGTCCGGGATGCGCGCGGAGAGTTCCTGCTCCGGGAGGGAGGCCAGCAGCATCTTCCCGACGGACGTGCAGTGGGCGGGCAGCCGGCGGCCGGCGGCGGACACCATGCGCACCGCGTGCGTGGAGTCGACCTTGGCGATGTAGATGACGTCGGTGCCCTCGAGGATCGCCACGTGCACGGTCTCGTCGCAGGTCTCGGCGACAGACCGGGCGACCTGCTGGCCCTCGGCGGCGAGGTCCAGCTGCTCGGCGTAGCGGCTGCCGAGCTGGTACGGCCGTACGCCGAGCCGGTAGCGTCCGGGCTGCCCCGGCACCTGGACGATGTACGACCGGGCGGCGAGGGTGGTGACCAGCTCGTGCACGGTGGTGCGCGGCAGCTGCAGCTTGCGCACGATGTCGGGGGCGGAGAGCGTCCCGTCTCCGTCGAGGAAGAGCTCGAGAATGTCGAGAGCCCGGGTCACGGCAGGTACGAGGCGTCCCACAACCGGCCCCCTCCCTTGATTATCTGGGCGTCTGTGTTCGATATTTCAACAGACGATCGGCATGACGAACACAGGCTAGTCATACAGCGTTTGCCCGGGCAATGGTTCTGCGCGGAACGCCTGGTTCAGGGTGCCCCGAAGTGACCGAACAGGGACGGAGTGCGCATGGATGTGCTGGTGACCGGAGGCAGCGGGTTCGTCGGGAGTCATCTGGTGCGGCGGCTGCTGGAGCGCGGGTACCGCGTGCGGACCACCGTGCGCAGCGTCGGGAGTACGGCGAAGGTGGCGCCGCTGCGGGCCCTGCAGGACGGTCGTCCCGGTCGGCTGGAGCTCTTCGAGGCCGATCTGCTGGCCGAGGGGTCCTTCGACGAGGCCATGAAGGGGTGCGAGGTCGTCTTCCATGTGGCCTCGCCCTTCTTCATGCCGGAGAAGATCAAGGACGGGCAGCGGGACATGGTCGACCCTGCGGTGACGGGGACGCGGAACGTCCTCGCGAGTGTCGAGCGGACGCCGAGCGTGCGGCGGGTGGTGTTCACCTCCACCGTCGGGGCGATCTTCGGTGACTACGCCGATGTGCTGGAGATGGAGGGGCAGGTGTTGAGCGAGGCGTACGTCAACACGACGAGCACCGTACGCAACAATCCGTACCACTACGCCAAGACCGTCGCGGAGCAGGCCGCCTGGGAGGCTGAGAAGGGGCAGGACCGGTGGCGTCTGGTCGCCGTCAATCCGGGGCTGGTGCTCGGCCCCTCGCTCACACCCGCATCCGAGTCCGGCAGCCTCTTCCTCCTGGAAGAGCTCTTCAAGGGGTACTTCTTCTACGGCGCCCCCGACTTCAGCTTCACCACGGCCGACGTGCGGGACGTGGCGGACGCCCACATAGCGGCGGCCGAGAAGCCTGAGGCGCGCGGCCGGTACATCGTCGCCGCCGAGAAGATGACCTCCTTCCACGAGATGGCCCGGATCATCCGGGGGCGGTATCCGAAGGACCTGCGGCTGCCCCGGACCCGCCTGCCCCACTGGCCCGTTCGCGTCCTCGGTCCTGCCTTCGGGCTGACCCAGGACTACATCCACAAGCACCTCGGCATCAGGTTCCGGGTCGACAACAGCCGCGGTGTCAGGGAGTTGGGGATCACCTACCGGCCGATCGAGGAGACCGTGCTGGATCACTACGAGGCATGGCGGGCGCAGAAGCGGTAGCTACCGGCGTCCCGTCTCCCCCAGCACCCCCCTCAACCTCTGGGCCCTCAGCACCAGTTCCAGCTCGAAGCGGCGGTCGGGGTCGTCGATCTCGTCGCCCCACAGTTCGCGGATCTGGCGCAGGCGGTAGCGGACCGTCTGGGGGTGGACGCCGAGGCGGGCCGCCACCTCCGGCGCCCCGCCGCGCGTCTCCAGCCACGCCAGTAACGTCTCCGCCAGCCGGCGGCCGTGCGTGGGACCGCAGTGGGCGAGGGGGGCCAGGCACCGCAGGGCCAGGTCGTCGATGAGTTCCTCGGGCTGCAGGAGCACCAGCGCCTCGGTGTGCTCGGTGCAGTACAGGACGTCCCCGGCGGGCAGCAGGCGCCGTTCCATCAGGCGTACGGCCGCCTCGGCCCAGCGCAGCGACTTCGCCGCGTCGGCGAGCGGGACGGGCGGGCCGATCGCCCCGGACCAGCCGGTCAGGGCCCGGTGCAGGAGGTCGGAGCGGCCGGCCGCGTCGGGCTCGGGGACGACCATTCGGGGCTGCTCGTACTCCATGTCGAGCAGCACCCCCTGGCCGACGGCCGGCGCGACCGCCTCGCGGGCGGGGCGGAGCAGGACGCCGACGGCGACCTTGCGGGGCAGTGGCCAGCCGACCCGCGCCGCGCGTTCGGTGAGCGCGTCGGCCGCCTCGCCCCGGTGGTGCTCGGCGAGCAGCAGTTCCATCAGGCGGCGCTGGAGGCGCAGGCGTTCCCCGGCCTGCCGGGCCGCCGCCTCCGCGTAGCCGCGCACCGACTGGTCGACCAGGCCGTCCAGGTACTCGTAGCCCGCGTCGACGAGTTCGTACATCGCGGGGGGCGGAATCTCGACGCGCTGGCCGATCTCGGCGAAACGGCGCCAGGCGAGACGTACGCCCATGCGGTAGATCGCCTGCAGCGAGTCGAGGCTGCGGCCGTGCAGGCCCTCGCCCCGGCCGAACTCCTGGAAGACGCCCGGCGGGACCGTGGGGCGGCCCTCCGAGGTCTCCAGGTGCTGGACGAAGACCTCGATGGCGCGGCGGATGCCGACCAGCGCCATCGGCTCGCCGGACTCGTCGAGGACGACGGGCAGGTGCGGGTACTCGCGGCGGATCTCCCGCATGATCTCCTCGGCGAGCGCGGGCGCCTCCGCCATGGCGGTGGCGGCGAACCGGCGGACCTGGAGACGGGGGACGTCGTGCCAGGCCGAGCGGGTGGTGGTGGCGGGTGAGCGGGCCGGCCCCACCGGTCAACTCCCTTGCCCGGCTTGCTCGTACGTGATCAGCGGGGTGTTGGGCTGGTGGGGCGTGGCGTCGAGCAGGGCGACGATGCCGAGGGCGGCGCCCACGGCGAGGGCCGCGGCGGCGACGACGGTCAGCGCGGCGGCGAGCAGTCTGGACATCGCAGGGTCAGCCTCTCCGTCCGAAAGGTCGTCCCCACCCCGAAGCCCACCCAGCCTGTCGGCCCAGTCTCGACAACCATTGACACCCCGTCAAGAGGCGCCTACGGTCTGCGGCCCATAGAGCGGCCCGAACTCCGTCATCCCTCTTCCCTGGAGTATCCGGATGCGCCGTACAGCCTCACCCCTCTCTCTGACCCTGCTGGGAATCGGCACGTTTCTGCTGGTCCTTGCGGCGATGCTGGTCTGGTACGTCGAGCCGCGGGCCGCCGTGAACCCGATCGACATCGACACGACCGCCGTGTACCAAGGCACCGGCAGCTACTTCGACCAGGACCAGATCCGGACCGTGCCCGACCAGCGCATCACCGTGACCCAGCAGGTGCGCGGCAACGTCGCGGACAGCGAGAAGAGCGGCGACGCGGTGTGGGACGTGACGACGACCGTCGACACGGACAAGTCGCTGCCCGCCGCCGACCCGCACGACGCACTGGAGTTCTTCTTCAACCGCTGGGTGACCGACCGGAAGACCAACCAGCCCGTCCACTGCTGCAAGGAGAACCCCTACTTCGAGGGCGACGCCTACCTCAAGTTCCCCTTCGACGTGCACAAACGGTCCTACACCTGGTGGGACAACTCGCTCGGCGACACCGTGGTGCTGCACTACGGGGGTACGAAGAAGGTCCAGGGGTACACGGGTTACCGGTTCACCGGAACCGTCGCACCCACGAAGATCGGGACGCGGCTGGTGCCGGGCGCGATCGTCGGCCGGAAGAACACACCGCAGGTCCTGGCCGAGGAGTGGTACTCCAACCACGGTATCGAGCTGGTCGTCGACCAGCGCACCGGCCGGGTGCTCTACGCCCAGGTCGGCCCGCGCCGGACCCTGCGCGCCCCCGGCGCGACGAAGGACGCGGTGGTGCTGCTCGACGCCCGGAAACTCGGGTTCACCACCGGGACGCAGCAGACCCAGGTGAAACTGGCGAAGAAGGAGAGCGGCCAACTGCGCCTGGTGGGCGAGACGTTGCCGATCGGTGCCGCTGTGGCCGGATTCGTACTGGCGGCGGTAGGTGCCGTTTTGGTGGTACGAGGACGGAGGCGCTCCGATTCGCCCGACTCCTCCCAGCCTCAGCTCACGATGTGACATGACGTCAGTTCTAATAAAGCCGGAAATTGTCACCTCCGTGAGTAGCCGTGACGGACGGCTCGGCGAAAACTGTCCAGCCCCACCCGAGCACACCCCGTCCACACCCCCTGCCAAGGAAGAGCTCAGTCCCCCCACGACAAGTCCGGAAAGCGACCACTGAGTTCCGCACCCTGAGACGAGTTGGAGCACGCATGCCCCAGCACGTGCCTTCGTCGCTGCGCGCCACGTCCCCCTGGGCGCCGCAGCACCTCTCGGCGCTCCCCCCACAACCGCGCCGCATCGTTTTCCTCGCCCACCGGGACCTGGACAACCCGGCGGCCGGCGGCTCCGAGCTGCTGGTCGACCGGCTCGCCGAGGGGCTCACCGACCTCGGCCACCAGGTCACGCTGATCTGCGGCGGCCCCGCGTCCTACCGGGACTACCGCGTCGTTTCGGCCGGCGGCGAGTTCGCCCACTTCCTGCGCGCCCGGTCCGCCTTCGCCCGGCAGGTCGGCGAGACCGATCTGCTGGTCGAGGTCTGCAACGGGATGCCCTACCTCGCGCCCTACTGGCATCACGGACCCACCCTGTGCCTGGTCAACCACGTCCACTCCGACCTGTGGGGGATGCGGTTCGGCGGGCCCCTCGCGCCGGCCGCGCGGCTCGGCCGAAGACTGGAGCAGTGGGCGCTGACCGGGGCGCAGCACCGGAGCCTGCTGGTCGCCGTCTCCCCGTCCACGGCGCACGCGCTGCGGGCGATCGGGGTGGAGCGGGACCGGATCCGTGTCGTCCACAACGGCGTGGAGGAACCCGGCCCGCGCACCGACCGTTCGCCCGAGCCGCTGTTCGTGGCGGTGGGCCGGCTGGTCGAGTACAAACGGATCGACCTGCTGCTCAGACTCTGGGAACGGGTGCGGCCGGTCACCGGCGGTCGGCTGGTGATCGTCGGCGACGGGCCCGAGCGGGAACGGCTGGAACAACTCGCCGGTCCCGGTGTGGAGTTCGCCGGCCATGTCTCGGAGGCGGAGAAACACCGGCTGCTGTGCGCGGCCTGGCTGCTGCTGCATCCCTCCGCGGTGGAGGGATGGGGGCTGGTCGTCACGGAGGCGGCGGCGCGTGAGACGCCGACGATCGCGTTCGACGTTCCCGGGCTGCGGGATTCCGTCGTGGACGGGGAGACGGGGGTGCTCGCGCACGGGGAGTCGTCGTTCGCCGCGGCGTGGTGTTCGTTGGCGTTGTCCGGGCACCGGCGTGCGGCGATGGGGAAGGCTGCGCGGGATCGTGCCGCGCGCTTCCGCTGGCATCGGACGGTGAGACAGTTCCGGGCGGTGGCTGCGGAGGCGGTTCGGGGCGGGCCATGACGCCTCATCAGAGGGGGGGTTTGGGTCGCTTGCGGCTGCTGGAGCGTCGTGGCTTGTCGCGCCCACGCGGCGGTAGCCGCATATCAGACACAGCCCCGCGCCCCTACCCGGCGATGCGGGACCCCTCGTTTCGACGGTCCCTTGCCTTGTTTCGGGCCTTTCGGCATGAGCAGGATGATCCAGAAGCGTGTTACCAGCTACTCGCCCGGGACGCGGCCGACCAGGTGGAGGCCTATGACGGGGCCGTCGCCGGGCGGACCGTCGTCGATGTCGGTGGGGGTGGAGGGTACTTCACCGCGGAGTTCCGGCGTCGGGGGGCGCACGCCTACCTGTTCGAACCGGATGTGCGGGAGCTCGGGGAGAAGCCGCCCGAGGGGGCCGTGATCGCCGACGGGTATCTGTTGCCCTTGTCCGACGGGGTCGCCGATGTGACCTTCTCCTCCAACGTGCTGGAGCATGTCGCCGATCCGCAGACGTTCTTGAGCGAGCTTGCGCGCGTGACCCGGCCCGGTGGGCTGATCTACGTGTCGTTCACCAACTGGCTGTCGCCGTGGGGCGGTCACGAGTGGGCGCCGTGGCACTACTTCGGTGCCGAGCGGGCCCGCGCGCGCTACCGGCGCCGTACCGGAAAGCCGGCCAAGCACACCCTCGGCGAGAACCTCTTCGCCGTGCACATCGGCGCCACCCTGCGGCAGGTGCGTGCCCGGGACGACGTCACGGTCGTCTCGGCGCGCTCCCGCTACTGGCCGTTCCTCGCCGAGACCGTCGTGAAGGCGCCCGGCATCAGGGAGCTGGCCACCTGGAACCTCCTCCTCATCCTCCGGCGGTGTCCACCATGACGACGACCACGGTCCAGGCTCCCCCTCCGGCAGCCGTCCCCACCACCGCGGCCACCTCGGGTCCGCCCGAGGGGCCGCGGTCGCGGCGCTGGCTGGCGGGGTTCTGGGCCGTGGTGTTCGTCCTGTTCCTGGTGGTGCACCCGGGGCGGCAGACCTTCGACACGAAGTTGGGGGTGACGGCCGACCCGGGCGCGTTCTTCTCCGATCTGGGCCAGTTGTGGCACGACCAGGGGTCCTTCGGCGGGATCCAGGACCAGTACGCCGGTTATCTGTGGCCGATGCTGCCGTTCTACTGGCTGGCGCACGTGCTGCATCTGCCGGTGTGGCTGGCCGAGCGGCTGTGGCTGTCGGTGATCCTGTCCGTGGCCTTCTGGGGCGCGCTGCGGCTGGCCGAGCGGCTGCGGATCGGGAGCGGCGGGTCGCGGCTGCTCGCGGGGATCGCGTACGCGTTGTGGCCGATGTTCACCATCGTCGTCGGGTCCACGTCCGCTGCCGCGCTGCCCGGCGCCTTCCTGCCGTGGGTGCTGCTGCCGCTGACCGACGAGCGGTACCGCGCGCGGGTCGCGGCTCTGCGCTCGGCGCTCGTCGTGCCGTTCATGGGCGGCGTCAACGGCGCCTCCACGCTGGCCTCGCTGCTGCCCGTCGGGCTGTATCTGCTCTCCCGGCCGCCCGGGCCTCGGCAGCGGAAGCTGATCGCGTGGTGGGTGCCCGGGGTGATCGTGGCGACGGCCTGGTGGTGGATCCCGCTGCTGATGCTGGGGGTGTACGGGGAGAACTTCCTTCCCTATGTGGAGAGTTCGCAGACCACGACCGCCACCATGCCGGCCACGGAGGCGCTGCGCGGGGCCGGCAACTGGGTCGCGTACCTGCACTTCGGGCAGGCGTGGCTGCCTGCCGGGTGGACGGTCGCCGCGTCGGTGATCGTCATCCTCTGCTCGGCGCTCGCCGCCGGACTCGGCCTCGCCGGGCTGGCGAGACGGGACATGCCGGAGCGGCGGTGGCTGGTGCTGACCGTGGTCTCGTGCGTGCTGGTGCTGCTGGCCGGGTACGGCGGCGCGTTCGGCGCGCCCTTCCACGGGGTCGTGCAGGACCTGCTGAACGGGGCTCTGGTCCCCTTCCGCAACATCTACAAGTTCCAGACGGGGCTCGCTCTGGCGCTGGTCCTCGGCCTCGCCCATCTGCTGGGGGTGGCGGTCGAGCCGCGCGGGGCCCGGCCGGTGCGCGGGCGCCGGTTCGCGCCGCTGGTCGCGGCGGTGCTGATCCTGCCGGGGCTGCTGTGGCCGTACCTGAACGGCTCGATCCTCAACCCGGGGTCCTTCCAGGAGCTGCCCCAGTACTGGAAGACGACGGCGAACTGGCTGGCGAAGTACTCGCCCGACTCGCGTGCCCTGGTGGTCCCGGCCACCGCACACGGCATCTACAGCTGGGGCTCCCCCATCGACCAGCCCCTCGACGTCCTCGCCAAGTCCCGCTGGGCGCAACGGGACTACGTGCCCTTCGGCACCCCCGGCAACCGGCGCGCGATGGACGCCGTCGAGAACGCGCTGGCCTCCGGGAGCGACGTCCCGGGTCTCGCGGACTACCTGAGCCGGGCCGGCATCTACTACGTCGTCGTGCGCAACGACCTCGACCCGGACCAGATCGGCTCGGTGCCGACCTCGACCGTGAAGCGGACGCTGGAGCAGTCCGGGTACCAACGGGTCACCGGCTTCGGGCCGGTGATGACGGGTGGTGTGATCGCCCATGACGCGCCGCTCCAGGTGGAGGGGCTGTACCCACGTCAGCGCGCCGTGGAGATCTACGAGCCCACCGGCACGGACGTCCCGCGCCCCGGGCAGGCCCGTCTGCTGCCCGTGTCCGACACGGCCGTCGTCTCCGGCGGACCCGAGGCGCTGCTGCCGCTGGCCACCGAGCTGCGTGGCCGGGCGACCGTGCTGACCGGCGACAACACCCCCGGTCTCGGCACCCCGGCGCTGCAGATCGTCGGTGACGGGCTGCGCCGCGCGGACACCCGGTTCGGGCTGGTCGGCGCCAACACGTCCTACACGTACACGAGTTCCGAGCGGAACGCGCCGGACGCCGTGCAGGACCCTGGGAGGAAACCGCACCAGATCCTGCCGACCAAGGGCCTCGACCACCAGACGGTGGCCCAACTGCGCGGCGCCCGCTCGGTGACGGCCTCCTCCAGCGGGAGCTGGCTGTTCTACCTGCCCCAGTACGACCCCGTGAACGCCTTCGACGGCAGCCCGGACACCGCCTGGACGGAGGGCGCGCCCGGCTCGCCGAACGGGCAGTGGCTGCGGATCGACTTCACGGGCAGCTACGACATGCCGTCGTCGTTCAAGGTGACCCCGCTGCCGCAGGAGAGCGTGCGGTCGGCGGCGACGAAGGTGCGGGTGGAGACGGAGAACGGCACGCGGACCAGTTTCCTGCAGCCCGACGGGCAGACCCAGACCATCAAGGCCCCGGCGGGGGCGACGCGTTGGATGAAGCTGACGATCGTCGAGTCGGTGGCCCGGCGCACGGGTCTGACGGGCGCGGGCTTCTCCGAGATCGCCCTTCCGCACGTGCGGGTGACGCGGCTGCTCCGCCTGCCGACCGACGCCGACAGCGCCAACGCCTCGGCCACGCAGATCTCCCTGCACCGCACGCCCGACCCCACCGGACTGTCCGCGACCGGCACGGAGAACGGGCTGCACCGCCGGTTCACCACGTCGGCCGCGGGGACGTACACGATGCGGGCGAGCGCGGTGCCGGTGACCGGTGCGGAGCTGGACAAGCTGCTCTACCAGGTCGCCCCCGACCAGCCGAACCGGATCGTCGCGACCGCCGACTCCACGGCGGCCCTCGGCGCGGGGCTGTCGGCCCGCAACCTCACCGACGGTGACCTGACCACGGCGTGGATCGCGGGCGACCGGCCCACCATCCACCTCTCCTGGAGCGGCAAGCAGCCCGTCGGGGAGGTCGTGCTGGCGCCCGCGGGAGGCCTGTCGACGCGGGCGACCGAGGTCGACATCAGCTCCCCGGACGGCGCGACGATCGCCGGCGTCGACGAGAACGGCGTGGTCCGCTTCGACCCGATCACCACGGACCACCTCGACATCACGGTCACCAAGACGGCGCCGCTGACCCTGCACAACCCCGTCGCCGACGAGGACCTGCAACTCCCCGTCGGCTTCTCCGAGGCGTACATCCCGGCGCTGGACCAGTACCGCACCCGGCAGCCGAGCCCGAGCCGGCCCTTCTCGCTGCCATGCGGGCAGGGGCCGGACGTGGCGGCGGACGGCAAGCTGTTCCAGACCAGCGCGAAGGGGACCGTACGGGACCTGGTGCAACGCCGACAGGTCGACGTGTCCCTGTGCCAACAAGGCCGCTCCGACGCGGGGTTGGAGCTGACGGCGGGCACGCACCGGCTGGAGGCCGGGGACGCCGGTCCCCTCGCCCTCACGGACGTCACACTCACCCGGGGGACGGTCGAGGCGGCCTCGACCGGCACGGGCCGCCAGTTGACCGTGCGGGACTGGCTGGGCGACCGCCGCGAGGTGAGCATCGGGTCGGGTGCGGCCGGCTACCTCACCACGTACGAGAACTACAACGACGGCTGGAAGGCCACGCTGAACGGCCATGAGCTCAGCGCGGTCCGGCTCGACGGCTGGCAGCAGGGCTGGCGGATCCCGGCCGGTTCCGGCGGCACCGTCAAGCTGTCGTACGAGCCCGCGACGACGTACCAGGGCGGGCTGATCGGCGGTGCGGTGGGACTGGCGGTGCTGGTGGGGCTGGTCGTCTGGCGGCGCCGCGAACCCAACCCCGACGTACCGCAGCCGGTGCCGCCGCTGCCGGGGCTGTGGCTCGGCACGGTGGTCCTGACCGTGGTGGGCATCCTGATCGCCGGCTGGTTCGCCCTCCTCGTCCCGGCGCTGGCACTGCTCGCCCACCGACGGCACGCCCTCCTCGTGCCGATCGCGTTCCTCGCCCTCGCGGGAGCGGGGATCGCGGCGGCGACCGGCGCCGGCGAGCCCCCGGGCGCCGGCCACGGCGCGTTCGGCCACCCGGCCCAACTCCTCGCCCTGATCGGCCTGTTCGCCGGCGTGGTGAGCGTACGGGAGCCCGACGAGGGACCGGGTGCCACGGCGGTCCTGCCGGCGGTGGGAGCCGGCGGCAGGGCCGAACTGGGGGCCGGCACCACACCTGCCTCGGAGGCACCGACCCAGGCAGTGCCCAGGCGACGACGGAGGCTGAGGGGGCCCGCAGGCGCAGAACGGGAGGAGTCTCTGCCCGGCGATGAGGGGGCGGACGGTGGTGGCGCGGGTTCCGAGCCGTTGCCTCCCCGCGCATCCGGGCCGACCGTGTCCGCGCGCGGGCCCGGCGGCGAGTCCGACCCGCCGACCGCGCGGATCGCCTTCCGCAAGCCCGCGCCAGAACCGGAGGACAACAGGGGGAGCGAAGGGACATGACCGCACTGGAGCATTCCGCGCGCGCCGGTGGTCCGGTGCTGCCGTCGGGACGGATACCGTTCCCCGTCGTCGACGAGGTCGCCCGGCACTGCCTCCAGGAGGAGGAGCCGGAGACGGTGCACATCGAGGTGCATCTGCCGGGCCGGCTGGACCGGGAGCGGCTGCGGGCCGCGTTCACCGAGGCGCTGCGCCGGCATCCCCGCATCCTGATGCGCGAGGCCCCGGGGCGCTGGTACCGGCGCCGGTACGAGTGGGAGCTGACGGCGGAGCCGGACGTGGAGGTGGTCGGCTTCCCGGCGGGCGGACGGGACGCGCTGCGGGACGCCCGCACCCGGGCCCTGACGACGGCACCGCCCCTGACCCTGTCACCGCCGATACGCCTGGAGGTGGTCGCGGGACCGGGGCGGGTGGAGGGCAGCGAGGCGACGGACGCGGTGGGCGCCGGGCGCCGGCCCGGCACCACCACGGGCGGGCCTCCCGGCACGGCGCACGGCACCGTCCTGTTCCTCACCATCAACCACACCGCCCTGGACGGCCCCGCCTGCCTCCGGGTGCTCGCCACCGCCGCCGAGATCTACGGCGGCAAGGACAACTCCCCCGCCGCGCCGCCCGTACGCACCCCCACCGCGCCCCAACCCCCCGTCGAGACGCCCTCCAACTGGTCCCGGCCCGCCCGGGTCGCCCCCGGCACCCCCGAGCCCTCGCCGGGCAACGGCATGCTCGTCACCGAGCTGCCGCTGCCCCACCGGCCCAAGGGCTCCCCCTACACCGTGAACGACCAGTTGATGATCGCCACGGCCCTCACCATCACCCACTGGAACAGGGAGCACGGCGCCCAGCCCCGCCCCCTGCGCATCACCATGCCGGTGGACGACCGGCCCCGGGACGCCGGCATGCCGATCGGGAACGGCACCCGGCTCGTCGAAGTGCCCTTCGCCCCCGAGGAGTTGGCGGCGCACGGTCCCACCGACATGCCCGCCCTCCTGCACCGCACGGCAACCCGCACCCGGGCCCTGAAGTCCCTGCCCCGTCCCCAACTCGGCCACGGGGCGGCCCTCCTGACCGCCCCGGTCACCCCGGTCGCCTGGCGCGCCGCCCTCACCCGCGGGCTGCGCAGAGCCGCCGCCCCGTGGACCTCGACCACCCTCCTCAGCAACATCGGCCGCATCCCCTACCCGCTGGACTTCGGCGAGGAGGCCGGCCGCGCGCACGCCGTCTGGTTCTCGGCCCCGGCCCGCATGCCCCGGGGCCTCACCGTCACCACCGCGTCCACCGCGGGACGGCTGCACCTGGCCCTGCGCTGGTCCCGCTCCCTGCTCGGCCACGGCGACGGCGCCCATCTGCGGGACCTGTTCGAGCACTACCTGCACACGACGGAGGTCACCCCATGACGACCACCGCCCCCCACCCCCGCCCGAAGGACCTCCGCGACTTCTACGAGGACCCGTCCGTCCCCGTCGCCTCCGGCGCCCCCCGCAGCCTGCGCCAGGCCCGCATGCTGGCCACCGCCCTGGGCCCGGCCACCACCACCCCGCTCACCGTCCTCGACATCGGCTGCGGCGACGGCACCGCGGCCGCCACCGCGGCCCCGCTGCTGCGCGGCCACCGTGTCGTCGGCGTCGACTGGTCCCAGGACGCCCTCAGCCGCGCCCGCACCCACCTGTCGTCCACGGTCCGCGGCGAACTCGGCGGGGGCGGACTGCCGTTCAGGACCGCAGCCGCCGACGCCGTGCTGTTCAGCGAGGTCATCGAGCACCTCGTGGACCCGGACGCGGCGCTGGAGGAGATCCGGCGCGTGCTGCGTCCGGGAGGCCATCTGATGCTGTCCACGCCGAACCTGGCGGCCTGGTACAACCGCGTCCTGCTGGCGGCGGGCGTGCAGCCGGTGTTCTCCGAGGTGAGCCTGCGCGGGATCCACGGCCGCCCGGGCACGGAGGTCGTCGGCCATCTGCGGCTCTACACCGCCCGTGCGCTCCGGGAGTTCGTCGCCGCGTCCGGCTTCGAGGTCGTACGGCTGGAAGGTGCGCCCTTCCACGGCGTACCGCGTCCGCTGCGTCCGCTCGACCGGCTGGCCTGTTCGAGACCGTCGCTCGCCTCGATCCTGCTCCTGCACGCGCGGAAGACCTAGGGGGCCGGCATGTGGTGGGGAGTGGCCGCGGCCCTGTTGGCGAACACCCTCTACAGTCTCGGTTTCGTCCTGGAGAAGCGGGCCCTCACCTCGCTTCCCGAGGTGTCGATCCGGGAGCCCGCCCGGCTGCTGCGGCTGGTGCTGGGCAGTCCGCTGTGGATCGGCGGCTCCCTGGCCCTCGCCTCCGGTTTCGGCGCGCAGCTCGTCGTCTACCGGACGCTGCCGATCGCCGCCGCGCAGGGCATCTTCGTCTCCGGCCTGGTGCTGCTCGTCCTGCTCTCCGCCCGGCTGCTGGGCGAGGAGACCACGGGACGCGAGCGCTACGCCCTCGGCGCGATCCTCGCGGCACTGCTGATGGTCGTGCTCTCGCTCAAGCAGGGCTCGGACACGGTCAGCCGCGGCGCCCCGTACCAGCTGATCCTGCTGGTGTGCGTGCCGTCGCTGGCCGGCGGCGTGTGGCTGTACGGCGCCGCCGAGCGCCGTACCCGGCACCGGCACCGCGCCCCGACCACCGGCGTGGAGTACGGCGTGGCGGTGGGCCTGCTCTACGGCGTCAGCTCGCTGGCGATCAAGGGCGTGTCGAGCTATCTGACGACCAGTGGACTCGGGGGTGCGGTGGCCGGTGTGCTGCGCTCCCCGTACCCGTACATCCTGCTGTTCACCGGCGCGTTCGGCCTCGTCATGTCGCAGGCCGCGCTGCAGCGGTGCCGGGCCTCGCTGATCGTGCCGGTGTGCACGACGGTGACCTGTCTGTACACGGCCGTACTCGGCACCTTGTCGTTCGGCGAGGCGCTGCCGCACGACCCGTTGCGTCTCGCGCTGCGCCTGGCCGGCACGGTGCTCGCCGTCTCCGTCCTGCTGGCGATGCCCAAGCACGACACCACTCCCCGACAAACCCCCATCGGTGCCAAGGAGTTGACACCATGAACCCCGACGACCCGCTGCTGCGGATCCTGGCCTGCCCGCTGGACAAGGGCCCGCTCCACCTGCTCGCCGCCGAGGGGCCGGCGGCTCCCGAGGCCCTCTACAACCCACGCCTGCACCGCCGTTACCCGATCGTCGACGGCATCCCGCAGCTGCTGCCCTCCTCCGGGGAGCAGGTCCCGGACGACGAACACGAAGCCCTCCTGCTGCGCCTTTCTGGGGGCAGCGACACAGGCGGCGTCCGCCGCGGGCCCCAGACCCCCGGGATGGCCCAGTGACCGCCCCCCGTACCATGGCCGCCCGGTTGGCCCCTCTCCTCCCCGTCCGCCTGGTCGCCGCCGTCGCCCGGGCCGTCTACCCGCGCTTCGAGCCCGAGCTGGCACGCCTCGGCGACCTGTGCCCGGCCGGCTGCGGGACGGCCGTGGACGTGGGCGGCTGGTACGGCCCCTGGACCCGCCGGCTGTCGAGACGGGCCCGCCGGGTGGTGACCGTCGAGCCGGTCCCGCACCTGGCCCGGCTGCTCACCTCCGCCGCGCCGCCGAACGTCCGGGTCGTCGAGGCCGCCGCCTCCGACCGTCCCGGCACCGCCCGCCTGTGGCTGCCGCCGGACGACGCGGGCGACCGGGGCGTGTCCTCCCTGGTCCGCCGGGACATCCACGCCCGCGCGCTGGACGTCCGGTGCGTCACGCTCGACGAGCTCGGACTGCGCGAGGTCGGCTTCATGAAGATCGACGTGGACGGCAATGAACTGGCCGTCCTGCGCGGCGCGACGGGCGTCCTGTCCCGCGACCGCCCGGCCCTGTTCGTGGAACTCGAGTCCCGCATCCAGCCGGTCGCGCCGGTGGTGACGTACCTGTCCCTGCTCGGCTACGCCGGCTGGGTGCTGCCCGGCGCCACCTGGGTGCCGCTCGCCCAGTTCCCGCTGGAGGCCCACCAGGCGTCCGCCGAGTACGTCGTCGCCCAGGGTCTGCTGGGCCGCGTCCTGCCCTTCCGCAAGCACCAGCGGTACGTCAACTCGGTGCTCTTCCTCCCCGACGGCCGCCGGCCCGGTGTCAGTGGTGTGGGAGACCATGGTTCGCATGCCGCCCTCCGCTAGTCCCTTCACCCCGCTCGACTTCCAACTGGTCCTGCTGCGCCGCATGGCGGACCACAACCCGGACCTGGTGGAGGACGCCCGGCACGCACTGGGCGTCTCCATCGCGGACATGCGCGAGGCGAACAAGCGCTGGCAGGCGATGCTCCACTCCCCCAGATCCCGTGCGGTCGCCTCCCTCCCCCACTCTCGGCTTCGCTCGGGCGGGGGGACCCTCATCCGCTCGGTGCTGGGCGCACCCGAGTCGGTGGTGCGGCGCAGGATCGGCGACCTGGACTGCGAGGCGCTGCTCTGGCCCGTCCCCCTCTGGCCCGACCTGCGCTTCGAGGTGCTGCTCGCCCCGAACGGCGCGGTCTGGAACGAGTGGCTGGTCCGCGCCCCGGCGGCCCCGGGACCGGTGCTGCGGACGCTCGCCGACCTCACGCCCTGGTCCTGCACGGTCGACGAGGCGGCCCGTGCCTTCGCCCCCGCCCGCCCCCTGGAGGGCACGGCCCCGACCCGCTGGGGCCTGGCGTTCACGGCACCGGACGAGGAGGGGAGGCGACGGGAGGTGGTCGCCGAGTTCACCTGGGGGCTGCTGCAGCGGGTGGCCGTGGACGGGTGACCCGGCGCGGCAGGTCAGCCGGCCGCCGCCAGAATCCCCGCGACCACCTTCGCCACCGACTCCGGGTGCAGGAAGAGGAACAGGTTCGGCTCGACCAGCTCCAGTTCCATCACCCGCGGCTCGCCGTCGTCGCCGTCCACGAGGTCAACGCGCGCGTACAGCAGCTCCGGTGCGTCGGGTACGACGGCCAGGGCGCGCTCGGCGACCGCGAGTTCGGCCGGCGTCGGGGTCCAGGGCTCGAGGTCCGGGTGCGGCACCTTGTCGGCGTCGTAGGCGGCACCGGGCTTGAGGACGGCGCGCTTGCGGCTGGCGTGCAGCAGACGGCCGCCGAAGAACTGCAGCGCCCGCTCGCCGGACGCGTCGATGCCCCGCATGTACGGCTGCACCATCGCCGTGAACCCCTCCTCGTGCATGCGGGCGAGATGCCGTCCGGCCTCCTCCCGTTGCCCGGGCGTGTAGCGGGCGGCATAGCGGGCGCCGGCGCCGGAGGTGGGCTTGACGACGTACTCCTGATCCTCGGGCAGGGCGGGGGCGTCACCCGGGGCGAGGTAGCGGGTCGGGACGACGGGCACGCCGGCCGCCGCGAGGTCGCCGACGTACCGCTTGTCGGTGTTCCAGCGCACCACCTCGGCCGGGTTGGCCAGCCGGGTGACGGTGCCGCACTTGTGCGCCCACGCCACGAACTCGGCCGCCCGCCAGCTGTAGTCCCAGGTCGACCGGATGACCACGAGGTCGTACGCGGCCCAGTCGGCCTCGGCGTCGTCCCAGTACACGGCGTCCGCCTCGGCCCCGGCCTCCCGCAGCGCCGCCAGCAGCACGGGCAGATCGCGGTCTCGGCTGGGCTCCGGCCGCGGGTCGTAGGTGGCGAGGGCTATGCGGGGCACGGGGAACTCCATTCACTGCGGGACGGACCACCGCAGGCTAACCGCGCCGGACGCAACCACTCCAACCCGTTTGACCTTCCCCCTGCGGAAAGGCCGAGCATCGGTGCGAGGACGGGGACGGGCGCGCCCGTGGACAGGAGACGGATGTGCAGACGCTGACGATCGGTGCCTTCGCCAGAGCGAGCCGGCTGTCCCCGAAGGCCCTGCGCCTCTACGACGAGCTGGACCTGCTGCGTCCCGCCCACGTCGACCCGGACACCGGCTACCGCCACTACGCCCCAGCCCAGTTGGAACAGGCACGGCTGGTGGCGTGGCTGCGCCGGATCGGCATGCCGCTGGCCCGCATCCGTGAGGTCTGCGCGCTGGAACCGACCCGGGCGGCGAGCGAGATCCGGGCGTACTGGTCCCAGGTGGAGGCGGAGACGGCGGTACGGCGGGACCTCGCCGCGTTCCTGGTGGACCACCTGTCGAATGCCTCCCGGAAGGACGCCCCGATGCTCGAACTGCGCTACTGCGCCCACTCCGACCCCGGCCGGGTCCGCCCCGCCAACCAGGACACGGCGTACGCGGGGGCACGGCTGCTGGCGGTGGCCGACGGTTACGGGCCTGCGGGGGCGCCGGCGAGCAGCGCGGCGGTGGAGGCGCTGCGCTTCCTCGACACGGGCGAGCTGCCGGCGGGCGACGTCCTGAACCTCCTGGAGGAGGCGGTACGGGGTGCGAGCGAGGCGGTGCGGGGCCTCGGGTCGGACGAGAACGGCACGACCCTCACCGCCCTGCTCCTGACGGGCTCCCGGCTCGCCCTGGTCCACGTCGGCGACTGTCGCGCCTATCTGCTGCGTGACGGCGGGCTGTTCCGGATCACGCACGACCACACGATGGTCCAGTCCCTGATCGACGAGGGCCGTCTCACGCCGGAGGAGGCGACGGCCCACCCGCAGCGGGCCCTGCTCCTCAAGGCCCTCACCACCGGCACACCGGACCTGGGCCTGCACGACGCCCGTCCGGGCGACCGCTACCTGCTGTGCTCCGACGGCCTGTCCACCGTCGTCCCCGACGCCCGCGCCCGCACCGTCCTCACCACCGCGCAGACCCCCGAGGAGGCGGTCCGCGCCCTGGTCACCGAGGCCAACGCGGCGGGCGGCCCGGACAACGTCAGCTGCGTGGTGGCGGACGTGGTGGCGACGCCGGCCTGACCCCGGGCATCATCACCGCCATGGCGATCTCGGGAACGGACGCGTACGACGACGAGCCCCGCCTGCCCCCGCTCGTCGAACGGGCCCTCGCCGCGGCCCGCGCCCACGGCTTCCCGTACTCCTGCCGCCCGGAGCAGGGCCGCCTGCTGTACGCGCTGGCGGGCGGCGCGCGGACGGCCATCGGTGAGACCGGCACGGGCTGCGGGGTCGGTCTTGCCTGGCTGGCGTCCGGAGCCCGGGCGGGCGTACGGCTGGTCAGCGTGGAGCGCGACCCGGAACGCGCCCGCCTCGCCACCGAGGTGTTCGCCGACCGCCCCGAGGTCGAGGTGATCACCGGCGACTGGCGCCGCATCGGGGACCGGGCGCCGTACGACCTCCTCGTCCTCGACGGCGGCGGCACCGGCAAGAGCCCCGGCGACACCCCCGCCGACCCGGCGCGCCTCCTCACCCCGGGCGGCACGCTGGTCGTCGACGATTTCACCCCCGCCACCGACGACCCACCGCTGCACGAGGGCGCACCGGACGTCCCCCGCCTGCACTGGCTTCGGCACCCCGCCCTGCACACGGTCGAACTCCCGCTCGCCCCCGACCTGGCCGCCCTGGTCGGTACCCGGCGTCGCAGGGGAGCGGTCCTGGGTGGCCGTGCGTGTATAAGGTCCAGTTCTGACCGGACTCAACTCGCGTGCACAAGGACAGGTGATCGCGTGTCGTCTCTCTTCCCGGCCCTCGAGAGCCCGGGCGGCAAGGTCGCCCTGCGGTTCGGCGACCGGTCGCTGACGTATGCGGAGCTGGCGGCGGCGACCGGCGCGGTGGCGCGGCGGCTGCCCGTGGGCGGGCGGGTCGCGGTGTGGGCCACGCCCGAGCTGGAGACCGCCGTGGCCGTGGTCGCCGGGCTCCGCGCCGGGGTGGCCGTGGTGCCGCTCAACCCGAAGTCGGGCGAGAAGGAGCTCGGGCACATCCTGTCCGACAGTGCCCCGGTCCTGGTTCTCGCGGCGCCGGGGGACGAACTCCCCGCGCCGGTAGGGGACTTGCCGCGCGTCGACGTCGAGGTCAGCGCCACCGGGGGGGTCGGGGGCGCCCTTCCCTCGCCCTCCGTCGCCGACGAGGACCCCGCCCTCGTCGTCTACACCTCCGGTACCACCGGCCCGCCCAAGGGTGCCGTCATCCCCCGCCGGGCCGTCGCGCACACGCTGGACGCGCTCGCCGACGCCTGGCGGTGGACCGGCGACGACGTGCTCGTGCACGGGCTGCCGCTGTTCCATGTGCACGGCCTGGTGCTGGGCATCCTCGGCCCGCTCCGGCGTGGTGGCACCGTCCGGCACCTGGGCCGGTTCAGCACCCAGGGTGTGGCACGTGCGCTGGCGACCGGCGCGACCATGCTGTTCGCGGTGCCGACGATGTACCACCGGATCGCCCAGGCCCTGCCCGAGGAGCCGGAGCTGGCCGAGGCGCTGGGCGGGGCCCGGCTGCTCGTCTCCGGTTCCGCCGCCCTGCCCGTGCACGACCACGAACGGATCGCCGCCGCGACCGGACGGCGGGTCCTGGAGCGGTACGGCATGACGGAGACCCTGATGAACACCAGTGTCCGGGCGGACGGCGAGCCCCGCGCGGGCACCGTGGGCGTGCCGCTGCCGGGCGTGGACCTGCGGCTCGTGGAGGAGGACGGGACGCCCATCACGTCGTACGACGGCGAGAGTGTCGGCGAGATCCAGGTGCGCGGCCCGAACCTGTTCACGGGGTACCTCAACCGGCCCGACGCCACCGCCGCCGCCTTCACCGCCGACGGCTGGTTCCGCACCGGCGACATGGCGGTGCGCGATCCTGACGGGTATGTCCGGATCGTCGGCCGGAAGGCCACCGACCTGATCAAGAGCGGGGGGTACAAGATCGGGGCCGGTGAGATCGAGAACGCGCTGCTGGAGCATCCGGGGGTGCGCGAGGCGGCGGTGACTGGGGAGCCGGACGCGGACCTCGGCGAGCGGATCGTGGCGTGGGTGGTGCCGACGGATCCGGAGGCCCCGCCGAGCGCGGACGAACTGGCCGACCACGTGGCCGCGCGGCTCGCCCCGCACAAGCGCCCCCGCGTGGTGCACCACCTCGGCTCGCTGCCCCGCAACGACATGGGCAAGATCATGAAGCGGGCTCTGGTGCGGGACTGAGGGGCCGGGCCCCACGAGCGGAAACCAAGACCCCCCATTCAGCCGCTCCCCACCCGGCCCCCCACAAGCGGCACCCCCGGCCCGGTCCCCGCACGATTCCACTGAGGCCCGCCGTCCGGCGGGCGTCGGAATCGAGGCCCGCCCCGCGTCGGCGGTCGCCAAGGTCTGCGCTCTCGGGAGGACCCGCCATGACCGCCAGTCTGGAGCAGTTGCGCCGCTGCCATTTCGCCGTCGACCTGGGGGCGGCCCGGACCCGTGTCTATGTGAAGGGCTCCGGACTCGTCGTCGACCAGCCCTCCGCCGCCGCCGTGAACACGAAGACCGGCGCGCTGATCGCGGTCGGCGAGTTCGCGGAGAGGATGACGGGGCGCACCCCCCACTACATCCGCGTGGTCCGTCCCGTCTCCGGCGGCACCGTCGTCGACATCGAGATGGCGCAGCGCATGCTCCGGCACCTGCTCGGCGACAAGATCCGCCGTACCCTGCGCCGCAAGCCCTTCCTGCGCGCGGCAGCCTGTACCCCGCACGACGCCGATCCGCTCGCCCAGCGGGCCGCCATCGAGACGCTGGTGGGGCTCGGTGCCCGGCGCGTGGAGCTGGTGGACACCCTCATCGCCGCCGCCGTGGGGTGCGAGCTGCCCGTCGAGCGGCCCGAGGCGACCATGATCATGGTGTGCGGGGCCGCCGCGACTCAGGTCGCCGTGCTGTCGCTGGGATCCATCGTGACCGCCGAGCGCATCCCCGTGGGCGGTGAGGCCGTGGACCACGCAATCGTCCAGCACCTGCGGCACGAGCACGAGCTGATGCTGCCCAGCCAGTCCGTACGGCCGCTGCAGCTCGCCCTGGCCGGCAACGGCCTCACCCTCCAGGGACCGGCCTCCACCGAGATCCACGGGCGGGACGTCGCCACCGGCCTCGCCCGTTCCGTGCAGGTCGACACGGCCGCCGTACGGGACGCCATCGAGACGCCGCTGACCGCCGTGCTCGACGGCATCGGACGCGTCCTGCGGGACTGTCCGCCCGACCTGGTCGCCGATCTCGCCGACCGCGGGATCATGATGGTCGGCGGCTCCGCCCTGCTGCCCGGCCTGGACCAGATGCTGCGCGCGGCCACCGGCATGCCGGTGCACATCGCCGAGCGGCCGGACGTGTGTGCCGTACAGGGCCTCGGCTACATGCTGGAGGGGAAGATCGAGCCCCTCGTGCTCGACCCGCTGGCCGGCTGAGGCGAGCGCGGCTCAGCGGGCGAACCAGCAGCGCACCGTGGTGCCCTCGCGGTCGCTGTGCAGCCGTACGAGGTCGGCGACCAGGTTGACCAGCAGGAGCCCGCGGCCGCCACGCTGGTCGCGGGGGGCCGGACGGCGGCCGGCCAGCGGGTCGGTGAGGTGGCCCCGGTCGCGCACCTCGCACAGCAGGTGGCCGCCCTCGGCCCACACCCGCAGCTCGCCCGAGCCGCCGCCGTGCACCACGCTGTTGGTGGTCAGCTCGGCGGTGACCAGCGCCAGGTCCTCCAGTCGGGCCGGTGACAGGCCCAGGCGGCTGCCCTCGGCCACGGCGAGGTGCCGGACCTCGCTGAGGGAGGCGGCCGCGAAGGGGAACACGGGGGCGTCGGGGACGGCCGGCAGGGGTTCGTTGTAGCGGGCGACGACGTCCGCGGGGGCGTAGGCGCTGCTGTCCTCCTCCACCCCGCCGCCCCGCACGAGGGTCGGGTGGGTGGCGTACGCGTCGGCGATGACCCGCGGGGCCAGTCGCCGGGTGTCGTAGGGACACAGGATGGTCGCCGTACGGCCCTGGAAGGCCGCGTTGATCAGCGCCTCGTGCTGGACGCAGGCCGGGTACTCGGTCGGGGAGCGGCCGGCCCAGATCGGCTCGCCGATGATGCGCACGCGGGTGCCCGGCGGCTGGGCGTCGAAGAAGGCGCGCAGCACGCCGGGGATGATCCGGCCGGGGTTGCGGCCGGCCTCGCGCATGTCGAGGAAGCGCACGGCGTCGGCCTCGTCCCCGAGGACTTCCTGGATCAGCCGGAGGTTCTCCGTGGGCACGGCGACGGCGACGGGTTCGCCGGCCTTGAGGCCCGCGCGCACGAAGGGGACGGTGCCTTCGAGGTACTCGGTCTCGTCCTCGTAGAAGAGGGCGGGGTGGACGAAGGGGGCCGTCAGCTCGGTGGTGAGGGCGGTCATGAGGTCGACACCTCGATCGTCGGGATGCCGGGCCAGAACAGGTCCAGCAGGCGGCGCAGGGTCGGCGGCGGTTGCTGCAACACGATCCTCCTGCCGTCCTCGAGAGTCTGCGCGGTGGTCGCGAGAGCGCCGACGCCACCGACGTCGACGAAGGTCACCGCCGACAGCTCCAGACGGTAGACCCGGCCGCCTTCTCGCACGGCCCGTTCCAATGCCCGTTCCCATTCCGCGCGGGTAGAAAGTCCGACCTCCCCTGCCACGCGCAGGCCCGTGCGCCCCGGCAATGGGGACACCTCCAGCCACGGGGGCGGGCTCTGGGCCGGGACGGGAGTCTGGCGATGCATGTGCAGGGCTCCTCTCCCGTCGCTGGTCCCGTGTCCGCCATGGTTGCGGACGAGAATCCTGTACCCCGACGCGGACCGGTCATTCCCCGCCAAGGGGGTGTACGCGCCCGCGCGCCGGGCAGGCGTCGGTCAGCGCCGCCGGGTCCCCGCGGAGTTCGCTGCGCGGTCCCGCGCCCGGTGCTGGGGCGTGTCTGACCATTCCCGTCGTCCGCCCGCAGGGCGGGCTCCGCGGCGACATGGGGCCCCCTTCCGGGGGAGTGAGTGCCAGACGCCGCGAAGCACGCGGGAATTGCCGGACACGCCCCTCGGGGACTCAACGTCGAGACGAAGGTCGGGAGCAGCGAGGCGGACATGACCTCAGCGGCAGGCGTACCGCTCGGAGGGCGGTTGGACACCCTGGTCATCGACGGCCGTGTGGCGGAGGGGAGGGCGATGCTCGCGCCGCGCGGCGAGCTCGTGCGGGGCTGTGCGGACACCGTGGCCAGGACCCTGGACGAGCTGCCGCCCCGGCTCAGCCGGATCGAGCTGGACATGGCGGGCGTCTTCTTCATGGACACGGCGGGGCTGCAGTTCCTGGACGTGCTCGACGCATTCGGCCACCGGCACCGGATCCCGGTGCGGGCCACGCGCTGGAACGGGCAGCCGCGCCGCATCCTGGAGCTGGTCGGCCTGGACACCGAGGATCCGCTGCGGGCCGGGGCGGCCCGGAGCGTCGGTACGCGGACCTCCTCCGCGGTCGCCAGGGAGCGCGCGGAACAGCTGGACGTGCTGCGCGAGGAGGTCGAGCAGCTGCGTCAGGCCATGGTCTCCCGCCCCGTCATCGACCAGGCGCGCGGCGTCCTGATGGCCGCTCACGGCTGCACCTCGGAGCAGGCCTGGGACGTCCTTCGGGAGGCCTCCCAGCACTCCAACACCAAGCTGCGTGAGGTCGCCGCGGCGGTCGTGGCCACGGCGGGCTCGCAGGGCACGCCGCTCCCCGCGACGGTGCGCGACGCCCTGCGGACGGCGATCTCGCGCCGTCTGCAGGGGAGTTCATGACGCCCATCAGTACGGCAGGATCCGTCCCGACGGAGTCCTGCGGTCGATGGTGGTGTCGCGGGGCGTGCTGGGGCGGCGGTTGACACGGACGCGGATCTGGCGGTTCATGACGCCCTCCTCGGACCTCGAAGTCCCTCCGGCTGACGTGAACCAGCCTGGTCCCCGCGCCGTCCCGGCACATCGTGCCCACGAAGGCGCCTTTCCTAACTCCCCAGCAGGACACGGAGCATGGCCGCTACCTCTCCGGGATGAGGTCGACCCCGAGACATCCCGGACTGTCAACGTTCGTTTTTGGCCGATAACCGAGCACCGGGAGCCCGCCGCCGCGCATAAGCTGCGTGCGCACGACAAGCACGACACGACTGACGACAAGACTGACGACGCCGCTGTCCGCCGTCGAGGCCCGCAGGAGAGGGACACCGCCCGATGACCACCAAGGCGATGAGGTCCCTGCTCGCCGACCTGGGCCGGGAGGCGTCCAGGACGATCCGGCGGCCCGCCGAGCCGAGGGTCGTGATGGAGGCGTTCTGCCGGGCGATGAGCGTCCGCGTCGGCAGGCCCGTCGAGCTGGTCTTCCGGGCCTTCCCGACGGAGGTACCGGTGTCGGGACTGCGCCTCGACCTCGGGGACCGGTCGGTGGTCGTCGTCGAGGAGGGCACCGTACCCGAGGCCCAACTGGTCATCCTCGGCCATGAGTTGTGGCACGAGGAGCAGGGCTCCTGCGGTCACGCCCCGGGGGCGGCGGCCGCCCGCGCGCTCGCCCCCGGCCAGACGCAGGAGATGCTGGAACGGGCCGCGCGGGACATCCTCGCCGCGTCGAAGGTGCCGCGGGAGGCCTGCCTCGCGGTGGCCGCCCGGTCCGGCCACGCCGACGACCACGAGGTGGACGCGGAGACCTTCGGCCTGCTGTTCGGCCGGGAGGTGCGCACCTGGATGACGGGCCGTTACGCACGGGGACCCGTCAGTCCCACCACCGTGGAGGGCCGTATCAACCTGTCGCTGGGAAACCGCGGCGGACGCCTGCTGTGACGATCCCGCACATCCCGTACTGGATACCCACCGCACTGCTGGCCACGGCGCTCGCCGCGAAGCTCCCCACCTTCGCGCGGTCCTGGCGTGATCCGGACGTGCGCGCCACGACCGTCCTGCTGACCTCGGCGACGGCCGTCCTGGTCGTCATCACCCCGGTCAACATCGAGCGCCTCAACCGGCTGACCGGCGTGCCCAACATCGCCTCGCCGTGGGCGTACTCGTTCCTCACGGCGTTCTGCGCCACCGGCCTGACGATGATCATCCGCTGGCGGGAGGAGCCGTCCGAGCGCCGCGCGCGCCGGATGCGCCGCATCTACGGGGCGTACGCGGGGGTGGTCGTGGCCCTGTGGGTGACGTTCCTGCTCGCCCACGCCCCCGAGCCCCGCATCTACGACCTCGACACCTACTACGCCTCCACGCCCTGGATGCGCGAGCACATCCTCCTCTACCTGACCGCGCACATGGTCTCGTCGCTGGTGGCCGCGTTCATGCTGTGGAGGTGGTTCCCGCAGATCGTGGACCGCTGGCTGCGGGCGGGGGTCGTCTTCCTGCAACTCGGCTACGCCTCGGGCCTGTTGTTCGACGCGGTGAAGCTGACGGCGATCGGCGCCCGCTGGTCGGGCACCGACTGGGACGGGCTGAGCACCACCGCCGCCCCGCCGTTCGCGCTCCTCGAGGCCGCGCTGGTGGCGCTCGGGTTCCTGGTGCCGCAGGTGGGCCCGTTCCTGCAGCGCTGGGTGCGCGACCGGCGCGAGCACCGGCGGCTACGGCCGCTGTGGCGGGCGGTAAGGGTCCTCGGGGCGTCGGCGGCACCGGCCCGGCTCGGCTTCTGGGCGCCGCTCGACCTGCGGCTGATGCAGCGCCGGCAGGACATCCACGACGCCCTGCGCATGCTCGGGCCGTACCTCGACCGGGCGCTGTACGACAGGGCCTACGAGGCCGCGCTGCCCGATCACGGCGAGGTGCGGGGCCGGGCGGCGGCCGGTGCGGTCGCGGTGCGCGCCGCGCTCGACGCCCACCGTGCGGGCCTCCCGGCCGGTTCCGTGGGACCGGGTGCTCAGCTCTCCGACGACATCGAGGGCGTCTCCCGCGCCCTCGCGCACCCCCGCACCGTCGACACCCTCCGCCGGCGGGTGACCAGCACAGAAAGCCCGATCGCCCATGCCTGACCGACTCCCCGCCCGGCCCAGAGCCGTCGTCATCGGCGCCAGCGTCACCGGCCTGCTCGCGGCTGCCGCGCTCGCCGAGTTCGCCGACGTGACGGTCGTGGAGCGCGACACGCTGCCCTCGGGGCCCGAGCCGCGGCGGGGCGTTCCGCAGGCCCGGCACGCGCACCTGGTGTGGAGCGGCGGGGTGAAGGCCTTCGAGGAGCTGCTGCCGGGCCTGGTCGACGACGTCGTGGCGCGGGGCGGCCGGCTGATCCACGTCATGGGCGACATGGTCTCGCGGGCCCCCAACGAGATCTGGTTCCGCCGCTTCACCACCACCCACCACCGCAACCTGGTCTGCTCCCGCGACCTCCTGGACGCGACCCTCCGCACCCACGTCCTGACGGACCCCCGCATCACCCTCCAGGAGAACACCACGGCCCTGTCTCTGGAGGGGGACGCGAACCGGGTGACGGGGGTCCGGGTACGGGCCGGGGGCGCTGGATCGGAGGGCGGTACGGGGGGCGGTACAGGGAGCGAAGCCGTCCTGCCTGCCGAGCTCGCCGTGGACGCGTCCGGGCGGGGGTCGCGGGCCGCGCGGTGGCTTGTCGGGCTCGGGTTGCCGCAGGTCGTGGAGCGGGAGGTGAACGCCGGGGTCGCCTACGCCACCCGCGTGTACCGGGCCCCAGGGAGGGCCGCCGGCGCCGGCTTCCCGCTGGTCAACGTGCAGGCGAACCCCGCCCAGGACCACGGCCGGGGCGGCATCATCCTGCCCGTGGAGGGCGACCGCTGGATCGTCACCCTCTCCGGTACCCGCGGCGGCCGACCCACCGCCGACGCCGACGCGTTCGCGGACTTCGCCCTGAGCCTGGGCGACCCGGTCATCGGCGAGCTGATCAAGGACGCCGAGCCCCTGGGCGACGTCGCCACCACCCGCTCGACCGCCAACGTCCGCCGCTACTACGAGAAACTCCCGCACTGGCCGGACGGCTTCACCGTCCTCGGCGACGCCGTCGCCGGCTACAACCCGGTCTACGGCCACGGCATCACCGTCGCCGCGCAGTCCGCCCTGGCCCTGCGCGGCGTCCTGCGCTCCATCCCCCTGGCCGCCCCCGGCACCGCCCGTCGCCTGCAGCGCGCCGCCGCCCGTCCGGTCGCCGCCGCCTGGGACCTCGCCGTCGGCCAGGACGCCTTCTACCCCGGCGCCACCGACACCCCGCCCACGGCACTGGAACGCTTCCTGACCCGCTTCGTCGACCGGGCCGTTGCCACCGGTGCCCGCAACCCGCGGGCCCTCGGCGCCCTGCTGGACGTGATGAGCCTGGAGAAGCCGGCCACCCGCCTCTTCTCCCCCGACATGCTGGTCCCGATGCTGTTCGGCCCGAAGAAGCCGCACCTCGCGGGGCCGCCCCTCACCGAGGCGGAGCGCAAGGCCGCCCGGGACTGACCACACGGAGAACACCAGGTCCGGCTCCGGCCGGAAAGGGCGCACACTGGAGGCCGACCAGGAGGGAACCATGCGCCTTCCCCGACCTTCTCCCCGCACCCGACGCCACCCCGTCCCGCCGGAGCCGTCCCGCCCCGACCAGGTGCGGGCGCTGGTCGCCGTGCTGGACGAGGCCGTGGCCGCGCAGCGGCCCGCCGACGCCGCGGTGGCCGCCTGCGGCGAGCCGGGCCCCGTGTCCTGCCAGACGGCGCGCGCCTGCTCCCTGCAGAGCATCGCCCTGCACCGCCTGCGCACCCGTCTGCAGGACCTCCGGCTCACCGACCCGGACCTGACGAGAACCCAGGACCAGGCGGCACGGCTGCTCTCCTTCGACCTGTGGATGCTGCGCGAGTCGCTGGACCTGGCCTTCACCGTCCGCCCGGACGCCCGTACCGAGGAGGCCCGGCAGCGCCTCAACGGGCTCGGCCGGCACGCCGACGACCTGCGCCGCCTGCGTGACGGCCTGCGCGCCGAGGTCAGCTGAGGCCGAGCGAGGACAGCGCGGTGGTCCAGTCGCTCGCGATGGCGGAGCGCGCGTCGTCGAGGGAGACCGTGCCGTTGCAGACGGCCTTCTTCAACTTGTTCTCCACGGAGTCCTTGCTCGCGGCGGTCTCGCTGCCGTACCGCGGCTCGGGCCAGAGGTTCTGCTCGCTCCTGGGGGCGCCGCCGAGCTCCAGCGGCACGAGGTGGTCCTCCTCGTAGTCGGCCGTGCTGGTGTCGGAGTAGCCGTACTCGGAGATCTGCTTGACCTTGAGGGCGTTGGTGTACGAAGCCGGCGGGCGGACCGTGGCGGTCCACCCGGAGACGCATATCGTCGAGTCGATCGTGGACTGGGTGACGTCGGGGTTGTAGTCGCCGGGCTGGCAGGTGGGGTCGGGCAGCGGCAGGTAGTCCTGCGAGCAGCTCGCGGCGTGGGCGGCCGAGCCGGTGCTGAGGATCAGACCGGCGACGGCGAGGCTGAGGGACGTGGTCGTGGCGGTGAGGCGGCGCGTGGCACGCATGGGGGTCTCCCACGATCGGCCCGGGGATTCCGGGCAGTCGTGGGCATGACAGCACTGCGGGCGTCTATGCGGGTAGAACCGTTGGCCAAAGAATCAACTACCGCACCGAACCCTTACCAGCGCATGGCAGGCGGTTGCCCAACGCCCGGGCCCCCCTTGGCCGTCAGGTAACCCACCGGACACCGGGCCCGCCCGAGAGCCGAACTCCCCGCCCCCGATACGCCGTTGATCGTCATGCCCGCGCGGCATAGGTTCCCGGGCATGACGAACGTACGGATCGGTGTGATGTACGACCGCGACTGGGCGCCGGAGGAGCTGCCCGGGTTCGCCCGGCGGGCCGAGGCGCTCGGGGTGGACGACCTGTGGGTGGTGGAGGACCTCGGGTGGGGCGGCGGGGTGTCGGCGGCGGCCGTGGCCCTGGGAGCCACGGAGCGCCTGCGGGTGGGCATCGGCATCGCCCCGGCCCCGCTGCGCAGCCCGGCGCTGCTGGCGATGGAACTTGCCACGCTGGCCCGGGTCTTCCCGGGCCGCCTGGTGGCGGGGATCGGGCACGGCGTCCCGGAGTGGATGGCCCGGGCGGGCGTCGCTCCCCGCTCTCCGCTCGCCCTCCTGGAGGAGACGGTCACCTCGGTCCGCACGCTGCTGCGCGGCGGGCGGGTGGAGCTGGCGGGGCGCGAGGTCCACCTGGACGGCGTCGAACTGGTGCACCCGCCGGCCGAGGTCCCGCCGGTGGTCACGGGCGTCGTGCGGCCCCGCTCCCTGGAGCTGTCCGGCCGGGTCGCGGACGGCACCGTGATCACCGAGGGCCACGGCCCGGGCGACCTGGCGAACGCCCGCGCGCTCACCGTGAAGGGCGGTGCCGGACCCGACCACACCCTGACGGTCCTGGCCTTCGCCTGCGTCGACGACGACCCCGAGGAGGTGAGCCGGGCCCTGGCCCCGCACGTGGAGGGCCACGCCGCCTGGCTGGGCCGCCCTCGGGAGGAGGTGTTCACGGTCTCGGGCACGCCCGCCCAGGCCGCCGCTCGCGTCCGCGAACTGGCGGAGGCCGGCGCGGACACGATCGTCCTGCGGATCGCGGGGGCGAACCCGCTGCGGCAACTGGAGGCCGTCCTGGCCCCACGCTGAGCACGTCCGCAGGACAAGCCAGGGCCTCGGCAAACGCCACAGAGGCCGACGAGGCCGACCCGGACCCGGTCACGCTGCGGATCGCGGGGGCGAACCCGCTGCAGCAACTGGAGGCGGTCCTGGCCCCACGCTGAACACGTCCGCAGGACAAGCCAGGGCCTCGGCAAACGCCACAGAGGCCAACCCGGACCCGGTCACGCTGCGGATCGCGGGGAGCGAGCCGCTGCAGCAGCGGGAGGCCGTCCTGGCTCGGCGCTGAGCGGAGCCGAGGGAAGAGCCGCGGCCGTGGGAAGGCGCGGACACGGTCGTCCTGCGGATCGCCGGGACGGGCCCGTTTGTGGCGGCTGGCGGCGGTGCTGGCTCGTGGCTGGGGGGGCCGGAGGAGGCCGAGGCCGTGGGAACGCCGCAGGGGCCGGAGTGGTCGCTCCGGCCCCTGCGTGTGAGACTGCTGCTACTTGCGCGAGGTGGCGGTGGCCCTGGGGGGCTCGGTGCCCTCCGCGCGCAGCGGGCTGTGGCCGGGCTTCGGCGAGGGCTTGCCCCCGGCGGGCTTCTTGCCGGGGATGTGCCGGGGCACGACGTCCTGCGGGAAGGTCAGCTGGTCGTTCATCCACTTCAGGGTGGCGGGCATCTCCCGCACCCAGGTCGGGAAGTTGTGGCTGCCGTTGTCGGGCTCGATCGAGGCGACCCGCATGGGCGGCTTCACGGCCTTGATGAAGGCCTGGGTGTTCGCGTAGCCCCTCTCGCCGTGCTTGCTGTTGGCGACGAGGACCGAGATGTTCGGGGCGGGCATGTGGGCCAGCCGCCACATCAGGTTGTGGCCGTTGACCCGGTCCTGGCGGCCCGGACCGCTGCCGAAGAGGTTGCCGGTCGTCGGGTCGTCCTTGACGTAGTAGTCGGGCGACAGGCCGGCGGCCGTGGTGTAGACGTTCGAGTCGCGCATCGCGAGCTGCAGGGCGCAGCTGCCGCCGGAGGAGTAGCCCATGACGCCCCAGGCGGTGGAGTCGTGGCCGGCCCGGTAGGCGGACTTGATGGCCGTCGGGAGGTCCTTGGCCAGGAACGTCTCGGTCTGCGGGCCGCCGGGGACGTCCACGCACTCGGTGTCGCGCGGCGGGGCGACGGTGGGCCGGATCATCACCATGATCGTCGGCTGCATCTGGCCCTTCTTCTGCAGGTCACCGGCCGTCTGCGAGACGCGCAGGTACTGGGCCAGGTTGAAGATGCTGCCCGGGTAGCCGCTGAGCGCGACGATCACGGGGAAGCGCTGGCGCGCGTAGGCCTTCTGGAAGTACTGCGGCGGCAGGTAGACGAAGGCCGGGTCGACCACGCCGGTGGTCTTTCCGATGACCTTGACCGACTGCACCCGTCCGACGACCGCGGCCGGCCCGTTGGGCAGTCCGCTGACCCGGTTCAGCTGGTCGGTGCCGTTGGGCTGCACGAGTGAGCCGGCGGCGGTGCTTATGCCGGCCGCCGCGCCCCCGTTCGCGTCCGCGGCCGCGCCCGTCACGCCCACCGCGGAGGTGTCACCGTTGCCGAGCAGTTCGTTCCAGGATCCGAAGAACTGGTACGAGGAGTTCACGGCACACGCGAAGGCGGCGACGATCGCGATCTGCGTCACACCGATCGCGCCGAGCCGCCCGAGGATGTGGAGCACCCCCGGCTTCGCGAACCGTGGCCACGTCCAGACCAGCAGCGCGACACAGACCGCGGCCAGTGCCACCATCGCGTAAACGGTTGTCTGACTGGTCAAACCCATGTCTCAGTCCCTGACTTTCCTGCCCGAGCTCGTTCCTACGAACAGAAGGAGGGCAGATAAGCCTTCCGCGTTCCGTAACGAGCCCTTTAAGTAAAAGACATGCCCCCTTCCGCTATGTGACGTTGGCCTCAGGCGGGGGGTCACGCACAGGCCAGGGTACGTCGGCCGGCGGCGCGACGCGGGCCGAGCACGAAGCGGCGGTGACCCCGGAAGCCGAGGTCACCGCCGCTTTTGCCTGCTGGTCGGGTCAGTCGCAGTCCCGCACCTTGATGGTGTAGATGCCGCGACCGTGGGTCGCCGCGTACAGGGTGCGGCCGTCGGGGCTCAGCTTGAGCTGGAGCACGCCGACCGCGGGGAGCGAACCGACCCGCTGCCACCGGGTGTGGCCGGGGGCGCGGTAGACGACGCCGAGGTCGGTGGCGACGGCGAGGCCGCCGTTCGGCAGGACCAGCGCCGAGTCGGTCGGCACGTCGGGCAGGTTCGCCGAGACGTCCTTCCAGGTGGTGCCGCCGTCGGTGGACTCGAAGACGTGGCCGACGCCCGCGCCGGGGCCCTCGGTCCAGTGCCGGGAGAAGCCGTTGACGGCGAGGAAGACGTGGTTCGCGTTCTTCGGGTCGATCGCGAAGCCACTGAGGTAACGGTTCGGTACGGTCCCGTTCACCGGCAGGGCGATGTCGTGCCAGCCGGTGCCGTCCGCGTTGCCGACGGAGATGCCGCGGGCGAAGCCCTGCTCGTTGCAGGGGCCGCACCAGGCCGCGTACACCTTGCCGCCGGAGGCGGCGACGGCGGTCGCGGTGTGCCCGGCGCCGAGGTCGTACACGCTCTTCCACTCGGAGCCGCTGCGGATGGCGTAGCCGTGGGTCTGCACCCAGATGTGCCGGCCGCCCGCGATCCAGGTGTTGCTGTCCTTGGCGTCGGCGGCGAGCGGGGCGATGAAGCGGGCCTCGCTGGTGGCGTTGTCGGCGGGGGCGACGTTGTACGACGTGGCCTTGGTCGCGTCGCTCACCCAGCTGCCGTCGTTGACCGCGCAGTTCTGGGTGATCTGGACGGCGAGGTAGACGTACTCCTCGGCGATGTTGCAGCCGTTGGCCGGGTCGGTGAGCGTGTCGCCGCCGTCGCCGCCGAAGTTGGAGCCCATCACCGTGTCGTTGCTGCGCAGCACGGACTGGCCGTTGTCCTGCAGACCGCCGGTGACGGAGACCCCGCCGTAGGTCAGGTCCTTGCCGACGCCCACCGAGTAGTACTGGAGGGTGTCGATGGTGCCGTCGTTGAGGGAGGTCCAGTCGGTGGCGTGCCCGGAGGCGTCCTGGGAGCCGCTGACCGGGCGCCGGTAGACGCCGCCGTCGTTGCCGACGTACACGAAGCTCTTGCCGTGGTAGCTGCCGATCGCGACGCCGTGCTGGTCGGAGTGGGTGGTCTGGTTGCAGTCACCGGTCTGCTTGGCCGGGTCGATGCTCCAGCAGGAGAAGTTGAAGTTCCAGTACGGGCCGACGGTCGACCAGGTGGAGCCGCCGTCCTTGGACTCGTAGACCTCCTCCAGACCCGCGTACACGTGCTTCGGGTCCGCCGGGTCGACGGTCAGGAACTGGTTGTACCAGGCCTGCACGCCCGGCATGTAGCCGCTGGAGGTCAGCGCCGAGCCGTCGGCGGCGAGCTGCTTGTAGTCGGCGACCTTGGTCCAGGGCCCGAACGGCGAGGCGGCGCTGTATATGCCCATGAGGCCGCTGTCCGGGTTGGCCGCCATCTGCGCGGGCGACTGGTCGATGGCGTAGTAGCGCGAGCCGTCGGCGGCGCGGGCGAAGGTGACCGTGCCGACGTTGGCCGCGTCGGTCGGCAGGTCGCCGAAGCCGCTGGTGATCCGCGTCCAGGTGCCCTTGGCGTCCTTGGTGTAGAAGCCGTTGTAGTCGTCGCCGCTGCGCCAGCCGACCGCGAGGATCACCTTCGAGGGGTCCTTCGGGTCGATCGCGATGTCATTGGTGATGTTCTTGTACGCGGAACCGGCGACGTTCCCCTTGGAACCGCCCGGCAGGTAGTCCGGGTTGGGCGCGAACTCCAGCTTCCAGTGGCCCTTCAGCGTCCTGGTGGAGTGGCTCCACACGCCCTCGCTGGTCGCCGCCCACACCTTGCCGCCCGCGAACCGGAGCTGGCGGACGGTGGTCGACTCCAGTTCGTCGCCGCCGACCCGGCTGCGGGTGGAGAAGCTGCCGTGGTGCGGGTCGGACAGCACGTACACGCCGCTGCCGAGGTAGGCGTCCGCGTTGGTGTTGGCCTCGCCGGTACCGAGCCACAGCCGGCCGTCCCCGTCCAGCGCGAGCGCGCCGGTGGACTGCGAGGGCAGCTTGTCGCTGATGGGCTTCCAGTGCCCGCCGCCGCGCCTGGACCGCCAGACGCCACCGCCGGCGCTGCCCGCGTACACGTACCCGTCGTCGTCGGCGGCCAGTGCGGCCATCCGGCCCGTCACATTGCCGGACCCGCCGCTGGAGTTGGAGTCGATGTCGCGGTAGCGCGGGTCGTCCGAGTTGTACGGCAGGTTGGTGACGTTGCGCCAGGTGCCGCCCGTGCTGGGGAGGTTGCTGAGGCTGTTCCAGGCGGCGCCGTACGCGCCGGGTGCTACGACACCGGGCGAGGTGCGGGCCTCCGCGAACTGGTCGGCGCCCTCGGCGATCTCGTCCGCCCCTTCGCCGCCGTCCCCGTCCTTGGCGGACGAGGCCTTCGCCTTGGGGCTCATGGAACCGACGGAATGGGTCCGCTGGCTTGCGAGTTGATTGAGCGTGCGGACCCCGAAGGGACTGCTGTTTCCGCCGCCGGACGCGGCACTCGCGGGGATGGCGAGGAGTCCGGACGTCGCGGTGATGGCACAGATCGTGAGCCATCGTCTTCTTCGGGTTGGAGCTGGCACCAGAGCCTCCCAAACGGGCATCGTCAAGCCGTCGGGAAAGACCCGATCATGGCGCGAAGAAGACGTCCTGCGCTTGGCCAAAACTTTGACCAGAACCTGACACCGAACGTTCACGGCCGCTCCCGCGTCCCAGGAGGGCGATCCTCGAAGGGGGTGCCATGTCCGGACGAAACCGTCGCATCGCCGCAGGAACGGCGATGCTGATCGCCGCAACTGTAGGCCTGGCCGGGTGCGGGACCAAGGACGCCAGGCCGACCGTGGTGGCGCCGGTGGCGCTGTGGCCCACCTCGCCGCCGCAGGTGGTCCAACAGCGCGCCTACGGCTGCGGAACCACCGTCGCCCCACCCGCGCGGCCCTCCGCGCCGGGCGATCAGGTCCGGCTCTCCGTCACCGGAACCCGCGTCCCGGGCGACCGCGTCACCGCCGGCTACGAGATCAGCTCTCCGCACGCCGGGACGGTCCTCACCTACCCCGTCTCCCCCACCCCGCCGACGATCCTGCTGACGCGCGCGGGACGCGTCGTCGGACGGCAGACACCGCCGGCGTCCGGCACGGTCGACGGCCGGCCCGCCGAGGGGCGGCCCATCGGCCGGCACCCCTTCGTCTCGTCCCTGAGCGTCGACCGACTCTGCCCCGGAACGACCTGGCCGCAGGTCCGGTCGCACCCCTCGCTCTACCGCGTCGAGATCGTCATGTCCCGGCAGCCGATCAGCAACCCGCTGACGTCCACGCCCGCCCCCTATCTCGCGGATCCCCTGACGACGGCCACCGCCCGCCTCACCCCCTGAAACCCCCTGAACCGGTACGGATAAACTGGCGAGTCCCTACCCCCACGATCCCCGTTCTGTGATCATGACCCGCCTGTCCGAGGTGCACCCAGCATGAACAAGACGGCAGGCGCCGTTGCCACCGACACCACGCCCGTCCACCCGGATCCCCCCGCCCCGGCCACCCCCACGCCGTTGCACCGCGCAATCACCCTGCTCGCCGTCATCAGCCTGTTCATCGGCATGCGCGACGACTGGACCACCGCGATCGCGACCCGCCCCCTGGTCGGTGGCGTGATCATGCTCGGGTACGCCGGGATCCTGGTCCTGGGCGTCCTGGCCCTCACGGTGCGCGCCCGGCGCACGCTGGTGCTGGTCGACGCGGGGATCCTGCTCCTCGGCATCGTGCTGGCCCTGTGCTCGTACGTTCTCGGCAGCCCGATGAACGACGAGACGGTGCTGATGACCCAGGCCACGCACGAACTGGTGCACGGGCGGGCGGTGTACGGGCAGGAGTGGCCGTGGGTGTTCGCGCACAGCGGCGTCGGAGTGACGAAGACCATGTCGGGCGGCGCCGACTACTCCTTCGCGTACCCGCCGCTGGCGGTGCTGCTGAACGCCCCGCTCTACGCGCTGATCGGCACCAAGGCGGTCACGCTCGTGCCGACGCTCCTGCTGGTGGCCGGCGCCGCGCTGCTGTGGTGGCTGCTGCCGATCCCGTGGCGGTCGGCGGCGACCGCGGTCTGCCTGGGCTTCCCCATGCTCAAGGGGTACGCGGCCATGGGCTACCCGGCGATCCCCGCGCTCGTGCTGCTCATCCCGGTGGTGATCCGCTGGCCCTCGACCGGTGCGGGAGGGCGGCTCAGCCGCTGGGACCTCGTGCGCGCGGGTTTCCTCGGTGCCGCCTGCGCCACGCAGCAACTGCCCTGGTTCCTCACCCCGTTCCTGCTGGTCGGCATCTACGCGCTGCGGCGCGGTGAGCTGCCCGCGCGGGCCGCGCTCGGCGTGGTCGCGCGCTTCACCGGGATCGCGCTGGTGGTGGCGCTGGCCGCCAACGCGTACTTCATCGCCCAGGGCCCCCGGGCCTGGATCAACGGTCTGACCCTGCCGTTCACCCAGCACGGGGTCCTGCACGGCCAGGGCATCATGGGCCTGTCGTACTACTTCACCGAGGGCAGCAGCCGGCTGGACTTCTACTCGTACGCCAGCATGCTGCTGGCCACCGGGCTGCTCCTGCTGTTCGGGCTGTTCGTGCGACGGCTGGGCCCCGCCGCCACCGTGCTGCCGTGGTGCGCGTTCTACCTGGCCACCCGCTCGCAGGACGGCTACTACCTGCTGATGACCCCGCTGTGGGTCGCGGCCGCCGCCACCGCCCCCGTGTCCGCCTTCACCTCGGCCTGGCAACCCCGGCCGACCCTGGGACGGCGACGCGCCTTCAGCGTCGGCCTGGCGGCGGCGGTGCTGGCACCGGCCGCCCTGTGCGTGGCCGTCGCCGCCGCGAGCGGGCCGCCGATCCGGCTCGCCGTCAGTGACGTGCGGGGCGACAGCCGCGGGATCGACGGCGTCACCGTGCAGGCGACGAACACGGGGGGCACCGCGCTGACCCCGCACTTCGCGACCGGTACCGGGGAGAGCGTGTCCTCGTTCTGGAAAGTGCGCGGCGGCCCCTCCGTGCTGGGCCCGCACCAGTCGGCGCGCTATGTCCTGATGCCCGCCCAGGGACGCTTCGCCGTCCCGGACCGCAAGCACGTGCGGGTCCGGCTCCGGGTGTTCACCGACAAGCCCCAGACGCTGAGCAGCGCCGACATCCGGGTACCGAAGCGGTAGGCGGACGGCTCCCGGCTACTTCTTCCGCAGGGCCCGGCGGATCCTTCCGAGCACGCGGCGCGGGAGGGAGCGCCGGCCACGGCGGGCGCCCTTCTTGGCCGTCGTCTGGACGCGGGTGACGGCGACACCGCGGCCACGGGCGCGGACCCGGAGCGCGAGAGGCAGCGCGACCGGCTTCTCCTCCCCGGCCGCGGACGGCGCCAGCTCCAGCCGCAGCGGGGTGCCGGGCAGCTCGCCGAGCGGCAGGTCGGCGGTCAGCTCCGCGCCGCTCTCGGCGTGTTCGGTGACCACCGCGTCCATGGCGACCGCGCGCCCGGACGCCGTGTCCGTCAGCCTCAGGGGGACCTCGCTGCGGCCCCGCAGGTGCAGGGGCAGCCGCGCGGTGAGCCGGGCGGGGTCGGTCGTGACGGTGACGTCCCTGCGGGTGACCTTCTGGAAGAACGCGGGCGTGTGGTCGGTCCGCCCGTCCACGTCCAGCGACAGGTTGCCGTGCGGGTCGGTCCAGTACGGGAGCACCAGGCGCCCGGGAGTGCCGAGCAGCGCGGCGCCTGGGCCGTCGCCGATGCCGTCGGCTCGCGCTGCGCCGAGCCGGGTCTCCTTGCTCCAGCCGCAGGAGACGACCCGGACGAAGACGTCCCAGACGCCCGCGTGGAGTGCGGGGCCGCCCGCCGCCGTGAGCGGGTCGATCCGCGCGCTCGCGCGCAGCACCTGCTGGAAGTGGCCGTCCTGGCCGGTCACCGCGACCTGCTCGCGGGTGACCTCGACGGGCTGGTAGAACTCGGCGCCCGAGGCGCGCTCCCGTACGACGAGGTCCGCCCTGGATCTGCCCAGCGGGGCGGAGAGGTCCGCGCCCCGCGCGACCACGGCCTGAGTGGCGGCCTCGGACAGCGGCGGGACCAGCAGGCCCGTGTCGCCGTCGTTGCGGAAGGTGAGGGGCTCGCCCGCCGAGGTGAGGGCGGCGGTGAAGCCGACGGTCAGCACGCCGTCGTCCCAGGTCAGGGCCTTGAGGGTGCCGGTGGCCCTGATCCCGGACTCCCACCGGGCGAACTCCTCGAGGTCGGTGAGCCGGTCGGCGGCGATCAGCGCGGCGACGATCTGCTGCGTGGGCGGGAGACCGGCGGCGACCCCAGGCCCGAAGCGTTCGACGACCACCTTGTGGATCTCGTCGAACAGCTCCTTCCGGTAGTCCTCGGGAAGCCCCAGGAGCCGCTGCCCGCGCATGCGCTCGACCATCTCGTTGCGCAGCCAGCGGCGGAAGAGCCTGTCCCGCAGCGGGCCGGGCTCGGTGAGTTCCTCCACGACGTCCAGGGCCTCGCGGAGGTTCTTGAAGTAGCCGACCGGGTCGAAGCGCTGGAAGCCCGCGTTGGAGGCGTCGTCCCGCTTCACGTGGTAGTAGCAGAGGTAGTCGCTGAGGACGGCGACGTTCTTCGCCCTCAGATAGGCCTCGGTGACGAAGACGTGGTCCTCCAGGCGCCGGCGGCCCTCCAGGTAGCGGAGGTTGTGCCGGTCGAGGAACTCCTTGCGGAACATCTTGTGCGGGGTGAGGCTGTCGATCAGCGGCGCGTTGCCGACGTCGGCGCGCGGCCGGTTCTTGCGGAACAGCTCCCGCGGCACCCCGCGGCCCTTGCCGACCATCTTTCCCACGACGACGTCGGCGTCGTTCTGCACGCCGTACTCGTACATCCGCTCCAGGGCCTCGTCGCCGAGCCAGTCGTCGTTGTCCACGAACTGGATGAACTCGCCCTTGGCGGCGGCGATGCCGGTGTTGCGGGGTTTGCCCGACCAGCCGGACGCCTCCTGGTGGATGACGTGCATGTGCGGGTGCTCGGCGGCGAGCCGGTCCAGCCGCTCGGGAGTCCCGTCGGTGGAACCGTCGTCCACGAAGATCGCTTCGTACTCGTCGTCCGGGAGGCTCTGGCGCAGCAGCGAGGCGATGCACTCCTCGATGTACTCGCCCGGGTTGTAGACCGGGATCACCACGCTCACCTTGATGGGCATGTGTCTTCTTCCGCCTCAGCTGCTGGGAGTCACGTCGTCGGGACCCGGGGCAGGCCGCCGCTCGGTGAACGTCCGCGCCAGGCTAGCGGGTGCCGGGGGCGCCGCCGTCACCGCGGTCGCCCCCCACGCCCGGATCCCGGCTCACCAGGGGACGACTCCGTCGTCCTCGAAGAACGAACCCGTCGGCCCGCCGTCGGGCAGCGTGGCCAGCCGGATCGCGGTGGCCGCGCCCTGCTCGGGGGTACGGGGGCCGTAGAAGCCGTTGAAGTCGGTCGCCACCAGGCCCGGGCAGACGGCGTTGATCAGGATGCCGGTTCCGGCGAGTTTCCGGGCGTACTGCACGGTGACGGCGTTGAGGAACGTCTTCGACGGCGCGTACGCCGCCATGACCGGGCCCACCTCGATGTCCGGGTCCGCCTGCCGGGTCAGGGAGCCGACGGAGCTGGAGACGTTGACGACGCGCGGCGACGCCGAGCGGCGGAGCAGCGGCAGCATCGCGTTGGTCACCCGGATGACGCCGATGACGTTGGTCTCCACGACCTCGCGGACCAGGTCCAGGTCGAGGGTGGTCGGGTCCTGCTCCCAGCCCGGGCCGACCTCCCCGGAGACGCCGGCGTTGTTGACCAGGACGTCCAGCCGTCCGGCCTCCCGTTCCAGCAGTTCCGCGGCCTCGGTGACGCTCCGGTCGCCGGTCACGTCCAGCGGCACCCCGAACGCGTCCACCCCGGCGGCGCGCAGCTTCTCCACCGCCAACTCCCGCCGCCCCTCGTCGCGGGCGCCCACGCCCACGCGGTACCCGAGGGCGCCGAGCCCCGCCGCGATCTCGTACCCGATGCCCTTGTTCGCGCCGGTCACCAGCGCGGTCCTCGTTTCGCTCATGCCGTCGATGCTCACTCGGGGGCGTGCGGCGCGGCCAACACCGATACGGTGTCCTGTCATACCCGGCAGGTATCACGGAGGTTCGCTGTGGCCCTGGACACCCTGGAGACCCGCGAGTTGCGGTACTTCCTGGCCGTCGCGGAGGAACTGCACTTCGGCCGCGCCGCCGAGCGCCTGGGCATGGCCCAGCCCCCGCTGTCCCGCGCGATCCAGCAGCTCGAACGGCGCCTCGGTGTCCGGCTGCTGCACCGCGACCGGCGTGGCGTGCTGCTGACCGGCGCCGGGGAGGTGCTGCTGCACGAGGGCCGCGCGGCCCTCGACGCGGCCACCGCCGCCGCGCGCCGCGCCCGCCGCGCCGGCAGCGCCGACACCCCGGGCGCGTCCGGTGACCGCCTGGTGCTGGCGGTGAAGGCCGGCGCGGCCCACGAACTGCTGCAGAAGCTCCTCGACGCCTACGCGGCCGTGCCCGGCGCCGCCGAGATCGAGGTGCTGCCGAGCGGCATGTGCGAGCAGGAGGGGATGCTGCGCGACGGCCGCGCCGACGTGGCGTTCATGCACACGCCGTTCAACTCCCTCTCCGGGTTCGACAGCGAGGAACTGATGACGGAGGGGCAGATCGCCGTCCTGCCCGCCGCGCACCCCCTCGCCGCGCGCGGGACGCTGTGCCTGGCCGACATCGCCGACCTCCCGGACCTCCCGCTCGCCCGCTGGCCCAGCCACGGCACGTACGCGCCCGGCCCCGGCCCCGAGATCCACGACCAGACGCAACTGGCCCAGCTGATCGCCCTCGGCCGCACCGTCGCCGTCCTGCCCGACTCGGCACGCGCCTGGCTGTGGGCCGAGCACGCCGCCGTCCCGGTGACCGACGCACCCCCCGTCGTCACCCACATCGCCTGGCCGGCCCACAGCCGCTCCCGGGCCCTCGCCGAACTGGTCCGCACGGCGACCGAGCTGTGACCGGGGAGACCAGCGCCCGTGCGACAGCCGAGATCGTCGAGCGCCCTCCCCCCGGCGCTCGGACACAGAGGTGGCTCCGGAGCGCGGGGGGTGACCGGGCGGGTCAGCCGCCGCTCTTGCGGCGGAACGAGCGCTGGCTCGATGCCGGGCCGTGCGCTCCGCGGACCTTCGAGGCGTCGACGTTCGCCGCGACGTCGGCGGCGTCCGCCTGCAGGCCCCGTTTGCGGGCCAGGGCCTCACGGAACTTCGCCTTCAGGTCGTAGTTGCCGTCGCGGTCGGGCTCCAGGGCGGACGTCTCGGCGGCGGCCGGCTCCGAACCTTCCGTGGACGCGGACTCTTCGGCCATGGTGACCTCCTGGGTTCGGCAGTGGAAAGCACAGCTTGTCATGGAGAGGGCCGTGCGGGGGCCGCCGACAACAGCGACTCTCAGCCGCCGCGCCGCACCTGGGCCGCCCTGCGGGCCTCCGCCAGCTTGCGGGCCTCGTCGGCCCGGCGCGAGGACTTGCCGCCCGCGCCCCGGGAGGCGTCCTTGCTCGTGCCCAGGCCGCGGAACGGCGTGTTGGTGTTCCTGGGCCGGGGTACTGCGGGCCCACCGTCGAGCGGGACGCCCGAGGGGGCCCTGGCCCCGGTGATCCGGCTGAGCTCCGCCTCGCCCGAGCGCACCTTGGTGACCGTCGGCTCGATGCCGGCCTCGGCCATCAGACGGCTCGTCTCGCGGCGCTGCCCGGACAGCACCAGGGTGACGACGGTGCCGGACCCGCCGGCCCGTGCGGTGCGCCCGGCGCGGTGCACGTAGTCCTTGGGGTCGGTGGGCGGGTCGACGTTGACCACGAGGTCGAGGTCGTCGACGTGCAGGCCACGAGCCGCGACGTTGGTCGCCACCAACGCGGTGATCTCGCCGTTCCGGAACTGCGCGAGGGTCCGGGTGCGCTGCGGCTGGGACTTGCCGCTGTGCAGGGCGGTGGCGCGCACTCCGCTGGCGCGCAGATGCCGGGTGAGCTGGTCGACGGCGTGCTTGGTGTCCAGGAACAGCAGGACGCGGCCGTCGCGGGCGGCGATCTCCGTGGTGACGGCGTACCGGTCGGGGCCGTGGACGACCAGGACATGGTGGTCCATGGTCGTGACCGCGCCGGCGGAGGGGTCGACCGAGTGGACGACCGGGTCGTGCAGGTAGCGGTCGACCAGGTGGTCGACGTCGCGGTCCAAAGTGGCCGAGAACAGCATCCGTTGCCCCTCCGGGTGCACCTGGTCGAGCACCTCGGTGACCTGCGGCAGGAAGCCCATGTCGCACATCTGGTCGGCCTCGTCGAGGACGGTGATCCGTACCCGGTCCAGGCGGCAGGCCCTGCGCTCGACGAGGTCGTGCAGCCGGCCGGGCGTGGCCACGACGACCTCGGCCCCCTCGCGCAGCGCTGCGGTCTGTCGGCCGACGGACATGCCGCCGACGACCGTGGCCATCCGCAGCCGGAGCGCGTCGGCGAACGGCGCAAGTGCCTCGGTGACCTGCTGGGCCAGCTCCCGGGTGGGCACCAGGACCAGCGCGAGGGGCTGCTTGGGTGCCGCGCGGCGGCCGGCCGTCCGGGTGAGCAGCGGCAGGCCGAAGGCGAGGGTCTTGCCCGATCCGGTGCGTCCGCGTCCCAGGACGTCGCGTCCCGCGAGGGAGCTGGGCAGGGTGGCCGCCTGGATCGGGAAGGGTTCGCGCACCCCGAGTTCGTCAAGGGTCCGCAGCACCTCGGCGGGCAGGTCCAGGCCGGCGAACGAGGCGGACGTGCCGGGGCGGTCCGGGTGATTCATGAAGAGCCTTCCGCAAACCGTCGCGGGCGTCCAAAAGCACGACCCTAACACCCGCCGCCGCCCACCCTCCCTGCCGGCTCTCGCCCCATCGGTGGGACCGGGCTTCATGCCAGGCCGTTGACCAGCCCGGTGAACAAGGCGGGCAGGCGCATGGCGGCGGGGACGATCAGGGGGACGAGCCGGGGCCGGGCGCGCAGGCGCAGCAGGGTGTCGGTGAGCAGGCGGTGACGGCGTGAGGCACGGCGCCAGGCGTCCTCGTAGTCCAGCGGGCGGTCGCTGTGGACGCAGCGGACGAGTTGGGCGGCGCCGGCCAGGGCGAGGGAGATGCCCTCGCCGGTGAGCGCGTCGATGTAGCCGGCGGCATCGCCCACCAGCAGGACCCGGCCGGCCACGCGCCCGCGGACCCGTTGCCGCAGCGGCCCCGCGCCGCGGACGGCCGAGGAGGCGCGTCGTCCGGCCAGGCGGGCGGCCAGCGACGGAAAGCCGGCGAGCTGGACGTCGAACGGTGCCCGCACGCAGGTCAGGAGGGCGACGCCCACCAACTCGGGCCCCAGCGGGGTCACATAGGCCTCGGCTCGCGCGGACCAGTGGACCTCGACATGGTCGGTCCAGGGCGCGACGGTGAAGTGTCTGCGCAGCCCGTAGCGGGACGGGCGGAGGTCGGGCAGGTCCAGGCCGAGGTGCCGGCGTACCGGCGAGTGGAGGCCGTCGGCCGCGGCGAGGTAACGGGCCCTGAACCCGGCCGCGGTGACGCCGTCCGCGTCCTGCCGGACCGTCGCCGCGTCGACCTTGACCGGGTGCACCGGGACGCCCAGCTCCGCCGCCCGCCGGGCCAGGGCCGCGTGCAGGTCCGTACGCCGGACGCCCAGCCCGGATCCGTGGTGGAAGCGGGCCTCGGCGTGCCGGGTGTCGTCCTCGGCATCGCGGTAGCGGATGCCGCGCAGCGGGTGCCCGGGCGGGGCGATGCCGAGCGCGGCGAGGGTCCGCACCGCGCCCGGCATCAGCCCTTCGCCGCAGGCCTTGTCGACGGGTGTGGGCCGGGGTTCGGCCACGGCCACGTCGAGTCCGGCGCGTGCGGCGTGGATCGCGGTGGCGAGTCCGGCCGGCCCGCCGCCGACGATCAGCAGGTCGAGCATGGCGGGGGCACGGCGGCCGTGGCCGGGGCGGAGTGGGCCAGTGCCGCGTTCTCGCAGCGCAGCCGGACGGCGAGGAGGGGCAGGTTGAGCAGGGTGAAGCCGGTCGCGGTCAGCCACGCCCCGTGGACCAGCGGCAGGGCGATTCCCTCCACGACCACCGCGAGGTAGTTGGGGTGGCGCAGTAGCCGGTAGGGGCCACTTCTTACCAGCGGCAGGCCGGACACGACGATGACGCGGGTGTTCCAGCGCGGTCCGAGGGTGCCGATGCACCACCAGCGCAGCGCCTGTGCCCCGAGGGCGAGGGCCAGCATCGGCCAGCCGAGCAGCGGTTGGAAGGGCCGCGGGGCGAGCCAGGTCTCAGCAAGGCAGCCGGCCAGCAGCCCGGTGTGCAGGGCCACCATCACCGGGTAGTGGCCGTCGCCGTACGCCACACCGCCGTGGGCTCGGCTCCAGGAGGCGTTGCGGCGCGCGACGACGAGTTCGGCGACCCGTTCGGCGGCCACCAGCAGGATCAGTACGGTGTAGCCGGTCATCCGTCACCTACCACCGCAGCAGGACGAGTTCGGACAGGTCGTCGGCCTGCCCGAAGCCGCCAGCAGGCCGTACCGCTCCAGCGGCAGGGCGAGGGGGCGGGTGCGGACTCCGGCCGTGGCGTGCAGCCGGTCCAGCACGCCCCGGTCCCGCCGCTGGGCACCGGCGCCGGGAGGGCACATCGCCGCGAGCGCATCGGTGATCTCGCGCTGCTGGTAGCGGTGGGCCGGCAGCACTCCGTGAACAGCGGCGATACGCGTCATCCCGCAAGAATACGGATGATATTGATGAATCCTCACAAGACCCGCATCACCGGCATTTCGCTTGCGTGGCGCTCGAGGGAGCACGCCGGCCGCGCCTAGCATGCGGAATGTGCGCAGCCTCGAAACCTCGCCGGCCTCGATCGTGGCAGGGGCTCACCGCCCAGGTGCCGGGCGGGTGGCCGTCGGTCTGCTGCTCGCCGCTCACCCAGCGCCCTCGGCGGCCGTGACAGCGGTGATCACCGCGCTGGCCGCGACGTCCGGCCGTACCGCCGCCGGTACGGCACTGATCGGGGCGGCGGTGCTCACCGGGCAGTTGTCGGTGGGCTGGAGCAACGACCTGATCGACGCCGACCGGGATGTGGCCGCCGCGCGGCACGACAAGCCCCTGGCGACGGGGGCGGTCTCCGCGCGGACGGTGACGGTCGCGGCGGGCTGCGCCCTCGCGGCCTGTGTGCCGCTCTCCCTGGCGAACGGGTGGCTCGCGGGCGGCGCCCATCTGGTCGGCGTGGCCGCGGCCTGGGCGTACAACCTCGGCGTCAAGCGCACCGTCTGGTCGTGGCTGCCGTACGCCCTCGCCTTCGGGCTGCTGCCCGCGTTCGTCACCCTCTCCCTGCCGGGCGCCCCGTGGCCGCGCTGGTGGGCGTCGGCCGGTGCCGCTCTGCTGGGTGTGGGCGCCCACGCAGCGAACGTCCTGCCGGACATCGACGCCGACCTCGCGGCGGACGTCCGCGGCCTGCCCCAGCGCGGCGGCCACCACGGCGCGCGCACGCTGGCAGCGGCGGCGCTGGCCGCGGGGTCGGCCGTCCTGGTCCTGGGCCCGGCCGGACCCGTCGGCCTCCCCGCACGGGCCGGACTCGCGGCGGCCTGCGTCCTCTCGCTGACCGTCGCCCTGTGGCCGGCCGGGCGGACCCGGGCCCCCTTCCTCATCTGCCTGGCGCTCGCCGCCTCCGACGTCGCCCTCCTGCTCCTGCGCGGCGCCCGTCTCGCCTGACCCCGGCTCACCGGGTCCGCGTACGCCGGCGGCGGGCCAGGAGCAACCCTGCGGCGGCCGTTGCCGTCGCCGCCGCCTCGGCGACGGCGGACGCCGTCTTCTCCGGATACCAGACGGGCTCGTACATGCTGGGCAACGGCCCGAAGGCGCCGATGTCGACGTACCGGTACAGCAGCACCGCGGCGAGGCCGGCGGCGGCCACCAGCAGCGCGAAGACCCACACGAGGGGCCGTGTGCCGAAGAGGAGGAGCAGGACGGCCGCCAGTGCCGCAGCTCCGGCCTCGGCGCGGAAAAGGTCGCCCTGCCCGATCGTCTTGGCGACCGGGTCGTAGGTGGCGGCGAGGTCGGCGTGCACATAGGCGTCCACGGCCAGACCGGCGGCGGTGAGCAGGCGAAGCACCCACAGCCAGACGTCGAGGGCGGTCGTCCGCCGCTCCCTGAGCGGTACGCGTGTTCCTGATCCGAGGACTGACATGCCCGCCTCCTCCATCCACCCCCATACAGGTACGTGTCCGGACACATCAGCGTTCACGACCTGTACGACCTCTTTGAGTTGATCTCGGTCACCGGGGTCGCAGCTCGACGAGGAGATGGCCGGAGCCGGTGACGACGTCCATGCGGGCGATGTCCCGCACGCCGAGCGAGGACGACGCCGGGACGCTGACCGCGGTGTCGTAGCGGGACGTCCATCCGGCGGCCGTCTCGGTGTGGCCGTCGCGGGCGTGTACCACCAGCCGGCACACGGCCGGGGGCAGCCCCGACAGACGGAGGCTGATCGACGTGCCGGTCGGGTCGGGGGTGAGCCCGGCGGAGGCGGTCACCCCGGTGGCCGGGTCGGTGGCGGAGAACGTGACCGCCGACGGAGCGGCCGCCGGTTGCGGGGCCCGCGAACTCAGGTAGGCGCCGACGCCCGAGAAGGCGGCAGAGGCCGCGAGCACGCAGGCGATCAGGGCTCGGCGAGCCTTCGCACGCCGCACCACGCGGGACGCGGCCCGAGCCGTGCCGACCGGGACCGTCCGGGCGGAACCGTCCTCCGCCACCTGCCGCAGCTCCTCGAAGGGCAGGCGCTGCAGCATCCCGACCAGCGCCGCCATCTCCAGCAACTCGGCACGGCAGTCCGCACAGCGGGCCGCGTGCCGCTCCACCACCGAGCACTCCGCAGGCTCGAGCGCGCCCAGCACGTAGGCGCCGAGAGCGAGACTCTCGTGACATGCCATGACCCCATATACGGATTTATGGCGTCACGCGTTCAGAAGTGAACAAAAGGGGTTTTCGGTGCGTATCGAGCTACGAGCGAAGAACCACCCTGCGGAAAGAAGCACCGTCATGAACCGCGCCGCCGTCATCGCCGCGGCCGCGACCGCCGTCGCGGCCTTCGCCGCCGGATGCGGAAGCTCCGGCACCACCAGCTCGTCGTCGCCCCCCGCCTCGTCGTCGCCGGCCGGCAGCCCGTCGTCTCCGCCCACCAGCTCGGCTCCCGCCACCGGCGGATCGGCAACGGTGCAGGCACACGACTCCCCCCTCGGCCGGATCCTCGTCGACGCGTCCGGCCGGACCCTGTACCTGTTCCGGGCCGACAGCGGCAGCGCCTCGCACTGCTACGGCACCTGCGCCCAGGCCTGGCCCCCCGAGACCACCACCGGACACCCCGGCGCCCACGGCCTGAACGCCACCCTGGTGGGCACCACCGCCCGGCACGACCACACCACCCAGGTCACCTACAACGGCCACCCCCTCTACCGCTTCGCCAAGGACGCCAAGCCCGGCGACACCACGGGTCAGGGCCTCACGGCCTTCGGAGGCACCTGGTACGTGGTCGGCCCGAGCGGCACGGCGATCACCGGCTCCGGATCCAGCCCCTCCTCCAGCGGGTCCTCGGGCAGCTACGGGAGTTACTGACGGACACCGTCCGAGAGCCGTACGAACGTGTGGCCGGAGGCCAGCAAGCGGGGTACGGCGGCGGCGATGCCTTCGGCCGTGCCGCCCTCGGGGTGGTTCATGTGGCAGATGACGACGGACCCGGCGGGCGCCGCCCCGACCGTCGCACGGACCTGCTCCGGGGTGAAGGTCGCCCCGCCGTCGCCGTTGACCGAGAAGCTGGCGAAGCGCTCGCCGAGCGCGGTGACGATCCTGGAGGCGACGTCGTCGCAGTACGCGGTGCCGGAGCGGAAGAAACGGGGCGGGCTGCCCAGCAGGCGGGTGAGTTTCGCCCGGTTGCCGGCGACCTCGTCGTAGACCTCGCCGGCGCCGCGGGTGCCGGGGATGCCGTAGGCGGAGCGGCCGGTGACGGACAGGGGCAGGTGGCGGGTGCCGTGGTTGGCGATCTCGAAGAGCGGTTCGGCGGCCAGCCGCCTGAAGATGGCCGGATTGGCGTCGATCCAGCGCGAGTTGATGAACAGGGTCGCCGGGACCTCCCGCTTGCGCAGGAAGTCGATCAGGGCCTGGTCGTAGCCGCTGCCGCCCCGGCCACCACAGGCGTCGAAGGTCAGCGCGATGCCCCGCTGACCGGCGGGCAGCCGGTGCAGCACGCCGGGCGCGTCGAAGCCCCAGGAGTGGGGCACGGCGTTGCCGTAGCGGGCGAGGATCTCGGCGCGGGTGGCGCCGGCCGGGCGCGGCGATCCCGCCTTCCCGGTGCGTGAGGGTGACGCGGACGGCGGGGCGGACGTGGGGGACGAGGAGGGCGAGGAGGCCGGCTGCGCACCGGTCGTCTGCGTCGATGCGGAGCAGCCGGCCAGGGCTCCCCCGGCCAGAGCCGCCAGCACCGTGCGTCGACTCGTACTCATGTGCTCCCTCGCCTGCTCGGACGTACTCCGGCAAGGCTAGGCAACGCCGGCTCCCCGACCCGCCGGGACACGGCACAAGGCTTGTCCAACAATCCTTTGTGGATCATTTGCCGCGCCCGAGCGAACCTCACCCTCGACCGGGGTGGGTGGGTGTGGCTGCCAGGCCGACGAGGAGCTTGAGGCGCTCTTCGGAGGTGCTGCCCGGCTCGGCGGTGCCGACGGCGGTCTACGCCGGGCCCGTCTCGTCGGCGGTCGCGGGGACGTCCTTCCCCGCGGGCTGCCGGGCGGCCGGGCGCCGACCGCGCGTCCCGGTCTCCACGGCCGGCGCGAGGAAGGCGGCGCAGGCGACGCAGGCCAGGACGACGAACATGGCGGGGCGCAGGCCGACCTGGCCGCCGAGGAAGCCGAGTCCGGGCGGTCCGACGAGGAAGGCGACGTAGCCGATGACGGCGACGAGACTGACCCGGGCCGTCTCGTCCGGGCCGGACTCCCCGGCGGCCGACAGCGCGAGGGGGAAGCCGAGCGCGGCGCCCAGGCCCCACAGCAGGACGGCCGCTCCGGCCAGGACGGCGTTGTCGGAGACGATGACGACGAGCAGGCCGAGCGCGCCGGACAGGGCGCTGGCGCGGACGACGGTGGTACGGCCGTAGCGGTCGAGGAAGAAGGTGCCGGCGAAGCGGCCCAGCGTCATCGCGGCGGCGAAACCGGCGTACACGAGGGAGCCGGCCGTGGCGTCCATGCCGTGGCCGTCGACCATCAGCAGCGGCAGCCAGTCGTTGGCTGATCCCTCGGCCAGCGCCATCGCCAGCACGATCGCGCCGATGAGCAGCAGCCGCCTGTCCTTCCAGACTGCGGGGCGGCGGGTGCCCGCGGCGGCCTCGTGCGGCGCGGCGGGCGCGGTACGGCCGGTGCCCTCCGGGACGGCCCGTGCCGCGTACAGCAGGAGTCCGGCGGCGAGCAGAACGACCGCCGCGAGATGCCAGTGCACCGGCACGCCGGCCGCCGTCGCCGCCATGCCCGCGCCGGCGCCCAGCACCGTACCCAGGCTGAAGCAGCCGTGCAGCGCGGGCAGGGTGGTTTTGCCGCCGACCCGCTCGACGTCCGTGCCGTCGACGTTCACGGCGACGTCGCCGACGCCCAGCCCGGCGCCGAAGGCGCACAGGCCCGCGGTCACCGTCGGCACCGACGCGAGGACACTCCCCCAGCAGATCGTGGCCATCCCCGCGATGAGCAGCCAGGTCCCCCAGACGATGACGGGCCGGGTCCCGAACCTGGACACCAACCGCCCCGAACACGAGATCCCCGCCATCGATCCGAGCGACAGCCCGAACAGCACCAGCCCCATCTGCGCGGTGGACAGGTCAAGCCGGTCCCGGATCGCCGGCGTACGCGTCACCCAGGAGGACATCGCGATCCCGGCCAGCAGGAAGAGCAGGAACAGCGCGTGACGCCGCCGACGCACGGCCAGGTCCATGAGAACACTTCTCCGTCCGAGGCGGGCTTGGGGCGGCTCCCGGCCGGGCCCCGACACCCCACCCGGCTCGAACAAAGGTACCCCGGGGGGATCCCTGCCCGTACCCCTCCTCCCAAGGACTCCCAGTTCAGAGTGGGTGCGTGGCCCTCTGGACGGGCGACCGAGCCGACGAGTCCGCCGGCCGTACCTGTCCCGCCACGCGCTGGTCGGCGGGATCACCGGCCTGGAGTGGGTGGTCGACGCCTACACGCTGATCTTCGCCGCCCTGCTGCTGTCGGCCGGTGCCCTGTCGGACCGGATCGGCGCTCGCAGGGCGTTCGCCGGCGGCCTGGGTCTGTTCGTCGTCGCCTCGGTGACGTGCGGGCTGGCACCGTCGCTGCCGGTGCTGATCGCCGCACGCGCGGTGCAGGGCGTCGGCGCGGCCGTCACCATGCCCACCTCCTTCTTGACCCTGACGCAGGGTCAACCCCCCATCCTCCTGGCAGGAGCTTCCTCGCAGACGCGTGGAGCAGGTGAAGCAGGTGGAGCAGTTCCGCGAAGGAGGCAGATGACCATGACGGCCCCATCGATCGCCGGTCCGGCGATCCGCGTGCAGGGTCTGGAGAAGTCGTACGGGAAGCTCGACGTGCTGCGGGGCGTGGACTTCGACGTGGCGCGAGGCACCGTCTTCGCCCTGCTCGGCTCCAACGGATCGGGCAAGACCACGACCGTGAGGATCCTCGCCACGCTGCTGAAGGCCGACGCGGGGACGGCCCACGTCCATGGCTTCGACGTCGCCGCGCAACCGGCGGAGGTGCGGAACTCCCTCAGCCTGACCGGTCAGTTCACGGCCGTCGACGAGATCCTCAGCGGCCGGGAGAACCTCGTCCTCGTCGCCAGGCTGCGCCACATCGAGGATCCCGGCGCGGTCGCGGACGACCTGCTGAGGCGTTTCTCGCTGACCGATGCCGGCGCTCGGAAGGTGTCCACGTACTCGGGCGGTATGCGCCGCCGGCTGGACATCGCGATGAGCCTCATCGGCAGTCCGCCGGTGATCTTCCTGGACGAGCCGACGACCGGGCTCGACCCCCAGGCCCGCATCGAGGTCTGGCAGACCGTCAAGGAGCTCACCGGGCAGGGCACGACGGTGCTTCTCACCACGCAGCACCTCGACGAGGCCGAACACCTCGCCGACCGGATCGCGATCCTCCACCGGGGCAGGATCATCGCGAACGGCACGGTCACCGAGCTCAAGCGGCTCTTCCCGCCCGCCACGGTCGAGTACGTCGAGAAGCAGCCGACCCTGGAGGAGATCTTCCTGGCGATCACCGGCGGCGGACTCGAGGCCGGCGCGACCACCACGAACTCCTAGGGGACAGGAATGACCGCGTACTTCCTCAGCGACACCGCCGTTCTCACGGGCCGGACCCTGCGCCATGTCACGCGCAGCGTGGACACCATCATCACGACCGTCATCACGCCGGTCGCCATGATGCTGATGTTCGTCTACGTGTTCGGCGGCGCGATCGACACCGGGTCGGTGTCGTACGTCAACTACATGCTGCCCGGCATCCTGCTCATCACGATCGCGTCGGGCATCTCCTACACCGCGTACCGGCTGTTCACCGACATGAAGAGCGGGATCTTCGAGCGGTTCCAGTCCATGCCGATCGCAAGGTCGGGTGTGCTGTGGGCACACGTCGTCACCTCTGTGGTGGCCAACCTGATCTCGCTCGTGGTCGTCGTCGGCGTGGCTCTGCTCATGGGTTTCCGCACGGGGGCAGGAGTGCCCGCGTGGCTGGCGGTCGCCGGCATCCTGTTCCTGTTCACCCTGGCGTTGACGTGGCTCGCCGTGATTCCCGGGCTCTCCGCGTCGTCGGTCGAGGGAGCGGGTGCGTTCGCCTACCCGCTCATCTTCCTGCCGTTCGTCAGCTCGGCGTTCGTGCCGACGAGGACCATGCCCGGCCCCGTGCGCGCCTTCGCCGAGAACCAGCCGGTGACGTCGATCGTCAACGCGATCCGCGACCTGTTCGCCCAGCGGCCGGTCGGCGACGCCCTCTGGACCGCCCTCGCCTGGTGCGTCGGCATCCTCGTCGTGGCGTACGTCTTCGCGATGGCCGCCTATCGCAGGAAGATCACCTGAGGCAGTCTGGGAGCCATGCTCACCATCAGCCAACTGGCGTCGTACGCAGGGGTGACGGTGCGGGCCGTACGCCACTACCACCACATCGGACTGCTTCCGGAGCCCGAACGCGACCGGTCCGGTTACCGGACCTACGACGCTGCGGCGGTCGTACGACTCATCCGGATCCGCAGCCTGGCGGACGCCGGCGTGCCGCTGGGACGGGTGCAGGAACTCCTCGACGCCGGCCCGGAGGAGTTCGCCGACGGCGTCCGGGAGATCGACAAGGATCTGCGCGCCGAGATCCGGCGCTTACAGGGCACCCGCAGACGGCTCGCCAGGCTCGCCGCCGGAGAGCATCTGGCGCTGCCGCAGAGCGTCGTCGACTACCTCGACCGGCTGCGCGGTCTCGGCGTCGTCGAGCGGTACATCGAGATGGAGCGGGATGCCTGGATCATGATCGCGGCCCAGGTACCGCAGCAGATCGACGCCGTGATCGCCAAGAAGCACGAGCAGTTGGACGACCCCGACATGGTGAAGCTCTACAGCCTGCTCAGCGAGGCGCTCGACTGGCCGGTCGACGATCCCCGGGGTGTCGAGATCGCCGACATCGTGGAACGGATGATGATCCGCGCGGTGAACGCCGGCGAGGTGGGCGGCGACCCCTTCGACGACCGGTTCGTCCGTCTGCTGGACTCGACCATGGTCCAGTCCGCACCGGGCGCCGCGCGGCTGGTGGCCATCCTGGAGGAGCGTGGCTGGAAAGGCTGGACCCGCATCGAACGCGTCCCTGACGACAGACTCAACCGTGAGCCGCCGGAATCTTGACCGCCGTTCAGCCGAGGGCACGGGCGATGCGGTGCAGCGAGGGCATGCTGGGCCGGGTCAGCCCCCGTTCGAGCTGGCTCAGGAGCGGGTGGGAGAGCTCGGCGAGTCGGGCGAGCTGGACCAGGGTCAGGCCAGGCTCCTTGCGCAACTGCCGGATGGCGGCGCCGAGTTCCGTCCACAGGGCGGCGTCGCTCGGGTTGCCGGCTTCCTCAGTCGGCCGGGTCCGCGTGGAACTGCATGGCCAGGGCATCGGGTTCGACCGTGATGACGGCCTGGGCTCGCGGTGCACGGGAGGTCACCTTGAACCGGGGCCAGGCCTGGAGGACGGTCGCGAGGATGATCTGGAGTTCGACCCACGCGAAGTTCTCTCCGATGCACTTGCGGCGGCCCTCGCCGAAGGCGAGGAAGGACCCCCGGGTGTCCGCGCCGCCGTCCGCCTCCCAACGGTCCGGGTCGAAGGAGTCCGGGTCGGGGAAATGGGCGGAGTCGTGCTGGTGCAGATAGGGACTCCACATGACGTCGGCGCCCTCGGGTATGAGGTGTCCGCCGAGGACGACGTCGCGGGCGGCGGTCCGCGTCACCATCCAGAGCACCCCGTACTTCCTGATGGCCTCCTGCAGAACCCGTCGGGCGTACGGGAGTCGGTCGAGGTCGTCGTAGCGCAGCGGCCGGTCCCCGCACACCGAGGCCAGTTCCTCGCGAAGACGTCGTTCGACGGCGGGACGGCCGGCGATCTCGTACAGCGCCCAGGCGAGTGCGGTGCCGGTGGTCTCGATCGAGCCGGCCAGGAGGGTGATGGTCTCGTCCTGGAGTTGCCGGCGGCCGAGTTGGTCCTCGGCGCCGATCAGGGTCTCGAACAGACCCCCCTGCCGCCGACGCGCCTCGGAGGCATACGGGCATGCCTCCGCATCGGACGCACCGTCCGCCGGAGCGGATCCGGGTGCGGTGACATGGATCTGGTGGTCGATGGCCTGGTCGATGAGAGTGCGCAGGCGGGCGACACGGTCGGCGTGTGCGCGGTTGGCGGGCAGCGGCAGCCGCGTGATCCAGGGCGGGAGAATGACCTGCCGAATCGTTCCTTTCATGATGTCGGGCATGAGGGCGGTGAACTCGCCCTCCAGGTGGGCGGGCAGGTCCGCGCCGAACACGGCGACGAGGAACGTGGCGAGGGTGAGCTCGTTCATGTCGGCGAGCACGTCGCGCGGTTCGGCCGCGGGCCAGGAGCCGACCATCGTCCGCACCTGATCGATCATGGCGTTGCCGTGCTCGGCGATGTGCGCCTTGTTGAACATGGGCTGCATCAGACGGCGGTGGCGCAGATGGGTGTCGCCGTCGGCGACGGTCGCGATTCCGTCACCGAGGAAGACCCGCAGCGCGTCGTTGTACCGGCCGCCCTTGGTGAAGTGGGCGGCGTCGGTCACCAGGACACGCCGGGTCAGTGCGGGGTCGGTGACCACGTAGGCGGGCGTGGGTCCGATGCGGATGCGCACCACACTGCCGTACTCACGAAGCGAGGTGAAGAACGGCAGCGGGCCGCGGGCGAGGCGGAGTGCGTGCCCGATGAGGGGCAGTCCGCCGGGGGCTGTGGGGGTGGGGGTGGGGTCGGGGATGGGTGCCGTGGTGGGAGCGCTCATCACGCGCTTCACTCCTCGTGGGGGAGGGATCGACGGCGTAAATACATGCCCATGACAGCTACCTACGATGCACCGTGACGGCGATCGTTGCTTCGGACCGGGTCCGCCGGGCCTGCGCCCCCGCGCGGCGGGATCAGTCGGTCAGCCGGCCAGCCGGTTGATGGCAGCGGCGGCGATGCCGGACATGTAGCCGGCGTCGTCGCTGGGCTGACCGGTGAGTTCGACGATGCCGACCCGGCGACCGCTGCGGATCACCGCGACACCGCCCGCGACCTTGCCGTCGCCGTTGTAGGCCGGGTACCAACTGCCCTCGCCGGTCTTGACCTTGATCGCATGGGCCGTGCCGTAGTGCCAGTGCCCCGCCGGCTCGTCCTGGCAGCCGCGCACCAGCTTGTCGAGCTGCTTCTGGTACGAGGCCGCCGACGTACCGGTGGAACCGGCGGTGACGGCCTCGGTCAGCAAGGTGCCCTTGGTGTCGAAGGACCAGGCCACGTCGGCGTAGGCGACGCCCTTCCCCTTGGTCAGCGTTCGCAACGTCTCCTCGCCGGAGCACGCGGAGAGAGCCTGCTTCCCGGTCAGGTCCACCGTCGCACCGACCGGGGACAGTCCCTGCTGGAAGAAGTCCTCACTCTGCATCAGGTTGCCGGAGCCGAGGACGGGCTCGGCGGAAGCGGCGGCAGCGGGATGCGTGCCGATGACGATCGCGATCAGGGCGGCGCAGGCGGAGGCGGCCGCTCCGGCCGTACGACCGCGACGCGACAACTTCTGGTTGAACATCTCATCTCCTGTCTGGCGGCGACGCAGGGGGCGTCGTACACCAGGGAGATGCGGCGGGTCCGCGAGATGTTGGATGGACGCCCTCGACGATTACTATGATCCAGATCACTTCCCCGAGCGGACCTGGGCGGTCTCAGAGCCGTGTCGCGGCCGCACGGACGATCCGCGTCATCGCGGCCGTGTTCAGGCAGGAGTCGACTTCCAGGACCCCGTAGTGGGAGCCGCTTCGGAGGACGGCGATGCCGCCGCACGGTTCCTTGCCGCGCGGTGCGGTTCCTGTGGTGTTCAGGTCACCGCCGTAGGAGCCCATCCAGTTCGCGGTGATCCCCGGTGCGACACCGATCGTGTGCGTCGGCCCGTAGATCCAGTGACCGGCCGGTTCCGTCTGGCACGGGACTTCCTCCAGCAGCAGGCGCTCGGCGTAGTTCTCCGCGAACGTCGGGGTCCCGGCGTCGGCGGCGACCTCACGCGCCACCTGACCCTTGATGTCGACCGCCAGCGTCGGATCCTCCGGGTCCGTGTTCTCGGTCGTCACGAACCCGCGGAAGTGCGCGCCGGGCCCTCCCAGGGTCTGGCCGAGGGTCTTCTCTCCGGCACTGGCCGCGTTGGCGTACCTGCCGTCGCCGAACCGATCCCGTACGTGGATGGGCCGGGCGACCCCGGCCTTCGTGAACGCGTCGGCCGCGAGCAGGCTCCCGTACGTCACGGGTCCGTCGGCGGGCTTCGGCGTCGGCGACGGGGTACCGGGCGAGGACGCCGCAGCGCCTGTCGTCGGCGACGGGCGACCCGGAGCGGAGTGACCGGGCAGGACGAACCGGCCCGTCAGCAGGCCGAGTCCGACGGCTGACGTCAGGATGACGGCGATCGTCCGGGTTCGCACGGCGGCACCCCCCCGGGTCCCGGTCGGCTGGGGCGGCTCGGCGGTGCGGAGCCGGGACGCGTCAGCAGCCACTGCCGAGACGGTCCCGCATGAACCGACGAGCCTGGTGGATACGGTCCTTGACGGTACCCAGGGGAGCGTCGGTGATCTCCGCGACCTGCGCATAGGTCAGGTCTCCCAGACCGCGGAGCACGAAGGACTCCACCAGGGCCGGATGCCGTTCCTCCAGTGCGGCCAGCGAGTCCATCAGGTCCAAGCGGGTCCCCGCGATGACGCTCGTCGTGCGAGGGTCGGCACCTTCGGGAAGGAACGCATGGCTGTCCTCCGCGCGTCGGCGCATCGAGCGGTACGTGGACCTGGCGGCGTTCGAGGCGATCACCGTCACCCACCCCAGGAACGAGCCTCGCCCGCTGTAGTCCTGCAGATGGGTGCTGATGGACAGCAGGGCGTCCTGCGCGGCCTCTTCGGCGTCGGCGTGGTGCGGAAGGAATCTGGAACAGCGGCGCATGACCGTGGGGCGAAGCCTGACGAGAAGGCGTTCCAGGGCGGCCCGGTCACCTGCCTGGGCGGCCGCCACGAGCTGCATCAGCTCATCTTCGTCGATCATCCTGTTCTCCCCCGTTCACGCACGACCTCGGACTCCACTGGCCTGGACTCCACCTGGCGGCCCCGCAGTTCCCGGCACCGGCGCCTCGGGCAGAATGTCGCCGCATGCGGAAGCTTGGTCGTTACCTCCTCGAGGACAGGCTGGGAGCCGGTTCGTTCGCGACCGTCTGGAGAGCATACGATCCCGAACTCGACACGGACGTCGCGGTCAAGGTGCTGGCCGACAACTGGGCCGCGAACGCCGACGTACGACAGCGGTTCCTGGCGGAAGCGAGGCTGCTCCGAAAGATCTCCAGCCCCCGTGTCGTACGCGTCCACGACGTGGGTGTCCAGGACGATCGCCCCTTCTTCGTCATGGACTACGTCCGAGGCGGCACGCTGGCCGAACAGGTCGGGCACTGCCGGCCCGCGGAGGCACTCCGTCTGGCGGCCGAGGCCGGATACGCCGTCCAGGTCCTCCATGACGCGGGCGTCGTCCACCGTGACGTCAAGCCGTCCAACCTCCTGCTCGACGTCGGCCGTACGCCCCCTGCCGTGCTCGTCGCGGATCTCGGCAGCGCGAAGCGACTGGCTGACGCGTCGGGACTGACCGTGACCACGGGCACGCCCGCGTACATGGCGCCCGAACAGGCCCTGCAGACCGGCGGGTTCGACGGTCGAGCCGACGTGTACGCCCTCGGTGTCGTCACCTACGAACTGCTGACCGGGCGCAAGCCGTTCGGCCCGGGCGGCCGCGCAACCCTGGCGACGGAGCAGGCACCGCCGTCATCGCCGCCGGCGATTCCCGCAGAACTGGGCGTCCCGAAAGCCGTCGACACTCTTCTTCGTGCCGCGCTGTCCGTGGAACCCGAGAACCGACCGCACACAGCACGGGCGTTCGCGGACGCGCTCTTGTCCCACGAGGAAGAGGAGCGGGCACCGACCACGCCCTCAGGGCCGACACCCCTGGTGGTCTGGCTTGCGGCCCTCGCCCTGTTCCTGGTGACAACGGTGCTGACGTGGTCGGTCCGTTGAGCCTGGAGGGTGACGGGACGTCACTGCGCCATGCCGCAGCGCGGTGCTTGGGACGCATCTGGGCGAGCCTGGTAGATCAGAGCTGCCGTTTCGGCTGCCGTCACCGTGCAGGATGAGTCCATGGCCGGTCCGTTGACGCTGCCCGAGGAATTCGCCCTGCTCTCGCTCACCGAGACCGGAAAGGTGATCGACTCCGGCCAGGCCGAAGTCGGCTGTGCGGTGGCCGAACTCGGCGAGCTCGCGCTCCGCGGCAGGCTGACGGTCCGCACGCGCAAGGCCAGGGTGTTCGGCCTGGACGCGTATCGCCCGCACCGGGCCGAGATCGAGTTGCTCGACACCGATGCCACCGGCCTGGCATGGGCCGACGAACTGCTGGCCGAACTGGCGCATGCGGGCGAGACGGTGGCACCCCATCAGTGGGTACGGCGGCGTCGCACCGCATTCCCACGGCATCGCGGCGCACTGGTCGGGCGTGGCCTGATCCGGCGCGTGCCGGGCAGCGGGCTGCTGCGGCGAGAGCGGTACCACCCGGACGCGGCCGTGCGCCAGGGGTTGATCGACGCGCTACGCCTGGCCAAGACCGGGGAACACCGGCTGGACGCGCACATGATGTTCCTGTCCGACATGGTGAGCGCAAGCGGGCTGACCAGGGACCTCGGTGGTTCGTGGCCCAAGCGGCACGTACTGGACCGAGCCCGCGGCACCGGGGCGGTGGAGTTCGTTCCGGAGCCGCTGCGGGACACCAGCGCCGTACTCGCCGCATTGGTACCCAAGCGGTCGCGCAACCAGGGTGGCTAGTGCCGCGGCAGGCACCGTTCGCCCCGTCGCGACGCCCGGCACGCCCGCTCGCCGCACCGGCCGAAACCCCAAGTACGTCCGGTCCATCAACGGGGCATTCCGTCCGGCACGCCGATAGAGGACGCCCCGGACGCCGCTCCTTACCGGGCAGACGTCGCCTGCCGCGGCACTGGTCCGTTGATCGGGTGGATGCGTCACGGGGCGTCGAGCGGGCCCCTGCTGACACGCTCGACGTTCCTCGCGGCATGACCTCAGCGGACGTTCCGTCCATAGCGCGCGATGATCCACGCGGCGCCCCGTTCGGCCAGTGCCTTCCGGCGTTCCCTGCGGGAACGTCTCGGAGCCGCCGGCAAGGCTCCCCGCCCCCGGACGGGAGCGGCTGCGAGCCCGGCGAGCCGCTCGGCTGCGCCCGACAGTTCGGCCCGTAGCCGCCGGCGCCGCCCGGGGGAGGTGGTGTTCAGCAGGGCCGTGTAGAGCCCCTCGATCTCGGCTACGGCGGCTCCCAGCCGGAGATTCGCCTCGCGTCGCTGAACATCGCCGTGCACCATGGGTGGTCTTCCTCCCCGAGGGCGTTATCGCCCAGGCTGACTTCGTAGTTGTGCCGTATGGCAACTTGCTTGCGGGCCGGGACCGTTACGTCCCGTCTCCGACGAGCAGGGCGATCCGGTCGGGGTCGTAGACCACCCAGCGCGGCGCCGGGGCTCCGGACAGGCGCAGGCGGCAGAGGGTGGCGCCGTCCGGGGCTGTCCACCAGGCGGTGACGGCGCCCGGCCGCGGCCATCCGGCCCGCTCGTTCACGGACACCGGCCGATAGGTGAGCTGGACCTGGGCGTTCGAGGGAGGCGGCGGGTGCCCCTGCGCCAGTTCTTCCAGCAGGCGCTCCGCAGCGGACGTACCTCGCATGGTCCGGCCCTCCCCCTGGCTCCGCTCAGACAATGCTTTCATTATTGCGCAACTGATGAACTCCCCTCAGGGGGTCGGCCATCCAGGCCAGGGGCCAGGGGCGCTCGGACAGACATGCCCGGTGGCGCGCACGACAGCAACCGCGCATGCGTCCGACGTGACGGGGTAAGCGAGTGGCGCTGGACGGGGAAGGGCTGGACCTGGGGAGGTCAAACGGCCCTTCCCCGTTCTCCTCCGACCCGGGCCGCATCCAGGCCGAGCTGAAATCCGATCCGCCCAGATCCGCTCACTGCGGCCGTGACGCGATCTGGATCAGGTTGCCGCAGGTGTCGTCGAAGACGGCGGTGGTGACCGGGCCCATCGCCAGTGGCTCCTGGGTGAAGCGGACGCCGAGGGCGTGCAGGCGCTCGTGCTCCGCCTCCACGTCGGCGACGGCGAACTGGGCCAGCGGGATGCCGTCCTTGACGAGCGCGTCGCGGTAGGGCTTGACGGCCGGGTGACCGGCGGGCTCCAGGAGGTCACCGTTGACCTCCTCAACGAGACAGGAGATCAACCGTTCGCTAGCTCCGCCGCGCTGCGTTCCACACAAAATTCGTTGCCCTCGGGGTCATACAGCGTCACCCACCCGGTTCCGTCGGGCCTTCGGTGGTCCCCCTGAAGCGTCGCACCGAGCGAGAGCAGGCGCTCGACCTCCTCGTCCCGGGTGCGGTCCTGGGGTTGGAGATCCAGATGCACACGGTTCTTCACCGCCTTGCGGTCATCGACCCTGACGAACAGCAAGGTGGCAGCAGCAGTCGTGACCACGGCTTCCGGATCCCCAGGAAAGTCATCATCAGCCAGCGAGCCGTCCAGGGCCTGGGCCCAAAAGCGGGCAAGAACGAACGGGTCGGCGGCGTCGATGGTGACATGGCGTATCAAAGAACTCATGCCCCAAGCCGATCATGAATGCCACCCACCGTCCAGGGGCGGCCGCCTCGACGCCGACCTCCTCACCAGGCTCTAGACATGATCGAAGAGACAGCCATAGGCGATCTGTGACCGCCGCTTCCGGCCCCCGCATGACGGCTCCCCTTCCCGGTCGGACGTGAGGGTGGGCCCTGGCCCGGGACGCCGTGGAAGACGCTGAAGAAACGCTCACCCCACCTGCGGGAGGGCAGGTCTGCGTAACGTGATGCCTGAGAACGGCCCCGCCGCCCACGTCAGCACCGCGTGAGTGCTTGCCGAGCCCGCCGCCCGCGAGTACCGCCAGAAGCAGCCGGAGGCGGTGCGCCGACCGCCCCCGCCTTGAAATGCAGATTTTGAATCTGCATATAGAAATCTGCCTAACGGGGGCTGCTGGGCAGTGAGGAGGCTCCTGCCAGCCTCGGCCGAGAACCAGGCGCGCGCGTAGAAGCCATACCCGACAGCCACGGGGAACCCGGATTGCTGGCCGGTCCCTACGGTGTTGCAGCCGCACCCTCCGTGACCGCAGCCGCTCCGCTGCCCCCGTGGCGGCGCACCGGGCCACCTCACACCGTTCACCGTGCAGGTTGCCCGAGGTGGCCTCGCAGGAGGGGCCGAGCGCATCAGAGTCGGTGGTCACGTCGACCGCTGCTTGGAGGCTCGGGGCGAGGATTGGCCTCCCGGGCCGATGGGCTGCGGACCCTGCGTGTGGCAGCCATCGGCAGCACGTGGGCCGCGCCGCCAGCCCTCCTCAACCCCTTACGATGACTCTGATTGGCCTACTGCAGAGGGAGACGCCGGGCATGCGAAGGCTGGGTGATCTGGAGGCGGAGATCATGGACCGCCTGTGGAGGTGGAGGCGCCCGGCGACTGTGCGCGAGGTAGTGGACGACATCAACCGGACGCGGCCCGTGGCCTACACGACGGTGATGACCGTGGCGAACATCCTTCACAGCAAGGGCTGGCTGCTGCGTGAGCAGAAGGACGGGCGCGCCTGGTTGTACGAGCCGGTCCGCACCCGTGAGGAATACTCGGCCGCTCTCATGGAGGACGCCCTCAGTGCCAGTGAGGACCGTCCCGTGGCGTTGACGCACTTCGTCGGCCAGATGTCGTCCGCCGAAATCGCCGCCCTGCGCAAGGCGTTGCGGCAGGCAGGAAAGCGCGCGGACACGTAGACGCGGTGAACACCTGCCCTCCATGCGCGCAGGACGCATAACCGACCCGCCGACCGGCGCGGTCCGGGTGCCCTGAGGTCACACCACCCGGTCGTCGGCCCGCAGCGTCATGGGCGCCTACTGCTCGCCAACTGGGCGAGCAGAGGCACCTTCGTAACTACTAAGTTTTTTAGTTGTATAGTATGAACCGATCATGAGACCGTCACCAGGGTCTTGTTCGGACCTCCGCACAGGTGACCACTCACACCCGGTGAGTGGCGGTGGAGGGCACCGCCACCGGCGTGTCGGTAGGCGGCTGAGGAAGAAGGAGCTCGCCCCTGTGGCGTCCCACCGTCTGCCCAAGCAGCCGAGCCGCGCACGTGTGACCGTGCTGACCACCGCTGCTGCGGCCGCCGTCGCACTGAGCGCGAACGCCGCCAATGCCGCACCGAGCCCCAAGCCGAACAAGGACGAGGTCAAGTCCAGGGTCGACAGACTCTACGAGGAGGCCGAGAAGGCCACCGAGGAGTACGACGGCGCCAAGGAGAAGCAGGGGAAGCTCCAGCAGGAGATCTCCACCATCCAGGACGACGTCGCTCGGAGCCAGGCGGAGCTCAACGAGCTGCGCGACAGCATCGGACTGGCGGCCGCCTCCCAGTACCGCACCGGTTCCATCGACCCGTCCGTCCAGCTCTTCCTCTCCTCCGACCCGAACGACTACCTCGACAGGGCATCCACACTTGACCAGTTGAGCGCTCAGCAGGTCCAGGCGCTCAAGAAGGTCCAGGCGAAACAGCGTGAACTCGCCCAGCAACGTACCGAGGCCACCGAGAAACTGAAGGACCTCGCCGCCACCCGCACCGAGCTCGGCCAGAAGAAGAAGGAAGTCCAGGGCAAGCTGGCCGCGGCGCAGAAGCTCCTCAACTCCCTAACCACGCGGGAGAAGACCGCGCTGACCGCCGAGGAGAACCGCGCCAGCCGTGAGAGCGAGCGCAGCGTTCTCGGCGGGAACACCGGCACGGCGTCCGGCCGCGCCGCAGCCGCCTACGCCGCCGCCCAGGGCAAGCTCGGCACACCGTACGTCTACGGCGCCTCCGGCCCCACCTCGTTCGACTGCTCGGGCCTCACCTCATGGGCCTACGCGCAGGCCGGCGTCACCATACCCCGCACCTCCGAGGCGCAGGCCACCATAGGCACCCGCATCTCCTCGGCGAGCGATCTCAAGGTCGGCGACCTGGTGTTCTTCTTCAACGACCTGCACCACGTGGGTCTCTACGCCGGCAACGGACAGATCCTGCACGCGCCACGCACAGGTGCGGTCGTCCGTTACGAGTCGATGGACACCATCGGCGGACCGTTCATGTTCGGCGTCCGCGTCTGACCGGCTCAGGGCCGATACACCATCCCCGGCCGCGGCTTGGCCGGGGCCAGCAGCTGCGACACCGTGACGATCGTGTAGCCGCGCTCCTTGAGCGCCTTGAGGATCCCCGGGACGGCGGGCACGGTCCCCTTGTGCAGGTCGTGCAGCAGGATGACACCGTCGCGGTGCGTCTGGTCGAGCACCCGCTGGGTGATCAGCGCCGAGTCGGTCGTCTCGTAGTCCTTGGCCGTGACGCTCCACAACACCTGCGCCAGGCCCAGTTCTTTGCATACCTTGGCCACGTCACGGTTGGTTCGGCCCTGAGGCGGACGCATCAGGACCGGCCTGGTGCCAGTGATCTTCTCGATGGCGTTCTGCGTCCGGCTCAGCTCCTGACGCGCTTCCTCCTGGTTGATCCGTGTCAGGACCTTGTGGGTCCAGGTGTGGTTCCCGATCTCGTGTCCCTCGTCCGAGATGCGACGAAGTATCTCGGGATACCTCCCGATGTGCCCCTCGCCCTGTACGAAGAACGTCGCGTGCAGATGCTCCTCCTTGAGGATGTCCAGCAACCTGACGGTCGTCGGGCTGGGGCCACCGTCGAAGGTGAGGGCCACGCACTTGGCCTTACGGCAGTCGACGGGTCCGGCCACCGATCCCGATGCCTTGTTCCGCGCGGCGCGCGGCGATGTGTGATCGTACGTCGTGACCGTCAGAGCGATCGTCAGCACGACGGCCAGGGCGACGGTCGCAACGGCCGCGAGAGCGATGAGTATGCGCGACCGTCTTGTGCGCGCGAATGGAGGCACGGAGGACCTTTCCATGGATCGGATGATGGCCGACGTGCTGATTGACGTCTTTTCCGGTCCCTGGGTTCGTCCGCGCGCGTGTGTTCTGTGGCCGGCGCGTGAAGAAGGGGGAGCAGGCGCGAAGGCCCGCTCCCCGTCGCGGTGTCACGCCCGGTAGGCCACCAGCGCCATCATCCCCGCCTCGCCGTGGTAGGCGTTGTGGCAGTGCAGCATCCACTGGCCGGGGTTGTCCGCGTCGAAGTACACGGACACGGTCCTCTTCGGCAGCACGATGGTGGTGTCCTTGCGCGGGCCGCCGGTGCCGAGCTGGTAGGTGTGGCCGTGCAGGTGCATCGGATGCCACATGGTCGTCCTGTTGACGAAGTCCAGCCGGACCCGCTCGCCCTGCTCGACGAGGACGGGGTTCGCGGTGGGGTCGTTCATGTCGAACCGCTTGCCGTTGATGCCCCAGTTGTACCTTCCCATGCCGCCGGTCAGCTCGATCCGGTGGACCCGGTCGGTCTTTTTCGTCGCCAGTCGGACGTCGTCGGCCGACTTCAGCTGGGCGGCGGTCATGATCATGCCGTCGAGCTCCTTCGGACGGACGGTCGGCGTCGGCGCGCTGCCGGAGCCGGTTCGGACCAGGGCCATGCCACTCGCATCCTTGCCCTCGGCCAGCGCGACGAGCGGGAAGACACCGTCGGCCAGGGTGACCAGGACGTCGTACCTCTCCCCCATGCCGATCAGCAGGGCGTCGACCTGCTGGTGCCGAACCGGGAAGCCGTCGGTGTGGGTGATGGTCATCCTGTGGCCGCCGAGCGCCACCCGGTACGCCGTGTCGCCGCCTGCGTTGATGATGCGCAGCCGCACGCGCTTGCCGGGCTTGGCCGTGTAGACCTCCGGGTCGGCCGGGACCCTGCCGTTGACCAAGTGGTACGGGTACTTGACGTCGCCGGCGTCACCGCCGAGCAGCTTGCTCTCAGCGCCGGTGAGCATGAACTTCATCGACATGCCACCGCTGGGGGAAGACGCGGACGGTGAGGCGCTCGTTCCGTCCATGCTCCCGCCGCTCATGTCCATCCCGCCCATGTCCCCCATGGCGTCGGAGGAGGAACTGCCCGGGCTCGCACTGGAGCCGCCCATGTCCATGCCCCCCATGTCCATGCCGCCCATGCCCTGCTTGAGCTCGGCGAAGACGTCGTCGGGGGTGCCGGTGACGCCGTCGACCCAGTCGTCGAGGACGACCACCCACTCCTCGTCGTACGACAGCGGCTCCTTCGGATCCTCGACGATCAGCGGGGCGTACAGGCCGCGGTCGAGCTGCACGCCGACGTGGGGGTGGAAGAAGTACGTGCCGGGGGCGTCAGCGATGAAGCGGTAGGTGAAGTTGCGGCCGGCCCTGACGGCGGCCTGCGTGGCCGGGGGCACACCGTCCATGTCGGCGCGCAGGGCGATGCCGTGCCAGTGGATGGAGGTCGTGGTCCTGTTCGGCAGCTGGTTGGAGAGTTCGGCGGCGAGCGTGTCGCCGGCCGACAGGCGGATCTCCTTGCCGGGAGTGCGGCCGCTGAAGGCCCAGCTCTTGGCCATGGCCCCGCCGCCGAGGTCGAGCATGGCCGACGCGGCGGTCAGGGTCACGTTCTGCACCTTGCCGGTGCTGTTGCGCTTCCTGTCGGTGGCGGCGACCACCTTGCTGTTGGGACTGACCAGGGAAGGGGTGGCGCTGGAGTCGCCGGAGCCGCTGCTGCACGCGGCGAGTGCGCCCGTACCTGCAATGCCGAGACCGGCCAGCAGGACGGAGCGGCGGTCGATGCTGTTCATGGGGAAAGTCCTGTTCTCGATGTGCCGTTGTTCTGACCGCGCGCGGGCAGCACCGCTCACGTCCGGGTGGGAACGCGGCGGCGGCTCGCAGGATGCGGCCTAGATCAACAGCCGAGAGAGGACGGAAAGATCGGGTGGCGCACGGTGTGACGTGCCGGGCAGACCATGGCCGGCGAAGAGGCCGTGGGATGCGTCCGACCGGCCGACGTGCGCGGCTGCGGGCGGTGGGGCCGGCTTTGCCGTGGTGACGTCCCCAGCTGAGCAGTGCTGCATGGCGGGACCCGAGCAGGCGCCGATGTCGTCGTCCGTGGCGGTGTTCGTGGCCTGGAGTGCCGTGTCGTGCCCCGCGGAGGCGGCCTTCGTCGTCATGGCGACGGTGGCCGGGGTGTGGTCCATGCCGGCCATCGCGCTCATGGCGCGGGCGGGCATGGCCGCGGTCGTCGTGTCGTGGTGGATGAGTACGGCGAGTGCTGCGAGCAGGGCGATGACGACGGCCCGCGCGCAGCGGACGGCACTGCCGCGGGATCTGGCCCGCCGGTCTGTGGCTGTCGTCATCGCCTTCCGTACCCTGCTCGATCTGACAGGACCCGCCCACTATACCCGGCGGGGGTATCTCTTCTCCTTGATTCCAGGATGTTGATGGGGTCCTGTGCGGCCCGTCGCGGCACCCGGCATGACCGGCCCCCGTCACATGCCCGGCATTCCTGACATGCCGCTACTCGAGCCGGACTTGCTCCCGGTCGAGCCGGAACCGCCGGGCATGGCCGTCTTCTTGCCCCTCGGCGTGACGGCGTACCACGCACCGCCCTTACCCTGTCCGTTCATCTGACCGGCCTTGGTGTCACCCATGTAGCGGTACAGCGGCCAACCGGCGAGGGTGACCTGCTTCATCCCGTCGGAACGGGTCACGGTGCCGACCTTGGCCTGCACGCCCATCGCCTGGACACTGCCGTCCGCCATGACCGGCATCCAGGTCCTGGCGCACGCATCGGCACACATCGACATGGAGGGGCGCGCCCGGTCCTTGTCGTAGCGGTAGAGCGTCCAGCCCTTGGCGTCGGTGACGACCGTCCCCATGCCGTCGGAGGTCTTCTTGGTCATCAGCATGCTGGTGCTGACCATGCCCATGCCGCCGCCGGCGGTCGCCGTTCCACTGCCGGCCGGAGCGGTGGTCCCGGCGGGAGCGGTAGTCCCGGCGGGAGCGGAGGCTGCTGGCGCGGCGGCACCGGTGTTGGCGGAGTTGTCGGTGGACGAGCCACACGCCGCCAGCAGCAGCGCGGAGGCGACGCTCGAGGCCATGGCGAGAGCAATGCGGTGCCGGGACACGGGGTTCTCCCTTGTGATGTCTCCTGTATCTACTGACGTACTTAGTACGTTCTCTCGCCGCCAACCGCTCAGCCACCGCCTGCACATGACGAAGCCTTTGCCTGCGGCGCACCTGGCGCTCAGCGGGGTCGCCACAGGTCCGCCCGCTGGGACGACTCCGTGTTCCAGGTCACGGGGCCACCGTCGTGAGCTCCGGTTCGGGGCGTGCAGCCAGGCGGCCCGAGCGCGCGAGCAGCCCGACGCACCCCGCGCAGAACGCGCCCGTCGCCGAGAGCACCCACCAGGTCAGCTCTGGGTGCCCCAGGCGGTCGGCGGCGTCCCAGACGGCGCCGGTGGTCAGGTTGCCCAGCGTGATGCCCAGGCCGGCGACGGTGTTGTACAGCCCGTAGTGGGTGGCGACCAGGCGTCCACCGGCGAGGGAGACGACCGTGTCCATCTCGAAGGGGTAGACCATCGCGGTGCCCAGACCCAGCAGGCCGACCGCCACGAACAGCGGTGCGAGCGCCTCTGCAGGGACCAGTGGGCCGGCGTCCCGGGTGCCCGGTCCGGCGTCGATGAGCAAGGGCAGAAAGGCCGCACCCATGAGCGCGAGGCCGTACACGATGGCGCGCTGGGACGACCAGCGTGCCCGTGCCCAGTCGGTGATCTTCAGCTGACCGGCCACGGCGACCGCCGCGGAGACCGCGAACAGGGCTGTCGTCACCGCGTCGCCCCCGTCCGGGGCGACACGGTGCGCCTGCAACGGCAGCGCGAGGTACACCTGGAAGGACAGGACGTATGAGCCGATCATGGCGAAGGCGAAGAGGACGAACGGACGGTTGGCGACGACCGTCCGCCAATCCGCCAGCACCCCGGCCGGTTCGGACGACGACGTGCCCGTGCGCGCGGGCAGCATGCGCAGCTGGACGACCGTCAGGGCGAGGAACAGCAGTGCGGCCACGGAACAGATGAGCCGGAAGTCGGCTGTCAGCAGGGCGAGCCCGACCAGCGGACCGACGAACATCCCCGCTTGGTAGAAGACGTTGAAGGCAGCGAACGCCTCCACACGCCGCTCCCCTGCCTCTTGGGCGAGATACGCACGGACGGCCGGGTTGAACAGCGCCCCCGCGAAGCCGGTCGCCGCCGACGCCAGGACCAGAGCCGGCAGCGAGTTCACCAAGCCGAGCAGTCCGAAGCCGACCGTCCGCAGCACGCACCCCGTCATGATCACGGGCTTGTAGCCGAGCCGGTCGGCGAGCGTGCCCCCGACGAGGAACATGCCCTGCTGGGCGAAATTGCGCACCCCGAGCACCAGGCCGACCGCCCAGGCGGCCATGCCCAGGCTGTCCGCGAGATGTACGGCCAGGTAGGGCATGAGCATGTAGAAGGCGGTGTTGATGGTGAACTGCTGGAGCATCAGCAGCCGGGCGCACCCGTTGAACGAGCGGAACTGCGCGGCAAGGGACTTCATCGCGCGGCTCCCTCGGGAACGGCGACGTTCGTGCAGCGGGTCCAACGCTCCACCGTGCGCTCCGCGGGGTGCGTGATCTCGGCCGGGTCGGAGGCCGGGGAGTGGCCGAGCAGGTCGTGCTGGCGGCAGTAGGCGTCGCTGTAGACGGTGTTCCAGTACCGGTGCACGCCGTCGGGAAAGATCACTGCGATCCGGGTGCGCTCCTGCTGGGTGCGGGCAAGCCAACTGGCCACGAGCGCGACGGCGCCCACGCTCCAACCACCGCTGGCGTAGTGCCCGCGCGCCAACTCGCGGCAGGCCCACACCGCCTCGCCGGGAGCCACCCAGTGGACCTCGTCGAAAACCGCGTGATCGACGTTGCCAGGGTGGATGCTGCTGCCGAGGCCGCGCATGAGGCGCGGGCCGGCGGGCTGGCCGAAGACGGTCGAGTTCACCGAGTCGACGCCGACCAGCTTCAGGTCCGGGTTGAAGGTGCGCAGGGTGCGCGCGATGCCGACCGAGTGGCCTCCGGTGCCGACCGCCGCCACCAGGACGTCGATCCGGCCGAGCTGGACCATGAGTTCCAGGGCGAGCGGCGCATAGGCCGCCACGTTGTCGGGGTTGTTGTACTGGTCAGGGCACCACGATGACGGCGTACGGGCGAGCAGCTCACGCACGCGCCCGCAGCGGGCCTCCTGCCAGCCGCCCACCGGATGCGGCTCGGTGACGATGTCCACATGCGCTCCGAGCGCGCGCAGTTGGTGCACCATCAGCGGCTCCATACCGGGATCGGTGACCAAGGTGACCGGATGACCGTAGGTGATCCCGGCCAGGGCGAGGCCGAGACCGAGGGTGCCGCTGGTGGACTCGATGATCGGGGCACCGGGAGCGAGATCGCCGCGTTTGCGGGCGGCGGCGGCCATGTGGAGTGCGGGACGGTCCTTGATGCCGCCGGGATTGGCGCCCTCCAACTTCGCCCAGAAGCCACGGCCTGACGGGTTGAAGGGCTCCCCGATCCAGAGGACGGGGGTGTTGCCGACCATGCCGGCCGGTGAACGGCGCGGAGCTCCGGCCGGTTCGGGGAGTTCGTGTGCCGCGAGGAAGGAGGTGATGTCGTGCGGCGTGATGCTGCGCAGAGCAGTGCTCATGTGGAGGTCCTCTCGCGCCCCGCTCACGTCGGGGTCGCGTGTCTGCCGTGCAGGTGAAGGTGGCGACATGCCCGTGGTTTACGCCGGGCGGGCACGATCAGGTACGGCTGACGCAGACGAGACGCAGCAAGTGGGAGCCACTGGGAATCGGCACGGGTGCCGTATCCCCTCCCCCTGGCGGGGCACCGGACGTCACGGGGCCCGTAACGCGGTCACGTAGGCAGAGCAGCGCAATGAGCGTGAACACGAGGAGCAGGGTCCCGGCGGGAACACGCGGGTCGGCGGGCCAGTCGGCCGGGTCGCAGCACGCCATGCCGTGGTCCGAATGCCCGTCCGCTCCGTGGGTCAGGTCGCAGTACGCCATCTCCCCCACGGACCGCAGGCTGTCCGCTCCGACCTGCTCGTGCACAGCTGGTGCGGCCAGTGTCGTGGTGTGCGAGTGCCTCTCTGCCGAGTGCGCAGCGCACGCGACCACGTGGGCCAGGAGCATCAGCACCAGACCCATGAGGAGGGCGAGCGCCGGCCTGCGCCCCCTCGCACGGCCAGCGGGTTCCTGCGGCATGTGACAGATCGTAAGCGGATCATCATGTTACGGCAGCTTACGGCCACGTATGAGTGAAAAATCCCGCCACGCAGACCGGTACATGGGAACCGAGCTCGGCGCCCGCAACCTGGTCGCCGGTCTCCTGAACACCCCCGGGACCACCAAACATACTAAGGACACTAGTAGTTGATGGCCGTACGGGGACGCTCGGGAAGGTGACGATGGGGAACGTGGCGCCCAGTTGGTCCATCGCGGCGGTCGCCGCCCTGGTGGCCGCCGTCAGCGCGGTCCGAGCGGTGACCACCGGAGACACGGTTCGCGGCCGGCGGCGATCTACTCATGGGTCTATGCATGGCCCTCATGACCCTGCCCGCGACGATCGCCTGGTACGCGGACCACGGCATGTGGTGGGCGGGGGTGTTCGCCCTGCTGGGCCTGGGCGGTGTGGCTCCGGCGGTCAAGCACACCCGCACCTGCGGGTGGAAGCACGGCCGCCACTGGGTCCACCTCATCGTCGGCAGCGCCGGCATGGTGATCATGACGCTTGCGATGACGACCACGCCGTCCGGACCCGTCCTCACCCTCGGGTCCTCCATGGCCGACATGCCCGGCATGGAGAACACCGCGAGCACCCCGAGCACCCCGAGCACCCCGAGCACCCCGAGCACCCCGAGCACCGGCAGCATGGCCGGCATGGGCTCCATGGAGGGGATGGAGGGAATGCAGGGAATGGAGGCGATGCCCGGAATGAACATGCCGGGCATGAGCGACGCGGCAGCCGATGCCGGCGCCTCCGGGGACTCGGGTTCCGTGTGGCGCTACCTGATCGCGACACTCGCCGTGTACTTCCTGCTCTCGATCGCCGCCTCCGTGATGGCGCGAGCACGCGGCACGGACAAGAACCTCGCCGCGCGCCGGAGCTGGGGGCGCCGGCTGCTCGCCGTGCCGGACACGCTGGTGGTGTTCCTGGCGTCGCTGACCCTCTCCGTGTGGGACAAGGCCCGGGCGGGCGAAGGGACCGGTCGCGGCCGCCGCCGCAAGGTCGGCGCCGCACCGGACGCGGCCTTGGCGGCACACATCGGCATGGGCGCGACCATGTCCGGGATGCTGCTGATGATGGCCGCCTGATGGCTGAGGGTCTCGACGCCACGCGGTCGGCATGACGGGTGGATGAATACCCCCAGGGGGTATATTGTCCATATCGTCGAGACGGGTTGAAGAAGCGGCCGACCCCGACCGACCCCACGCATCCACACCTTGAGGTAGAAACCATGACCGATCAGACGACGAACTCCACCTCCTGCTGCGGCGGCTCCTCCTGTGGCTCGGGCACCGCGACCGATGTCCAGATCCAGGGCACAGGCGTCACGACCGTCTACAAGGTGTCCGGCATGACCTGCGGCCACTGCGAAGGCGCCGTCTCGACGGAGATCTCCGCGCTGGGCGGCGTCACCGCGGTCACGGCCGTCGCCAAGACCGGCGAGGTCACCGTCACCTCCACCGCCCCGCTCGACGAGCAGGCGGTGCGCGCCGCCGTCGACGAGGCCGGCTACGAGCTCGTGGGCCAGGCCTGACGCTCCTTCGGGGCTCGCCCCCGACCATCACGCGATTCACCTCCCCGCGCCGGGACGTACCGCTCCGCTGATACGGACGCCGTACGTCCCGGCCTCCTTCAGGAGATACGCATGACCAGCACCGCACCCGAGACGACGCACAGCAGTACGCTCCCTGCCCCCACCTCCGACGTCGAGCTCTCCATAGGCGGCATGACCTGCGCCTCCTGCGCGGCCCGCATCGAGAAGAAGCTCAACCGCATGGACGGCGTCACCGCCACGGTCAACTTCGCCACCGAGAAGGCGAAGGTCGCCTACCCGGCGGGCATCGAGGTCGCCGACCTCATCGCCACCGTGGAGAAGACCGGCTACACCGCCGCGGAACCGCCGCCGCCCGCTCACCCGGCCGGCGACGACGCCGAGGTCGAGGCGGCTCCGGCACCGGACGGCGAACTGCTCTCGCTCCGAGGGCGCCTGCTCGTCTCGGTCGTCCTGTCCGTGCCCGTCATCCTGATGGCGATGGTCCCCGCCCTGCAGTTCGACAACTGGCAGTGGCTCTCCCTGACGCTGGCGGCGCCGGTCGTCGTCTGGGGCGCCCTTCCCTTCCACAAGGCTGCCTGGACCAACGCCCGGCACGGATCCGCCACGATGGACACTCTGGTGTCGATCGGCACGCTCGCCGCGTTCGGCTGGTCGCTGTGGGCCCTGTTCTTCGGCCACGCAGGCATGACGGGCATGCGGCACGGCTTCGACCTCACCGTCTCCCGCACCGACGGCTCCTCCTCCATCTACCTGGAGGCGGCGGCCGGCGTGACTGCGTTCATCCTGGCCGGGCGCTACCTGGAGGCGAAGTCCAAGCGCAAGGCAGGGGCGGCACTGCGGGCGCTGCTGGAGCTCGGCGCCAAGGACGTCTCCGTACTGCGCGGTGGCAAGGAAGTACACGTCCCTGTCGCGCAGTTGGCGGTCGGCGACCGGTTCGTCGTACGGCCCGGCGAGAAGATCGCCACCGACGGCACCGTCGTCGAGGGCACCTCAGCCGTGGACGCTTCCATGCTGACCGGGGAGTCCGTGCCAGTGGACGTCACCGTCGGCGACGCGGTCACCGGCGCCACGGTCAACGCGGGCGGCAGGCTCGTCGTGGAGGCGACCCGTGTCGGCGCCGACACCCAGCTCGCCCGGATGGCGAGGCTGGTCGAGGACGCGCAGAACGGCAAAGCCGAGGTGCAGCGGCTGGCCGACCGGATCTCCGGCATCTTCGTGCCCGTGGTCATGCTCATCGCCCTGGGTACCCTGCTGACCTGGCTGCTGGTCACCGGTGACGCGACCGCCGCGTTCACGGCGGCCGTCGCGGTCCTCATCATCGCCTGCCCGTGTGCGCTGGGCCTGGCCACGCCGACCGCGCTGATGGTCGGCACCGGGCGCGGTGCCCAACTCGGCATCCTCATCAAGGGTCCCGAGGTCCTGGAGTCCACGCGCCGCGTCGACACCATGGTGCTGGACAAGACCGGGACCGTGACGACCGGCCGTATGACCCTCCACGAGGTGTACGTCACCGACGGCGTCGGCAAGGACGAACTGCTGCGGCTGGCGGGCGCGTTGGAGCACGCCTCCGAGCACCCGATCGCCCAGGCGATCGCGGCCGGGGCGATCGAGCGGGTCGAGAGCCTGCCGGTGCCGGAGAACTTCGAGAACATCGCAGGCCTCGGTGTCCAGGGCGTCGTCGACGGACACGCGGTGCTCGTCGGACGCGAAAAGCTCCTCAGGGAGTGGGGCGTCGAGCTTCCCCGCGAGCTGGCCGAGGCCAAGGCCGCCGCGGAGGCCGAGGGGCACACGGCGGTCGCCGTCGCCTGGGACGGTGAGGCGCGCGGCGTTCTCACGGTGGCCGACGCGGTCAAGGAGACCAGTGCCGAGGCGGTGGCCGAGCTGCGCCGGCTGGGTCTGCGGCCAGTCCTGTTGACCGGCGACAACCAGCTCGTCGCCGAGTCCGTCGCCCGGGCCGTCGGGATCGACGAGGTGATCGCCGAGGTTCTGCCCCAGGACAAGGTGGACGTGGTCAAGCGGCTGCAGGCCGAGGGGCGGACGGTCGCGATGGTCGGTGACGGCGTCAACGACGCGGCCGCTCTGGCCACCGCCGACCTGGGCCTGGCCATGGGCACCGGCACGGACGCGGCGATCGAGGCGGGCGACCTGACACTCGTCCGCGGCGACCTGCGGGTGGCCGCCGACGCGATCCGTCTGTCCAGGAAGACCCTGGCCACCATCAAGGGCAACCTCTTCTGGGCCTTCGGCTACAACGTCGCCGCCCTGCCGCTCGCCGCCTTCGGCATGCTCAACCCGATGATCGCCGGCGCGGCGATGGCCTTCTCCTCGGTCTTCGTCGTCACCAACAGCCTGCGGCTGCGGTCCTTCAAGTAACCACGCCGGACGGCGAATTCGCGTCGTACGGAGCACTCAAGGCGACGCTGCACCGGGCCCACCGGAATCAACTAGTCTACTTAGCAAGCAAACAGTAGAATGATTCGAGGCATCTCAAGGAACGCCGGGAGACCCGGGTCGTGTGCTGAGCCCCATCGGCGCTTCAGGAAGCGGTCGGGATCTTCGGTGAGGTGCTCTTGCTGTGTGGAAACACACAACTGCGCAGAGATGCGCGACTGTTGGGGACAGTGCGGGTCCTGCAGGAGTCAGGGCCCGCACGCCACCAGCAAGGGAAGCAACGGAGCCGCGACGCTCGCCGCCACGATCCCCAGCCACGCCGCTCGATGCGGCCGGGGCTGCGGGGTGAGCACGCGTCGCAGCCGGATGAGGGCGCCCGAACCACCGGCTCCCAGAGCCACCTGCGGCACCCGCCCGGCCGCGACTTCGTACATCGCGGTGGCCAGGACCTCCCGGGAGTGGAACCGCAGCGCGCGGTCGTCCGCGATCATTTCCAGCAGCAGGTTCGTCTGCTCCTTGGCGAGCCGGGCGAGCGGCAGGCCCCGGAACGCGCGGGAGAACGCGTCGACGAGGACCTTCAGCAGATGATGCCGCCCCACGATGTGGGCGCGCTCGTGGTCCACCACGGCCCGCAACTGTTCCTCGGACAGGGCGTCCAGCGCCCCCTGAGTGACGACGATGTGGGAACCGCGTCCCGACAGGCAGTAGATGGCAGGGACGTCGTAGTCGACGATCGTGGCGCCGTACTCGGGCGCCGGTTCGCCGACGAGAGTGAGCAGGTCCAGCTGACGGGCGCGAGCGCGTCGAGCGCGCCAGGCGCACCGGACCAGCCAGCCGATCGGCAACAGCAGGACCGTGAGGGGGGCGGCGATGACCAGCGCGTCCCCGAAGTCGGGCGACGCCTTGCCGGCCGGAGCGTCGGCGGCCACTCCGCACGCGGTGAGCAGACCGACCAGTCCGTCATGCATGTGCTGTTCGGCCGTCACCAGGTGGTACACCGCGAGAACGGTGGCGACGACGAACGTGACCATGAGGCCCTGCCACGCGAGGACCGCGACGCCCGGCGCGCGGTGCGCCCATCGCGCACGAGCCAGCAGAGGAGGCACCGCGGCACCCACCAGGCCCGCGTATCCGGCCAGCCCCAGGGCTGTGATCATCCGCTGCTCCGCCTCTTCACCGCTCGGAGCGCCGAGCGTAGCGTGCCCACTTCTTCCGCACTCAACTGTTCCAGGATCCGGGAGCCATGCTCGGCTTCAGCCACGTCCCCAGGGAGGCATCCGCCATGTCCGGCAGGACGGCGGCGAGGATCTCCGGGGCGCAGCCCGCGAACCCCGGGGAGCCGTGATGTTCCGCTGTCCAGTAGCGGACGTATCCCAACTCCTCGGCGGCCTGCGCCAGTTCGACCGAGGCTCGCAGTGAGTCGGCCGGTGAGAAGCCCGCGCCGACGGGCGACTGGTCCAGCACCGACAGACGCAGGGCCGACGCCGCCCCGCTCATCGCGCGCCTCGCGTGATCGCCGGCACGATCCGGTAGTCCCGCTGGAAGACCAGGTTGTGCGGATCACCGGTGGCGATCGCGCGCAGCGTGGGCACCTCGGCCGCCGCCTGCTCGGGCGTGAACACGTTCAGCGGCCAGTCGTGCACCGTCGCGCCCGCCGGCTGACCGAACTGGTCGGCCAACTCACCGTTCAGTGCGACGAGTTCGCCTCCCGCTGGGCCCGCCATCCGGTACGCACCTGCACCTCGGGCGTCAAGCAGCTGCGTCACCCGCTGGTCGGCACGATGGACCTGAGCTTCGAGAACCTCGTCATCCCCGGCTCGTCCGGCCAGCGCCTGATCGCCTACACGGCCGAACCGGGCTCGCCTTCCGAGGCCGCTCTGCGCCTGCTGGGCAGCGCAGCCGCACCTGAGGTCGAGAGCACCTCCGCGGCACTGTGAGGCCAGATCGCTCTAACTGGCCGGACGGGCGAGGTACATCGCCTCCCGGCCGCTGCCTCTCAGGCTCCGCGCTGCCCGGCCAGATAGGGCAGGGACGGATACCCGAAGTCCGCCAGACGCAGATGGGCGTACGCCGCCTCCCGAACACCTCGACCAGCGCATCCGACGCGGCGTACGCCTCATCCAGTACCGCAGTCACCTCATGGACGGCTGCCTTGCCGAGACCGGGCCTGCCGTCGGACCCGCCTGATGTGCGAGACGACACCACGAGCTCAACCTCAAGTAGAGGAGTTCGAAAGGCTGATGGAGAAGCGGCCAACCGAAGTCAGTGCGGCCCGAGGGCCCCCTCAGGGGGTCATCAGCGCCGCCAGGGCGCGGTCCATCGCGGCGTTGAACTCTTCCGGCGTCAGCGGCAGGCGGGACTTGACGTCCCGACTCCACTGGTCGGCGAGGACCTCGGCGGAGCCCGCCTCGACACCGTCGAGTGCCGCGTCGACCAGGTCCGACGGAGCGATCTTGTCCACCGGCCAGCCCGCGGCCATGTCGGTGTCGGCCAGGCCGAGGTGTACCGCTGTGACGAGCGTGCCCTGCTCGGCGAGCTCCAGGCGGACGCCGTTGGTCATGGCCCAAGCGGCGGCCTTGGTGAGGTGGTAGGCATTTGCGCCCTTGCCTCCGAACCACGACATGGCGGAGAGGACGTTGACGATCGCGCCCCCGCCGTTCCTGGCGAGCGTCGGCGTGAACTCCCGGATCATTCCCAGGTGGCCGAACATGTTGGTCTCCAGTTCGTGCCGCACCGCGTCCAGCGAACCGGTCACCAGGTCGGTCCCCGTACTGATCCCCGCGTTGTTGATGAGTAGCGAGACGTCCGGGGCGGCCTCGCCGGCAGCCCTCACGGATGCGGGATCGGCGATGTCGAGGGGCAGCACCTCGACCCCGGGCAGGTCCACGGTCTCCGGTCGGCGGGCCGTGGCGTAGACCGTGCGGGCACCTCGTTCGAGCAGGCGCTGGGCGAAGGCGCGACCCAGGCCGCGGTTGGCTCCGGTGACAAGGGCGACGGAGTTCTTGATATCCATGTCAGGGACGCTAGAACCTGACGTTGGCGTCAGAGGCAAGTGCTGGTCGCCGGGACCAGGGGTGAGAGGAATCACCATGACTGTCACAGTGGCCGCGGCCGAGCAGTTGATCCGCATCGGCGAGGTGGCACGGGGTGCCGGTGTCTCGGTGCGCGCGGTGCGCTACTACGAGCAGCAAGGGCTGCTCGTGGCGGAGCGCAGCCCGTCCGGCCAGCGCCTGTACCGGCAGGACGCCATCCCCCTGGTCCGCTTCTTCCAGCAGATGTTCGCCGTCGGCCTGACCAGCCGAAGGATTGCCGAACTCCTTCCGTGCTGGGACTCCGGGCACACCGACGCCGGGCAACGAGCCATGCTGCGAGCCGAGCGCGAGCGCATCCAGGCCAAGATCGACGACCTGCAGGCCGCCCTGGATCGCCTCGACGAGGTCATCGCGATCACGGACACGCACCCGTAGCCCGGCCGACAAGACGTCTCATCAGCCATCTGGTCTCGCTGTGTTGGTTGGGGCGATGAGCAGTCGTTGAGGGGAACCGTTGTCCGGTGGCCGACGCTTTTCGGCCCTGTCTCACATTCGTCGGTGACAGAAAGTAACCACTAATGCGCCAGGTCCGAGCTCCGGGGGAGAGCAGTCGCAGACGCGTCGTCGAGGCAGGCGTGAACGGGGTCGACAGTCGCTTCACCCATGCTGGACTGGCGATGTTGCTGTCAGCCGCCGCAGCTACTTAACGTCACCACCGAATGTGAGACAGGGCCCGCTTTTCGGTGTTCGGGCAGGGCGGAGCCAGCACGGAACGAACATCTCGGGGTCATGAACCATCCGCCGCGGTTCAGGCGGACGCGGTCGTGCTGCACCAGTCGCGGGCCGGGGCAACCGATCAGGTTGTTGCCGCCGATCCGGGGACACCGCGGCCGAAGGCCAGCCGTCAGCCCCTGCGTCACCGAGGATTCTTGTTATGCCGGTGGGGCGGCTGCGCATAGTCTCCCGCCGAGAGAAGATCACCGCGGACTCGACCACCCCCTCCCCACTCCCGGGCGGTGAGGCGTGTGCAGCCCGCCCTCAGCGGGTCGCAGCCGAAGAGGATATATCAATGATCTTGTATCTTGATACACTCTTTCTGATGCACCCCAGCGGAGGAGGCCACCATGAGCCGGACGGTCATCGATCTCGACGACGAGGCGCTGGAAGAAGCAGCCAGAGAGCTCGGCACTTCCACCAAACGCGACACCATCAACACCGCGCTGCGGGAAGTCACGGCCCGCTACCGGCGCCTGCGGGCACTCGACGAAGCCCGCGAACTGGTGGCCGAGGGCGCCCTGGACATCGACCTGCTCCTGGACAAGCGCACATACCGCCCCACGAGCGCGGGCGCGGCAACCGATGGCGACGAGCCCGGAGCGGACGCGTGACCGTCGCCGACTACCTCATCGACACCTCCGCCCTCGCCCGTGTCCTGCTCCGCCACAACACCACCGAATGGGACGACAGGATCGCCGCCGGCCTCGTCGCGATCTGTGACCTCACCGAACTGGAAGTCCTCTACTCGGCACGCTCCGCCACGGACCGCACCCGCTTGAAAGCAGCCCTCGACGCCCACTACGCCTGGTGCCCCATGCCCGACGGCGTCTACCGCCGCTCCCGCATCGTCCAGGAACAGCTGACCGCCAAGGGAGAACACCGCAGCGCGGGCCCCGTCGACCTCCTGGTGGCCGCCGCGGCCGAGGAAGCCGGGCTCACCCTCCTCCACTACGACCGCGACTTCGAAACCATCGCCCGCACGACAGGTCAGCCGGTCCGCACGATCGACCTCAGGCGGTAGAACTCGCGCGGCGCCGACGGCCACCGAGCTTCTGACCCTGACGATCAGTCCGCGGTGACCTGGATCGTCTACCGACACCCATCGTCACCCTCGCTGGTGCCGTCAGTCGTCCCCGCAATCACACGGAACCCAGGACCGTCATCCAGCGCCACTGGGTGAACTGCTCCAGGTTGGCGGTGCCGCCGATGCGGGAGCCGTTGCCCGACGCTCCCATCCCGCCGAAGGGGGCGTTCGCGGCGTCCTTGGCGGAAACGTCGTTGAGGTGCACCATGCCGGTGCGCAACTGCTCGGCGATGGCCACGGCCCTCGAGGTCGAACCGGAGTGCACGGCCGCCGTCAGGCCGTATTCGGTGTCGTTGGCGATCTCGACGGCCTCATCGTCGGTACGGAAGGCGACGAGGGGAGCGACCGGCCCGAAGATCTCCTCGGTGAAGGCGGGCATGGTCCGCTCGACGCGGTCCAGAACGGTGGGCGGGTAGAACAGCCCGTCCCGGCGTCCGCCCGCCAGTACCCGTGCGCCGGCGGCCACGCTCTCGTCCACGATGCGTTCGATCCTCGCGGCCTGGCCCTCGCTGATCACAGGACCGAGGGCCACTCCCTCCTCGCGCGGGTCGCCGACCCGCAGCGCACCCGCCTGCCTGAGCAGCGCCTCCGTGTAGGGCTTCACGACGTCGGCGTGCACCAGGTGACGTCCGGCGGCGACGCAGGCCTGCCCCTGGTAGCCGAAGGAGCTCATCGCCCCGGCTGCCGCGGCGGCGTCGATGTCCGCGTCGTCGAGCACGACGATCGAGTTCTTGCCGCCCAGTTCCAGGGCCACCCGCTTGAGCCCGTCGCCCGCGGCGCGAGCGACCGCCCGTCCCGCCTCGGTGGAGCCGGTGAAGACGACCAGGGCGACGTGGGGGTCGGCCACGACCGCCTCACCGGTGCCGGGGCCTCCGGGCAGGACGTGGAGCAGCCCCTCGGGCAGTCCGGCCTCCTCGAACAGCCGCGCCACGACGACACCGCCGGACACGGGTGTGTGGGGATCGGGCTTGAGCAGAACGGCGTTACCCAGCACGAGTGCGGGGGCCAGGGCCCGCATGGCGAAAAGCAAGGGGGCGTTCCAGGGGTTGACGACGCCGACCACCCCCAGCGGGACCCGCCATGCGTAACTGGTCTGGGCGGGTGCCGACGGGCTCAGGATCTCGCCTCGGGGCAGCGACGCGAGTCCGGCAGCCTGCGCGAGCTGGCTGAGTCCGGCCGCGATCTCGTAGTCGCCCTTCGCCGGGACGCCGCCGGACTCCCTGACGATCCACTCGCGAATCGCATCGGCGTTGTCGCGCAATGCCCGGGCGGCGCGGAGCAGGACCTCGGCGCGCTCCTGGGGCACCGCCTCGGCCCAGGCCCGCTGGGCACGGGCGGCCAGGGCGCCGGCCCGGGCGACATCCGTGGGCGCTGCCACACCCACCTCAGCCAGCCGCTCCCCCGTGGCGGGTTCGTTCACCGGCTGAACACCGCCCTGGGACTGCCGCCAACCGCCGCTGTAGATCTTCCCGGTCCATTCAGCCGCGTCCGGCCACGTCTCCTTGCCGGTGACGATCATGGCACGACCCTCCAGCCCCGATGCATTGGTCTCTCTTTTGCATTTATGCCCTTATCGAGGATATATGTCCGACCATCCCCCCTGGGTTGCTCGTGGCCGGGCCGGGACGCACGGTGGAAAGACCGAAGTGAGGCGGATGAACGCGATGACGGGTTCTGACACCGTCGGCGACGACCGGGCGGCGTGGCGGCCGGACGACCCCATCGACGAGTCGGCAACGGCCCAAGCCCGCGTGGACTCGAACGGCATCGTGACCGGGTGGAGCGAGGGAGCACGGCGGCTGCTCGGATACCGGTCCACTGAGATCATCGGCCGGCCCGGCGCATCATTGCTCGCAGGGGAGCCGCCGCCCGCCGAGACGCTTCGTTCCCTGAAAACACTGCCGAGGTGGAACGGGACGGCGACTCTCCTGCACCGGGACGGCCACCACCTCGCGGTGAACCTGCTGGCCCACCGCGGGGAGCGCGACGGCGAGGAGAAAGGAGGCGGCGAGTGGCTCCTGGTCTCCCCCCTGGCCCGGCCGGCGTCGCCGCTCCACGACGACGCGCTGGTGATGTGGGCGTTCACCCGGTCCCCGTTCACGACGGCGCTCTACGACGCCGGCCTGCGGCTGCGGCGGGCCAACGCGGACATGGAGCGGGTGATCGGTCTGCCCGAAGCGGCGATGCAGGGGCTGCGCGTGTCGGAGATCGTGGTCGACCCGGAGAGCGACCGGACGGAACAGTGTATGCGGCGGGCGCTGGTGACCGGCGAACAGCAGCATCTGCAGCAGTCCCTGCACCTGGCGGGGCATGAGAGCGAGAGCGTCTGGACGACGTTGCTCACCCCCCTGCGGGACGCCGAGGGAACGATACGGGGAGTGCTCCTTTCCGCACACGACATGACCGAGGAGCACCTGGCCCGAGGGCGCCTGGCCCTGCTCAACGCGGCCAGCATCCGCATCGGCAGCACCCTGGACCTCGCCCGGACCGCGCAGGAACTCGCCGATGTGGCCATCCCCCAACTCGCGGACTTCGTCACCGTCGACCTGCTTCCCGCCATCGAAGGCGGCGACGACCCACGCGCCGGCTCGCCACCCAGCCCCGTCATGCTGCGCCGTGTCGCCTACCAGTCGGTCCTGGAGGGTTGCCCCGAGGTCGTCGTGAAGCGCGGAACAGTGGCCGCGTACCCGGACGATTCGACTGCGGCCAGGTGCCTGACCACCGGCCGGCCGCTTATCGAGAACGTGACAGCTTCCGCGATGGACCGGGTGGCGAGCCAGACTCCGGACCGGGCCGAGCGGATGCGACGCTACGGCTTTCACTCCGTGCTGGCCGTGCCGATGCGCGCCCGCGGCATCACCCTCGGCGTGGCCACGTTCTCCCGCCACCGGAACCCGGAACCCTTCGAGCAGGACGACCTGCTCCTGGGCGAGGAGATCACCGCCAGGGCCGCCGTCTGCATCGACAACGCCCGCCGCTACAGCCGCGAGCGCCGCACCTCCCTCACTCTTCAGAGCAGTCTCCTGCCGCAGCAGCTGCCCCCGCAGGCCGCCGTCGACGTCGCCTCCCGCTACCTACCCGCCAGCACGCAAGCCGGCGTCGGCGGCGACTGGTTCGACGTGATCCCGCTGTCCGGCGCCCGGGTCGCGCTCGTCGTCGGCGACGTCGTCGGCCACGGCATCCAGGCCTCGGCCGCCATGGGACGACTGCGCACCGCCGTGCGCACCCTTGCCGATGTCGACCTTCCGCCCGACGAGCTGCTGACCCACCTGGACGACATGGTCATCCACCTGTCCGCGGAGGCCGAAAGCACGGCCGGCATCGTCGGCGACATCGGCGCGACCTGCCTGTACGCCGTCTACGACCCGGTCTCCCGGCGCTGCGCCATGGCTCGCGCGGGCCACCCCGTACCCGCGCTGGCGGCCCCGGACGGCGCCGTCGTGTTCCCCGACATACCTGCGGGCCCGCCGCTGGGGCTTGGCGGCCTGCCCTTCGAAGTCACCGAGCTCGAGCTGGCCGAAGGAAGCATCCTCGCGCTGTACACCGATGGCCTCATCGAGGCCCGCGGCCACGACATCGACGAAGGTCTCGACGCACTGCGCAAGGTGCTGGCCCGGCCGGCCTCGTCCTTGGAGAGCACCTGCGACACCGTGCTTCAGACGCTTCTCCCGGACCACCCCGCCGATGACGTGGCGCTGTTGATAGCCCGCACCCGCGCTCTGGACGCGGCCCATGTCGCCACCTGGGACGTGCCACCCGATCCCTCAGCGGTCGCCGAGACCCGCAAGAACGCCACCCGTCAGCTGTCCGCCTGGGGCCTGGACGAGGCCGCCTTCGTCACCGAACTGGTCGTCAGTGAACTCGTCACCAACGCCATCCGTTACGGCGGCGCCCCCATTCAGCTCCGGCTCATCCGCGACCGCAACCTCATCTGCGAAGTCTCCGACGCCAGCAACACCACTCCCCATCTGCGCCGCGCGCGCACCTTCGACGAAGGCGGCCGCGGCCTGCTCCTCGTCGCTCAGCTCACCCAGGGCTGGGGTACTCGCCAGACGTACACCGGCAAGACGATCTGGGCCGAACAGGCCCTCTCCCCGCGTTCTTCACCGTCGACGAAGACGGACTGATCGATGCCGCAGTCCTGCTGCTTCAAGTCCTTTGAGGATCCTGACGGCCCTTGAGGATCTTGGCGGCCCTTCCCGCGTCGAGCCAGGCGGCCCGCCACCGCACCTCACCGGGTCGCCGCCCGTCCGGACGTACGGCCCTGTCCTCGTCAGGAGCGGCCAGGTCGGCGCGGGGTTCGTACCGTCGCGAGTCACTGCGCACTCGACCGCGCACCACGCAGGAACACGGCGCTGGTCAGGGCGCCGAGGACAACGAGGGCGGCGTTGACCGCGATGGCCGTCTTCAGTCCGCCGAGGATGGCCGACGCTCCCGTGCCGGTCATCGCGGCGGTCGCGATGGCGCTCATGATCGGCGTGCCCATGGTGATGCCGATCTGCTGGATCATGGTCGCGAGCCCCGTGGCCAGGCCCTGTTCGTGGTCGGCGAGACCGGAGGTGGCGGTGACCATGAATCCGACGAGGACGAGCATGTTGCCCACACCCCCGGCGAAAGCGGCGACGAGCAGCAGCCACAGCGAGGAGTGAGTGGCGCCGAGGCCGAGCAGAGCGGCCGTGAACACGGTCTGCAGCACACCGCCGGTGATCAGCGTCTGCTTGCTGCCGATCTTTCCGATGACCTTCGGAGCGACAGACCCGCCGACGACCGTGCCGATACCCAACACACCGAAGGACAGACCGGCGGCCAGCGGGGAGAAGCCGAGCACCTCCTGGAGGTACAGGGTCAGCAGGAAGACCAGGGAGGTCTCGGTGAGGAAGGCGATCAGACCGGCGACGTTGCCCTCAAGGCCCCGTTCGGCGACCGCGATTTCGGCCCGCTCCGCCCGTACCTCGGCCGGCTGCTTGGCCGGCTGATGTTCGAGTTCGTCCAGTTCCGCACGCCGTGCGGCGATCCGATCCAGCAGCTCGGGATCCAGCATGCACAGGATCGCAGAAGGCCCACGGCCACCACCTGGCCGACGCCGGATGAGGAAATCCGCGCCGTCCAGCAGGCATGGGCTGCAGTCGGCGCAGCCTGGTCACCCAGACTTGCCAGAACGTCGAAAGCCGAGATGCCGCACGTCTCCCGGAACCCGTTCAGCGCGTCAGACTGGTGATCTGCGCGATGGCCGGGCTGTTGCCGGGGAACATGCTCACGCCGGTCCTCGTGACGCCGACGCCGGTCACGAAGGTGTTGATCGTGTTGTCCACGTCCTCCCACGCGACCACCGCGCCGCCGCCGGCCGCCGGGGCGATCGCCGGGCTGGTGCCGGCCGGGAACGCGAAGCCGATGGTGGTCGCGGTGCCGGTCGAGGTCAGGGTCTGGACAGTGCCGTCGGAACCGTTGACAGCGATGTCGATCTCGCCGGAGGGCAGGGTCGTGATCGCCGGGCTGGTGCCCGCCGCCGCGGTCAGCGGGGTCGGGAAGGTCTGCGCGTGGGCGTGGTCAGCGGTGCGCACGCTGTGGTCCGGGGCCTGGTACACGATCTCGTAGGCGTCCTTCTGGTTCGGGATGTACGTGATCGCGGGGCTCGTCCCCGGCGCGACCGGCGCGTGCGGCGTGCCGTACCCGCCGAACCCGGTCACGGGGTCGATGACGGCCAGGTTGCCGTTCGGGTCGACGTATGCGATCGCGACGCCGGCGGACGTCAGGGTCACGCTCGGGCTGGTGCCCTGGGCCATCCCGAAGCCGACGCTGCGTCCACCGGTGACGGAGGAGTAGGTCCACAAGGCGCCGGTGTTGGCCTGGAACGCGACAGTGAAGCTGCTCGCGCCCGTGGCTGTGATGCTCGGACCGGTCCCCGCCGCCATTCCGAGGCCGGTGTCGGTCGCGGTGCCGTCCGGCGCCACCACCCACAGGTCGCCGTTGGCGCCTTGGTAGGCGGCCTCGTAGTCGGCGCCGACATTGAACAGTGACACCCGGGTGCCGGACTTGACCGGGGCGCCCGTGCTCCGGGCCTCGGAGTGGATCTGCGTCTTGGTCTCGGTGCCCGAGGCATCGGGGAAGGCGATTGTCGCGCCGGCCAGACCGTTCACGGTGAACGCCGGCTCCACGGTGGCCGACTGTTCGTCCAGTGCGGTTTCGCCGAACCGGGTGGCGACGCTCAGCGTCCACGTCGCCGTGCTCGGCCCGGGCTGCGAGAGCGTCACGGTGCGGCTGCCGGACGTCGTCACGGCTTCGTCGCCCTGGAAGCCGGGTCCGGAGATCCGCTCGGAGATGATCGCCGGATTGCAGCCGGCGATGTTGACGACGTGCCAGCCGACGTTCACCGAGCCACCGGACACGACCGTCGTCGGGTTCAGCATGATGTTGCCGGCCGGGTCGCAGTCGGCGACCGTCGTCGGCGAGGCCCCTGCGGGCCCTGCCGCTACGGCCAGGCTCCCGGCGGTCAGCACCAGAATTGCGGCGGCGCCGAGGCGACCGGCCCGCACCGATGGAACACGCATGGCTGTACTCCTTTTCGAGGTGTTCCGCGGCGACGGTGCCGCGGTGTCGTTCTTCACTCCCGTCCGGTGCGCTGAAATGGCGCTGGATCCGGTCCAAAACCGCCGGTGGCGGGCCGAAGGCGGGTGGCGGCGAGGTCCGCGGACCGCGTCACGAGTACGAGTCCGACGTCGGAACCGGAGCGCCGCGCAGCCGCCGAGCCGATCTCTCAGACGGGGGCGGCTCGGCCCAGCACCGGACGCTCCGCAGGCTGGTCGTCAGGAGAGCGGCCGGCTACCAGGCCTGTGTGTCGTGACCGCCGGCGGCCGCCTTCTCAGGTGGCGAGCAGTTCGGCGGGGAGCCGGGCCGTGGCGGCTCCCCGCGACGCGAAACGCTCGGGCCCGGCCCTGGTCGCGGCTCGGGCGGTGCGATGGGGCGGTGCGTCGAGGTCCGCGAGGTGCATAACCGCCGCCGCGGTGCGCGGGTGGTGCTGTTGCGTGCTGCCGCACCGCATCACAGGCCTGCGATCCCGCCGAGCGTCCGGTTTCCGGCATCGATGTCGCGGGCGGCACCATCGCGGCCACCCCGGGGCGCCGAAGCCGCCGGCGACCCTGGGCAGTGCCAGCCGACAATGAGCCGAGGCTCAGTGGTAGAAGTACGGATCCAGGACCCTGACCTCGGTGATCTGGTCGGCCGGCAGACCGGAAGCGTCCGCAGCCCTCCGGATGGCGTCCTCGGACGGCCCGTCGTACACGCAGCACGTCACGCTCTTGTCGATGCTCACATAGGAGTGGACCCAGGTGACCCCGAGTTCGGCGTTGGTGTGAACCACCATCGAGCAGCTCTTGGCGCCCTCGGCGTCGACCGGGATGTGCAGCCCTTCGGTGAAGTGCCTCTGAACGAGGTATCGCGGCATGTCCCACGCTCCCTTCTCACCACGAGCATCGTGCAGCGACGGCCTCGCCTCATCGGGAACACATCCCTATCTGTGTTCCGCTCACTCCCCATGCCAGGCCGGAGTGGCGAAGCCAGCCGCAGTTGCAGCCGAAACCGCCCCCTGCGCCGACCTCCAGACCCAGACCCAGACCCGGACCGACGATCGCGAGCGCCTTGCCGACCCCGCCCGCCTGCCGACTGAAACGATCTTCGGGCACCCGCCGGGCTTCCGCGCGGCCGCTTCCGCCTTGGCCCCGCCCATCGACACCTAGACTCCCGGCATGGGACTGCTGGAGCGTGAACATGCCATAGCTGCGTTACGGAACTGCCCGCCGGGCCGGATCGCCCTGGTCGGGGGAGAGGCGGGGATCGGCAAGACCGCGGTGGTGCGGGCGTTCTGCGAGGAGGCGGCCAGACCGGTCCTGCGCGGTGTCTGCGACGCGCTCCACACGCCGCGGCCACTCGGCCCGCTGCACGACATGGCCGCCACGGCAGGCGGTGCGCTGGCCGGGCTGGTTCGGGCGGACGGCCCTCGGCACGCTCTCTTCACCGCGCTCCTGGACGAGTTGACGGCACGTGAGTGGCTGGTCGTGGTGGAGGACGCGCACTGGGCCGACGAGGCCACCGTCGACCTGCTCGTCTTCGTCGGACGGCGGATCGCCGCGACGCGCAGCCTGCTCGTCGTCACCTACCGCGACGACGAGGTGGATTCCACCCACCCGCTGCGCAGGCTGCTGGGATCGCTCGCCACCGACCGGACCGTCGTCCGGGTCCGTCTCGCGCCGCTTTCGGTCGCGGCCGTCGCCGCACTGGCGGGCCCCGGCGACCCGCGGGACGTCGCCGATCTGCACGCCAGGACCGGCGGCAACCCCTTCTTCGTCACCGAGGCGCTCGCCGAGCCGGGACGGCGCTTACCCGAGACCGTCCGGGACGCCGTGCTGGCCCGGGCGGCCGCGCTCGGCGCCGACCGGCGGAAGGCCCTGGAAGCGGTGGCGGTCTTCCCCGACGGCGCTCCGCTGTCGCTGGTCCCGGCGCGGTCCGTCGACGCCTGCGTGGACGCCGGCATGCTCGTCGTCGAGGGAAACCACGTCCGGTTCCGACACGAGCTGGCGCGGCTGGCCGTCGAGGAGAGCACCCCGCCCGGCCGGCGGGTCGCCCTGCACCGCGACGCCCTGGACGGCCTGACCGCTGCGGGCGCGGAGCCCGCCCGGCTGGCCCACCACGCCCAAGAGGCGGACCAGGGCCCCGCGGTGTTGTGCCATGCTCCCGCGGCGGCTCGACGTGCCGCGGCGCTCGGGGCCCACCGGCAGGCCGCCGAGCACTACGCGCAGGCCTTGCGGTTCGCGGACCCGTTGCCCGCGGCGGATCGCGCCGAGCTCCTGGAGGCCTACGGCGACGCCTGTGGACGCCTGGGCCGGGACGACGAGGCCGTCGACGCCCTGCGGCAGGCCCTGGAGTGCCTGAGCGAGCGGCGCGAGCGGGCCCAGGAGGCCGCGCTGCTCGCCAGAGGCGCCTACTACCTGTGGCGCAACGGCCGGGGCGCCGAGGCGTTGGAGAACGGCCGCCTCGCCCGCGCGGCGGCCGACCGGTCACGCCCGGGGCCCGGCCAAGCCGCCGCCTATGCCTGGTTGGCCGTCCTGCTGATGCTCTCCCGGGAGATCCCTGAGGCCGTCCGGACCGGGCGCCAGGCGGCTGAGCTGGCCGAGCGGTACGGACAGCAGCACCTGCTCGCGCAGGCCCTCAACGCGGTCGGCTCAGCCCAGTGGTTCTGTGAACCCGAACTCGCGGAGGCGACCCTCGTCCGGAGTCTCGAGGCGGCCAGGAGCGTCGGCGACGACGCGGCCGTCGGTATGGCGATGACGAACATCGGCACGGGCGCAGGTGAGATCCGCCGCTACACCACCGCCGAGCCCTGGCTGCACCAAGCCATCGCCTGGTGCGGGGCCCGGGACTTCGACGCGCACCGGTCGTACGCCGCCGCTTGGTGGGCGCGCTGCCTGTTCGAGCGCGGCCGCTGGGCCGAGGCCGAGGCCGCGCTGACGGACGTCGATCCAACCGCGGGTACGTCGGCCCGGATCGTCGCCCTGACCGTGCTCGGGCGGTTGCAGGCCAGACGCGGCGACCCACGAGCCGCCGGAACGCTCGACTCCGCATGGGACCTGGCCGAGCGCACCGAATCCCTGCAACGCCTTTGGCCCGTCGCGGCGGCCCGCGCGGAGCTGGCCTGGCTGGCCGGAAGGCCGACCGACCACCTGGTCCGCCCCACCTACGAGCTGGCCGTACGGCTGGACCACGGCTGGGCGGTGGGCGAACTCGGGCAGTGGCTCGACCCGGGCCGGACACCGTGCTCTCATGCCGCGGCGGAGCCCTACCGGCTGCCCCCGGCCGAGGCCGCCGCCGCGTGGGAGGCGCTCGGCTGCCCGTACGAGGCCGGGCTGGCGCTGGCCCGCGACCCGGAGCAGCTCCCCCGGGCCCTGCACCAGCTGGAACGGCTCGGTGCCCGCGCCGCCGCCGACCGGATCGCCGAACAGCTGCGCCGGCAGGGCCGACGTGCGCCCCGCCGGTCCACGCTCAGCCACCCCGACGGGCTGACCGCCCGGCAGGCCGAGGTGCTCGCGCTGCTCGAGGCGGGTCTGCGCGACACGGAGATCGCGCAGCGGCTGCACATCTCCACAAAGACAGTCGGCCACCACGTCTCCGCCGTCCTGGCCAAACTCGGCGTGCGCAGCCGACGCGACGTGACCAGGCGTAGGGAGATCGTCGCCCCGGGATGGGGAGCGGCTCCCGATGTCCCGCCGCACCGCGCGCCGGACACTGGTTCCCGTCCATGAGAGCGGGCGACGGACCGGCGGTCTTCCGTACCGCCGTTCCACCGCCGCCGGCGCACCGTTCGGGCGCGACGAGGCGGTGACGTCCCGTCACTTTCACTACGGGAGGGGAAACCAAATGACCAGAACGAGGACGGGAAGCGCCGGGATCCTACTGGCCGGCGTCCTGGTGGCGGGGGCCGCGCTGACCGGGGCGGGGTCAGCCCAGGCCGCCGGCGCCGTACCGGCGGCACCGCACGCCGCCGGCCGGGCGCCGGGCGGGACGCGGCCGGCGGCGGCCCAGAACTACACCATCGTCAACGACCACGCCGGCAAGTGCGCCGAGGTCGACGGCAACGGCCGCTTAGACCCCGGCACGCTCGTCCACGAGTGGTCTTGCGACGGCGAGCTGAACCAGGTGTGGCGGCCGATCGACCTCGGCAACGGGTTCTTCCTGCTGGAGAACACCGGCAGCGGCTACTGCATGAGCGTGACCGAACCCGTCGACGGCGCCCAGCTCGACCAGGAGGCGTGCAACGCCTCCCTCCCGCAGGAGTCCTGGCAGCTGCGGCCCGCCGACGGGTTCGGCCACCTGTGGCTGGCCTCCGGGCTGAGCAGCGAGTGCATCGCGCTGTTCCCCAACACGTCCAAGAACGGCACCGCCGTCGTGATCAACGGTTGTAGCACCACCAGTGGACAGTTCTGGCACCTCTCCCAGGCCTGACCACGGCTGAAAACCCCGTCCGACACCAAGCCTCGCCTTTCGATGTTCTGGCAGGTCTGCGTGATCTCGCCACTCTTGATCACGGACACGAGGTGGATCGCGCGTTGTTCGGCGATACGAGAGCTGTGCAGGGCCTTGCCGTCCAGGGCCACGGCCTCGCCGGGGTCGGCAAGGTGGGCGCGCCAGGCGCCGACGGCGGTGTCGATCGTGCAGGTGGGGTGGGAGTTCGGCGGCATGTCGGGCGATCGCGGAGAGGGTGCGGGCACCGGCGAGTACGGCCAGGGTGCACAGCGCGGGCATCGAGCCGAGACGGTAGCGGCGGCCCTGGCGGCGCCGGGGATCGGGCAGGCCGTCCAGGACCTCGGCGAGGTCGACCGCCTGGTCGAGGCCGGCGGAGTCGAGGGAGGCGGCCGCATCGTGGTCGCGGTGGCGCTCGAGCGCGATGATCGAGGATGATGGCATCGGAAGCGGTTGTTGTTGATGAGGCGTCAGACACCTTGATCATCAACGACCGCTTCCACCGTTCTCCGACCGGCCCCCAAGCGCAACGTTGCCGTACCCGTCGCCGGGTCGGCGGTCGTGCCCCTGATCAGCGGTCTACCGGTGCCTCCGATGCCCGGTGACACCACCCCCCGGATCATCCGTGCGACAGGGGGACTCAGTCATGCCGGGCCCGGAGGCCGGGAGCCCCATTTCCGGGGCCACCAAATAGGTAACGGGGCGCGGCTAACTGCCGCAGCGCACGCCGTTGAGGGCGTACCAGGTGGGCTGGGCCACTTTCTGGACGGAGCCGGCGGTGACGAAGCCGAAGGGCAGGGTGCCTCCCGCGGGAATGGTCTTGTCGTAGCTCACGGCTCGGGCGGTGATGGTGTCGCCGTCCTGACTGCGGGTCAGGTTCCAGCTGTTGGTCACGCGGGTGTTGGCCGGGAGACCGAAGGTGATCGTCCAGTTCCTGGTGGCGGGGCCGTGGTTGGTGATCTTGACGTTCTCGACGTAGCCGCCGTACCAGGACGAGCCGGTGCTGGCGGTCACGGTGCACGAGGCGCTGGGGGTGGAGCCGGCGGAGAGCTTCAGGATCGTGATGGAGTAGGGCGGCAGGGTCAGGCCGCGCGCGTCGAGGCCGCTGATCGGCACGAGCTTCCGGTTCGCTTCGCTGAACTGCTGCGCGGAGGTGACGCTGCCTGGGGTGAATCCGGCGTAGTCGATGCTGACCGGCTCACTGGTCTGCGCGTTGTGGTTGACGAGCATGAGGTTCAGGCCGGTCGAAGTCTTGACCGCGTAGGAGGTGACCGTGGAGCTGGAGGTGCTGGTGCCGACCATCTCGGCGCCCGGGGTGGCCAATCCGCCCACGGCCTGAAGACCGTAGTAGACGGGGAACGGGGTGTTCGCAGCGGGCTCGCACACGCTGCCGGTGCAGCCGCCGGCGGAGAGCACGCCGCCGTCGCCGAAGTCCGTCGTACCGTCGGGCAGTTTGCTGATGTTCGAGGGGCCGTTGTGCAGGTCCCACCAGTCGACGTTCGCGACTCCGTGCTGCAGGTACGTCATGTAGCTGTCGGCGGCGTAGAGGGCGGCCGGAACGGAGTCGGACTCGTAGCTCGCGTTCGTCTCGGTGATCATGATCTGCACGTTCGAGGCGTTGCTACCGGCGTACCGGTTGATCTCGGCGCGGGTGTGCGAGATCACCGAGGCGATGTGCTGGTACTGGCCCAGCAGTTGTGACTCGGAGTTCGAGCTCGGGTAGTCGTGGACGATCACGAAGTCGAGCTTGGCGCCGTCGCGCTTGAGCACGGTGGTGTTCCAGTCCGCCGTGTCGCCGTATCGGGTGGCGATCGACCCGTCGGGCCAGCTGTTGTAGGTGGTCAGCACGGCGCCGACCTTGATGCTCGGGTCGACGGCCTTCATCCGGGTGATGTAGTCCGCAATGTTGTTCGCGTAGGTTGTGGCGCCCAGAGGCTTCTTCTCCTCCTCCCAGTGCGAACCGTAGGTGCCGTCGCCAGGAATCTCGTTGCCGAGCTCCCAGTACTTGACCCCGTAGTGCTTGGTGACGTTCGCGTACTTGACCCACGCCGCCGCCTCTTCCGCGGTGCCCGAGCCGTAGTTCGCGGTGATGATCGGGCTCGCACCGGTCTTCCGCGCGATGCCCATGAAGTCGTCGAAACCGTTGTTCGGGTTGGCGTAGCCCAGCCCGTCGACCGTCGTGTTCGTCTGCCAGTGGTAGGCATCAGCGGTTGAGCCGCCGGGGTAGCGCAGTGCGTTGATGCCTGCGGTCGAGAGCGCGGGGATGATCGCACTGTCATTGAGGTGGCCGTCGAACGTCGCCGTGTTCAGGCCGTTGGCGATGTTCGAGACGGTGCCGAGGCGCTGGGTCGCGTTGACGTCGACCGCGATCGTGTTGGCCGCCTTCGCGCCCTGGGCGAACAGGAAACCGCCCGCGGTCAGCGCCAGCACGGCCGGCACACCGGCGGCGACGGCAAAGCGGCGTCGGGATTTTCTATGCAGGGGCATTGCGAGCATTCCATCCAGAAGATGATCGTCGCGCGGGGACGCGCACACCATCTAGTGGCCCCGGGTCGCCGAAAGGTTGCCGCGCACCGGAAAAAGGATGGACGGCACTCATCCACCACTCTTGCAACCCGGTCTCGAGGGGGCGGGGTGTGGACAGTGAAGTGAGGATTGCTGGTCACTGGGTGAGAATTACCTGGTCAGCGGGATGGGGGCTCCCAGGCGGTGGCTGGGTGTCCGGCGGGCCCACCATCCCGAACCCCCCGGCCACCACCGCGAAATGGCCAAAGCCTGATGCAGCAGAGGTAGGGACCTCGATGACTTCCCCGTCCGGCTACGCCGTGCCCAAGGCCCGCGCCGCCCAGTCCAGCCCGAGGCCGGCCAGCCGCTGAAGCTGTTCCTCGCCCGGCTTCGCCCGCCGCGCGCCGACCTCGACCTGGCCGGCCGCACCGTCACCTTCGACGCCCTGCACTCTCAGCACGAGCACGCCCGCTACCTCGTCGAGACGAAGAACGCCCACTACGTCGCGCTGATCAAGGACAATCACCCAAAGCTCGCGGCGTTCTGCGCGAACTGCCCTGGGCCGACATCCCGCTCGGGTACCGCACCCGCGACCGCGCGCACGGACGCGATGAGATCCGCCATCTCAAGGCCGCCACCGTGCCCAAGCGGCCGGCCTTCCCGCGCGCCGTACAGGCCCTGCAGACCGGCAAGGTCACCCTGTAGTGCGTCTACGCCCTCACCGACCTCACCGCGGCCCAGGCCACCCCGGCACGGCTGGCGAAGATCGTTCGAGGGCACTGGGGGATCGAGGCGCATCACCACGTCAGAGACGTCACGTTCGCCGAGGACGCCAGTCGCGGAGTCTCGTTCGCATGAACGAGTGGTTCTGGCTCAACACCCATGCGGGATCAGCCGGGCGTGCCCGAGGCTTTCGAGCGTGAACCGCGTCGTTCGGGCTTCTGTCTGAGCGAACCTAGTAGACTGTCGCGACTAAGTGTCTTTCTGGTTGGTGGAGTTGGGGTCGGGCAGGCTTCGTATGATGCTTGCGTTCGGCCGGGCAGGGGTGCC